>CANJCM010000045.1 GCA_947472765.1 Opitutia bacterium
GCGGCGGTTGCTAAACTGATTGGTGAACGTTCCGCTCGACGAAAGGCAGCCGTGGACGGTGGGGGCACCGTCCCTCCATGGATTGCTCTTTGAGAGGAGCGCGAGCGGAAGTCTGAACGATCCGCCTACGATGGAGGGCGGGTGCCCACACCCGCCGATTTCGTTCCTCTGCATCGTTCCGGCTCAAGAGGGGAACTTCGGGATGCGATTCGACAAGATCCCCTCTTGAGAGGGGTGCCCGCAGGGCGGGGTGTGTCGCTCGACGGACTACCCGATGGAACTGCTGCGATCACAAAGCCGGTCGGTCGCGGTTGCGGACTTGCGGTCGGGCTCCGGGCGTGGCGATCCTCTGGCGCCGCGATGCCATCGTCCACGCCGTCCACCTCATTTTTTTCGGGCGGCCTGCGGCTGCGGGACGGAATCCTGCGCGGCTGGACGGCCGCGGTGCTGGTGTTCCTCTACGTGCCGATCGTGGTGCTCGTGGTCTATTCGTTCAATGCGTCCCGGCTCAACGTTCGCTGGACCGGCTTTACGCTCGGCTGGTACCGTGAGGTCTGGTCCAACGCGCCGTTGCTGCGGGCGGCGCAGAACAGCCTGATCATTGCGCTGCTCACCACCGTCATCTCCGTGATTCTCGGCACGACGGGCGCCTGGCTCCTCTTTCGCTACCGATTCCGCGGGGGGCGCGCCATTCGGACCCTCGCGGCCGTTCCCATGGTGATGCCGGAAATCCTGATGGGCATCAGTCTCCTCGTGTTCTTCGCGAGCGTGGGCATGCCGCTCGGTTTCACGACGGTGGTGATCGGACACGTGACCTTCAGCTTTCCGTTCGTCTGGCTCGCCGTGCAGGCGCGGCTGCAGGGTCTCGATCCGGCGCTCGAGGAGGCGGCGCTCGATCTCGGAGCGACGCCGTGGCGCGCCTTCTGCTACGTGATTCTTCCCGGACTGCGGCCCGCGATTGTGGCCGGCGGACTGATGGCCTTCACGCTCTCCTGGGATGAACTCATCGTGACTTTCTTCACCGCCAGCGCGGCGTCGGCCACGTTGCCGATTCGGATTTTTGGCATGGCCAAGGTTGGCCTCAATCCCATGCTCAATGCGCTGTCGGTGTTGTTCGTCCTCGCCACCACCGCCGCGGTGATTTTTTCCGCGCATCTGCGGAAAATCAGCCGCTAACTCGCCTCCACTTCCACCTCCATGCACCTGCGTACCTGTGTGATTGTCCCGCTCCTCGCCCTCGTGACCGCGCTGCCCGCGCGGGCCGCCGAGGAACTCAACCTGTTCGGCTGGTCCGAATACGTGCCCCAGACTGTGCTCGATGGCTTCACCAAGGCCACGGGCATCAAGGTGAACTTCGAGACCTACTCCTCCAACGAGGAACTGCTCTCGAAACTCGTGGCCGGCGCCGGCAACTACGACGTGATCCAGCCGTCGGACTACGCCGCGGAGGTGATGATTCGCCAGAAGCTGCTCGCCCCGATCGAACCGGCCAAGCTGCCCCATCTCAAGAATCTCGATGCCGACATGCTCCGCCGGCCGCACGATCCCGAGGGCAGGTTCACCGTCCCCTACATGAGCGGGACCGTCGGCATCGTCGTGAACACCGAGAAGGTGAAGACGCCGGTGAAGGCTTATCGCGACGTGTTTGCCCCCCGGTTCAAGGATCGGCTCGTCGTGCTCAACGACAGTCGCGAACTCGTCACGTGGGCCCTCTACACGCAGGGCGCACCGATCAACACGATCAACGCCGCCGCGCTGGCCAAGGCCAGGCCGGTGATCGCCGACTGGGTGAAGCTCGTGAAGGTCTTCGATTCCGACAGTCCGAAGACCGCGTTGTTGAACGGTGATGTCGACGTCGGCATCGTCTGGAGCGGCGAGGCGGCGATCCTCTGGAACACCGACAAGAAGTTCGCCTACACGATTCCGGCCGAGGGCGCCCACCAGTTCATCGATGTGCTCGCGATTCCCGCCTCGGCGAAACACAAGGACGCCGCGCACAAGCTGATCGATTACATCCTCCAGCCCGAGGTCTCGAAGCTCATCTCGGATGCCTTTCCGTACACGAATCCGAACCGCGAGGCCCGCAAGCTTCTCTCGGCCGAGGCGCTGGCCAATCCCGCCAGCTATCCGCCGCCGGGCGCGAAGCTCGAGACCTTCCGCGATATTGGCCGGGCTGCGGCTGACATCGATCGGCTCGTGACGGATTTGAAGAGCGCGCGCTAGGCGGTGGACGCGCTCCCCGCAACCGGCGCCGGCGCCGCCAGCCCGACGGCGGCCGATGCCCGGCGGGCCGGCTGGCGGGCGTGGCTGTTGCTGACGCCCGTCGTGGGGTGGCTGGTGCTGTTCGTGGTCGTCCCGACCGCGGTCCTTTTCGTTTACAGCCTGTGTGAGCGGGACGAGTTGGGCCGGGTCGTGTTTACGTTTTCACTCGAGAGCTACGGGCGCGTCTTCGACACCGTGTATGTTCGAATCTTCGCCCGCTCGATCGGTTACGCGGCTTTCACCACGGTGGCCTGCCTGATCATTGGTTTTCCCGTGGCGTACGTCATCGGCCGCGCCACCGAAGCCTGGCGCCAGCGGCTCCTGCTGCTCGTCATGGTGCCGTTCTGGACGAGCTTCCTGATCCGGACTTATGCCTGGATCACGATCCTCAAGCAGGAGGGTCTCCTCAACGGCCTGCTGCAATTGGTGTCGCTGAGCGCGCAGCCGTTCGATCTGCTCTACACGCCCTTCGCGGTCTCGATCGGCCTTATCTATGCTTACCTTCCGTTCATGATCCTGCCGATCTACGGAAGCGTGGAGAAGATCGACGGCTCGGTGATCGAGGCCGCGCACGATCTCGGGGCCGGGCCCTGGCGCGTATTCTCCGCCGTGATCCTGCCTTTGAGCATGCCCGGGATTGCCGCCGGCACGCTGCTCGTCTTCGTGCCGGCGATCGCGATGTTCGCGATTACCGATCTGCTCGGCGGTGCCCGGGTGCCGCTGATCGGCAACGTGATTCAGAACCAGTTTCTCCAGGCCCGTGACTGGCCGTTCGGCGCTGCGCTCGGGATGGTGTTCATGGCGTTGTTTGTCGTGACGTACTGGCTGCTGCTGCGGTTTGGACGCGAGGAGGAGGTCGCATGAGTGCGGCGGTCGAGTTGCGCGCGGTCACCAAACGCTTCGGCGACTTCGTCGCGGTCGACAACGTCAGCCTCGAGATCAAGGCGGGCGAGTTTCTCACCCTGCTCGGTCCGTCCGGCTGCGGCAAAACCACGCTGCTGCGTCTCATCGCGGGGTTCGAGTTGCCGACTCAGGGAACGGTCTGGGTCGGCGGCGAGGATGTGACGGATCGTCCGCCGTACCGCCGGCCGGTGAACCAGGTCTTCCAAAGTTACGCCTTGTTCCCGCATCTCACCGTGGCCGAGAACGTGGGCTTTGGACTGCGCATGCAGGGGGTGCCGGCCACCGAGGCCGCGGGACGCGTGCGGCAGGCACTCGACCTTGTGGCGCTCACGGACATGGACGCCCGCCGTCCGCACCAGCTTTCCGGCGGCCAGAGACAACGGGTGGCGCTGGCCCGCGCGGTCGTCTGCCAGCCGCGGGTGTTGTTGCTGGATGAGCCGCTCTCGGCCCTCGACGCGCGGCTTCGTCAATCGATGCAGCTCGAGTTGAAGCGACTGCAGCGGCAGCTCGGGATCACCTTTGTCTTCGTGACCCACGATCAGGAAGAGGCGCTGACGATGAGCGACCGAATCGCGATCGTGAATCGCGGGCGGATCGAGCAGCTCGGGAGCGCACACGAAATCTATCACCGCCCCGCGACGGCGTTCGCCGCCGAGTTCATCGGCGCCGCCAATCTGTTGTCCGCCCGGTTGGTGCGGCGGGACGCGGGCAGCGTGCGCATTCAGGTCGCCGGTGGACTTGAGTTGACGCTCCCGTCCGCGTCGTGGCCGGGCGCGATGGAGGAGGCGTTGATCTCGATTCGTCCCGAGAAGGTGCACGTGGGGCGCGCGCCGATCCCGGGGGCGAACGGATTTACCGCGCGAATCGAAGAGGAGATCTTCAAGGGCGCGACGGATCATCTGCGGCTGGCGACGGCGGCGGGAACCCGGCTGCAGGCGGTCGTCGCCAACGAAAGCGCGCTCGGGGAAATCTTTCACGTCGGCGAGGAGATCTGCTGCGGGCTGCACGCGGACGATGTCATCGTGTTGGCGGCGCGCTGAGGCGAAGCGCGCGAACTGATTGGGCTGGTCGCGGCCGGATGCCGGAGCCAGATTCGCCGCGTGATCGCGAGAGTCGCATTTCGCAATTTCAAGGCCCTGCGGTCGACGAGCCTCGCGCTCGGTCCGTTCAACCTGGTCATTGGCCCCAACGGCAGCGGCAAGACGAGCCTCATTGAGGCGCTGGAACGGCTGCGGGCGTTGTCGAAGCTTCCGATCCAGCCCGGCCCGGCGCCGGTGGCAGGCGAGGGTCCGGAAATCGAATTTCAGTTTGCGCCGCCCTACAGCGGCATCGTGATTCGCCTCGAGTGCGTCTCGGACCACACGTGCAATGCATTGCGCGTGATTCCGGCGGACGCGCCGGAATGGCCGGCGTTATGCGCCGAGCTCGGGTTGATCCGGCATTACGTCTTGGATCACGAAGTCATGGCCGAGCCGTCAGCCACGCGGCCCGGCCAGGCGCTGCATCCGGACGGGGCGAATCTCGCCGGTGTCCTCGCCGACCTGCGGCGCCGCTCGCCGGAGGCCTTCACCGCCCTGACGGCCGAGTTGCTGCGCACCCTGCCGGAGTTTCGCTCGCTCGAGCTGATTGAGCATGCCGACAACCGGATCGAGTTCGGACTGCGGCTGCAGGAGGACGGGGTGCTGCAGGCGGACGAGCTGTCGCAGGGGGTGCTCTACCTGATCGGGATCCTCGCACTGTCGTATGATCCCACGCCGCCCCGCGTCTTGAGCATCGAGGAGCCCGACCGCGGGATTCATCCGCGCATGCTGCGCGAGATTCGCGATCTCCTGTACCGGCTGAGCTATCCGGCGGCGGCAGGCCTGGCGCGACCGTCCGTGCAGATTGTCGCGACCACGCTCTCGCCCTATTTCATCGATCTGTTTCGCGAGCACCCGGAGGAAGTGGTCATTTCGCAGAAGCAGGGAAGGGCGGCCCGGTTCGAGCGCCTGTCGGATCGACCCGATCTCCCGGAGTTGTTGCGCGAAGGATCGCTGGGCGAGATGTGGTTCAGTGGAATCCTGGGTGGTGTTCCCGAGGAGCAATGAAGGTCGCGCTCCTCAGCGAATCACCGGCGGACGAAGCGGCATTACGGATTCTGGTGGCAGCGGTGATCGGCCCGGTGCGTTTCGTGGCGCAGGGCTTCCGGGCGCGGGGCTGGCCGAACGTCGTGCAACTGCTGCCCTCGGTCATCCGACACCTGCATTTCAACACGGACGTCGACGTCCTCGTGGCGGTGGCGGATTCGGACGACTCCGTGGTGCACACCGACGTGCACGAGCGGCCGAACTACTTCCATCCGCAATGCCGGGTTTGCCAGATGCGGGCCGTGTTCCGGCAGACGAGCCGGAAGCTCCCGCCGGCGCACGGCCGCGACCGCGTGCTTCGCGGGGTCGGAGTCGCGGTGCCGGCGATCGAGGCCTGGTACCTTTGTGGCCGCGATCCGGAGGTGACGGAGGCCGCCTGGCTCGACGGGCAGGCCACCGGCCGGCAGCCGTATTCGCGGGCCGAGTTGAAGTACCGGGTCTACGGCACCGATCGGCCCAGCCTCCCGCACGAAATTGACTGCGCCCTGCGGGAGGTGGCGAGGCACCGCGCGGATCCGCGGCGACTGGAGCATGATTTTCCCGGCTTCGGCGCGCTCGCCCGCGATCTTCGTGCGGTACCGCCGACGGTTAACCGTCATTAGGGCCCGGAGACGGACCCGGAGTTGGCGGTCGCGGGCCCGTCCTCGAGTCCTGATTCCGGCCGCGAAAAGCGATCCGTTTTTCCGGTCCCCAAGATCCGGGTTGAATCCCGCGAGTTTCCGCCCGCATAAATCTGGCCGCGTTCATGCCTTTTCCCCGGCGCTCGTACCTTCCGCTGTACCTCGAAACGATCGCCCGGCTGGTGGCGGCGGTGCTGTATCGGGTGCGTTCGAGCGGCACGGAATGGTTTCCCCGTACTGGTGGCGTCCTGCTGATCGCGAATCACATTTCGTACGTCGACGTGGTGGCGCTCCAGATTGCATGTCCGCGTCCGCTGCGCTTCGTGGGCTACCAGGGACTGCGGCGAAATCCCTTCTTCGACTGGTGTTTCAAACAGAGCGGCTGCATCGCCGTCAGCTCGCCGAGCCCGCTGGAAGGCCTCCGGGCGGCCGTGCGGGCGCTGCAGGCGGGCGAGGTCGTGCTGATTTTCCCCGAGGGACACATTTCCCGCACCGGTCAGCTCATGGCGATGAAACGGGGCCTCGAGCTGATCGCCCGCCAGGCCAATGTGCCGGTCGTCGCCGCGGCGACCGACGGATTGTGGGGATCGATTTTTTCCTTTGCGGGCAACAGGTGCCTTTGGAAATCGCCGCGGCTGAAACCGACCGCCGTCTTCATCGCCTTTGGCCGCCCCGTGCCGCCGGCGCAGGCGACGGTCGAGTGGGCGCGTCGCGAACTGCTCGATTTGGGCCGCGTCGCCTTCGACGCCCGTCCGGTGTTGCGGCGTCATCTGGGCCGGGAGGCAGTGCGAATGCTCACCCGTCATCCCTGGCGCATCGCGGTGGTCGATCGGACCGCAGGGCGGCGCGTAATCAAGGCGGGACAGCTCTATGCGGTCGCGGCGATTCTCGCGCGGCGCTGGCGTCAAACGATCCCCGAAACCCGGGTGGGCATAGTCCTGCCGCCAGGCGCCGGTGCGTTCATTGCGAATCTCGCAATCCTCTGTTCCGGCAAGGTGCCGGTGAACCTGAACTTCACCTCGAGCCGCGAGGCGATCGCGGCGAGTCTGCGACTGGGTGGCATCGGCACCGTGGTCTCGGCGCCGGCGATGCGCGAGAAGGTGCCGAATTTTCCCTGGCCGGAACGCACGCTCGATCTGGCCGCGGAGATCCAGACGGCCGGCGGAAAGCGGGCGCTGCTGCCCTGGCTCGCGGCGGCCTGGCTGCTCCCGAACCAATGGTGCGCGTCGCTGCTGGGGCTGCCGCACCTGGGTGACCGCGCCGAGGCCGGCTTGCTGTTCACCAGTGGAAGTTCGGACGAGCCGAAGGGCGTGGCGCTCAGTCACCGCAACCTGCTCGCCAACTGCGCCCAGATTTCCTCGCTCTCGATTCTGCCCGAGTACGCCTCGATGCTCGGTTGCCTCCCGGTGTTTCACAGTTTCGGCTTCACCGTGACGCTCTGGTATCCGCTCCTGCGCGGCTGCCGGGTCGTCACCGTCCCCAGTCCGCTCGACACCCGGAAGATCGTCGACGCCATCCACGAGGAGCAGGCCACGGTGCTGATCGGCGCGCCGACCTTCCTGCGGCCGTTGATCAAGAAGGCCCGGCCGGCGGAACTGCGCTCGCTCGATCTCGTGGTCAGCGGCGCCGAGCGTCTGACCGAGGATCTGTCCCGCGCCTTCCTCGAGACGTTTCACCTTCCGATCATGCAGGGCTACGGCCTGACGGAAACCTCGCCCGCGGCCAACATCAACCAGCCGCATCCGCCGATCGTAATGGCGACGAACGAGCCTCAGGTCGGCCATCGCCCCGGGGCCGCGGGCCGGATGATGCCCGGCATGACCGCGCGCATCCTGCATCCGGAGACGGGCGAGGAGTTGCCGCTGACCGAGACCGGCATCGTGCTCTTCCAGGGCGCGAATGTCTTTGCGGGTTATCTCAACGATGCGGACAAAACGCAGGCGGCGTTTCGCAACGGCTGGTTCGTCACCGGTGATCTCGGGCGGTTCGATGACGAGGGTTTCCTGGTGATCGAGGGCCGGCTGTCCCGCTTCTCCAAGATCGGGGCCGAGATGGTCCCGCATGTCATCATCGAGCAGAAGATTCTGGCGAGCTTCGGCTGGGAGGCAGCGGAGACCCCGATCGTTTTTGTAACGGGGATTCCCGATCCGGCGAAGGGTGAGGCGCTCGTGCTGCTGACGACGCAGGACGTGCAACTCGACGAACTGCGATCCCGCCTCGCGACCGCGGGCGTGCCGAACCTCTGGGTGCCTCGCATCATTCGGCAGGTCCCGCAGATTCCGATGCTCGGCTCGGGCAAAATCGACTTGAAGCGCTGCCGCGAACTCGCGCTCGCGTAGGGTCGGCTTACGTCCGGCGTGGTGAACCCGCGCCGGGCAATTGGTGGCGGCTCGTGGGTGCTACCGGAATTCCGGTATTCGGGTCGCTTCCCAATTTTGGTCCCGGAATGCATTCCTCAGCGCGGCTGCGTTGGCTTTCGGCCGACGAGGCCTGGCTTCCCTCGCAACCGCACTCTCTCCATCCACCGATGAAAAATATTTCCGTCATTGTCGCGGATGACGTCGAAGGCATTCAGGACCTGGTCGGGCACTGGCTCACGGCTGCTGGCCATGTCGTGATGTGCGTGTCCACCGGGCAGGCGGCGACCCAGCTGCTCAAGCACTGTCACTTCGACCTGGTGATCACGGATATCATCATGCCGGATGGTGACGGCCTCGAACTGATCCTCGAACTCAAGCAGGCGAGCCCGGAGGTGCGCATCCTCGCGATTTCCGGGGGCGGACGGCACATGCAGGCGACGGACTGTCTGAAGATGGCAAAGAATCTCGGCGCCCATGCTGTGCTGCTGAAGCCGTTCAACCGTGATCAGCTTTCCGCCGCAGTGGAGCAGGTTTGTCCCCGCGATGAATCGGACGCCGTCGAGCCGCGGAACTAGCGCGGCCGACGAGATGCCGCCAGCCATCCGGGCGCGGCTGAGTCACGGTCCTGCACCCGATTCGTCGGGGCGCGCCTCGTGCGCGTCCGCGATTTCTGGTCGGCGGCTCTTCCGTTTAAACAGATCCGGAGCCGCGCGAAAATTGGCGGGCCAGGCTGGCGCGCGGCGCCGCGGAATTTCTGCGATGGCGAATTCGTCGCCGCAATTTCGCTCGGGCGATTGCAGCGATCGTGCATCACGAAGCGCACATGACTTCGGATTTCGCGCGAATTTCCGGCTTGGTGTGGTCCGCAGTCATTTGCGGACAGTGATCTTCTGAGGTTTACATTTGGCCGCGGTGCGCGCCCATTTAGTCGTGCGGATGAGAACTGGTTCCCATTCGCACTCACAACCAAAGCAAAAAGGAAAATATCATGGCTAAGAAAGCAGCAAAGAAAGCGGCTCCGAAGAAGACGGCAGCGAAGAAGAAGAAGAAGTAACCCCGCCTCGCCTCTCCTCCGCCGGTGGCTGATTTCAGTCATCGGTGGAGGTGGGTGTAGCGGCCCGGCTGCTTCTGCCACTGGAGTCACTCCCAGATATTCGCGCGCCCCATTCGTGGGTCGCGCATTTTTTATGTCCCGCGATCGACACCAGCCGATCGCACCGCCTCCGCGGGAGCGTGATCAGATCGTCCGCTTCCTCGCCACGTACAGTGCCTCCACCTTCGCGCGGGCCCACGGGGTTTTCCGGAGGAAGGCCAGGCTCGACTTGATGCTGGGATCAAAGCGAAAGCAGCGCACGTCCACGCGATCCGCCATGCCGTCCCAGCCGAGCTCGGCGACGAGTTCGGTCAGGAGTTTTTCCAAGGTCACGCCGTGAAGTGGATCGCGCGAGGCGGGCGGGGTGGTCATGGCGAAGAGGGTGAAGGTCCGGCCGCGGGGATTTTGGTTTGAAAAATCCGCGCCCGGCGGGCGCCACTGCGACCCTGGGGTGGGGTGCGCTCGGCGGGATCACGGTACGCGTGGCGCCGGTAGCCGCCGCGCGCCGGATCGGCGGCGCAACGAATTTGAAAATCCTGCATCCGGGTGAACAGCTCCGGGAGTTGTTCCGGCTGCGAATAGTCATCGAGCCCGGCTCGGGCGAGGGTGAGCAGCAGTTCATGCGTGGCCTCGAGCGTCGAAAGGCACGCGGGATGCGGCTGCTGCTTGATCACGAATCGGCTCGGCGCACTCGGCACGAACATGATTCGCGGCAACCGCTGCAGGGTGGGACTCAGCCGGAGCATCTTGCGGCCGAGCGCCCACGTGGCGTCCAGCAGCAGCACCGTCAGGCGCCGGCCCTGGAGGAAGGAAGGATCCCATGGCTCCAATGACAGGTTGCGAGCCGTCGGCCCGGGATAAAGGAGCACCGGAAAATTCGCCGGATCGCGCAGCGCGGCCTGGACTTCCTCGTGTTCGTCAAAGCCCACGCCGACATGAATCGCGCTGTTCGGGAGACAGAGATGAGTGAGCCGGCCCGTCGCCGCCTTCTCCTGTTTGTATTCCTTCGGATGCATGAGGAACAGGAAGCGGGTCCGGGTCTCCATCGCGTGGATCGAAGGGCACCAGCAGAGGCTTTGCGGCCAGAAGCATCGATAACACGTTGCGCGACTCATGCGATCCACCGACGTTGCGCGGCCTGCGCGCAGGTGGGAAGGGTGTAATTCCGCCGTGGAACTCGAGGCGAACGGTTAGTGCCCGGCGCGGCGCGCCTGGTGGGTGAAGACCGGAGGCGGGACAAAATCTCCCCTCCGGAGGGAACCATCGACCGGCGTACGGGACCACTCGATCATGAGTTTCCCGGGTAGTTTTACCTCCCGAATCATGGCGGCCATTTCGGCCCTGCCGATGGAACTGCGGGCCGAGGCCATCCATGCGATTCTCAGCGACATGCTGAAGGATCTCCCGGCCGAAAGCATCCTGCGGATGCGGGAAGAGGTCCGGCAGCAGTTGGATGACGATATTCCGATCATCCGTTCCGCGCTGGAACTGATCGAAGGCCAGCTCGCGCTGCGCGAAATCGCGGCCTCCGCGCACTGGCGCTAGGGCAGGTTAAGAAATGGCGTAGCCGGCGGGTGTGGACGAGCCACCCCCCTCCAGCGGATCTTGCAATGTCGCATCGTCGGGGCGCGCCTCGTGCGCGCCCGCGAAATCTTACCGGCTACACTTCAATTTAATCTGCTCCAGTTCACGCCGGCCCTCGCCGTTTCAGCACGGCTGATGTCCCCAGTCGGTTTCCTTCAGCTCCTTTTCGTAGAGCGCCATTTGTTCCTCGGGCGTCAGGGGCTGGCCGGCCGCCGGACCCGGCTCGGTCGCAGGCGGCGTCCCCCCCGGCGGCGGCGCCGGGGGTTTGGGGGAATCGGGCGGCGTGGTGCTCATCCAAGTCAGGCGAATGGCGTGCTCGCGGTCACAAGGCGCGTTTGAAAAGCAACGCGACATTGGCGCCGCCGAAGCCGCTGCTGTTTTTCATCACGATGTTCACCGCGCGATTTTCGGTCGTGCGCGGGAGGTTCAGATGCGCGCACTCGGGATCCACGTTCGCCAGATGGGCGTTGCCGGGGACGAATTGTTCCCGCAGCGCGACCGCGGAGAAGCCGCTCTCCATCGCGCCCGCCAGGGAGAGTCCGTGGCCGGTGAGGGCCTTCGTGCTGCTCACGAGCGGACCCGCGCCGGTGCCGTGAAACACCGACTTCAGGGCGCGCGCTTCCGAGATGTCACCGATCAAAGTCGAGGTGGCGTGGGCGTTGACGTAGTCGACTTCCGGCGGGCTGACCCCGGTGGCCCGCAGCGCCTTCGTCATGGCCGCGGCCGAACCGCTGCCCTCGGGATGGGAAATGGCGACGTTGTAACCATCGGACGCCTGGCCCCAACCGAGGAACTCCGCATACGGCGTCACCCCGCGGCGCCGGACTTCCGCTTCGGTTTCGAGCACGAGAACCGTCGCGCCGCCGGTGCCGACGAAGCCGTCCCGCGCGACATCGAAAGGGCGCGACGCCAGCGCCGGATCGGTTTGCAGCGACAGCGTCCGCATGCCCGCGAAGGGCAGGATCGCGTCGCGATTCCCGTCCTCGGCCCCGACGACGAACATCCGCTGCTGCCGGCCGAGGACCAGGTCATCGAAGGCATAACCCATCGCATGGGCGGACGAGGCGCAGGCCGAGGAGAACCCGCAGGACGCGCCGAGAATCCGGAAACCCGCGACGAGATTGAAGTTCAGGGTGCCGACGATGGAGGCCACGATGCCGAGCGGCGAACACCGCATCGGGCCGAATTTATTCAGCCGCTCGTGATGATGGTGTGTCAGAAGCGGTGAGCCTCCGGACGCGGCGTAGAGCCCGGTGTCGGGATTGGAGATGTCCGCCTCCGTCAGCCGCGCATCCTCGATGGCCTGGAGCATGGCGCAGTGGGCGAAGAGCCCGTTGGGCGCCATCGAGCGGAGCAACTCGCGCTTGATCTTGTAGCGGGCGGGAAAGACCCAGTCCTCCTGATCGATCGAGTCGGCGGTGAACTCCTTGATCGTGCCAATCACCTTGCACGGGATTTCCGGCTTCTGAAAAGGGGCGTAGGTTTCAAACCCGTGTTCGAGCTGGCGCAGGCGCCGGGTGACGTTCGCGACGTCATTGCCGATGCTGGTGACGAATCCGAGGCCGGTGATGAAAACTCTGGGCATGCCGTGAGAGGAAGTGCGATCGAAGGGATGGAGTTTCGCCGAACCGCCGCGGAAGTGAAATCAGTTCTCCGCCCCGGTCAACGTCCGCAGACGGCTGGGGCTCGCGCGGAAATGCACGCGCAGCGATGAACCGCTGCTGAGCCTGGCGCCCTGTCCCCGCGGGAGCCCGGCGAGCGTGCTCTCCGGGATTGCCGGTGAGCGGGACTGCCGCCAATTCATTCCGCATGTGCGCTGCGACCATACGACGGGCCGGACCGGGCGATGAGGACGCGCTGACGCTCGTCGGGCAGGCCTCGTTTCTGGAAGCCTTCGCGGGTGTCATCGGTGGACGCGATATCGTGGCCCACTGCCAGCGCCAGCATGCGCGGGAGAAGTATGCGGCCTGGCTGCACGATCCGGCGACGGAGATCTGGTTGGCCGAGGTCGAGCCGGGTCGCGCCCCCATCGGGTATCTTGTTCTCACCAAGCCCGACCTGCCGCTGGCGGATCTGGCGGCCGATGATCTGGAAGTGAAGCGCGTGTATCTCCTGCACCGTTTTCAACGCACGGGTGTCGGTGCGCGATTGATGCAGGAGGCCTTGGAGTCCGCGAGCCGGCGCGGGGCGCGCCGGCTGCTGCTGGGAGTCTATGGCGGAAATACGGGTGCGATCGCGTTTTATCACCGCCTCGGCTACCAGACGGTTGGCACGCGCCGCTTCCTTGTCGGCGAGAACACCTATGAGGATCTGATCCTCGGTTTGAACCTCGCCCGCTGATTCGAGTTTCACGAAATCCATCCCCATGAACACAGAAGGAAACCCGGTCGGCTGGTTTGAGATCTAAGTGCAGGACATGAAACGTGCCCGCGCCTTTTATGAGGCGAAATTCGGCGTGAAGCTGGAGCGCCTGCCAGGCCCGGACATCGAGATGTTGGCCTTTCCCATGGAAATGGAGCGACCCGGCTGAGCTGGCGCCCTCGTGCACATGCCGGGCAAGGAAAACGGCGACGGCTGCTTGCGGGAGGCGTGTCGCTCCCGACTCGAGGAGCGAGGGGCCTCGGCCTCGCTCCCGTCTGGGGCGCGTCAGCCCCGTCTTACTTCAATTCGGCGACCAGCGTATCCCAGCCAGCTTTGGTGAATTCCTTGCCCAAGGCGGTGCGGCGTTCCTTGATCCGCTTCACCCGGGCCGCTTCGGCGTCACGACCGGCGGTGCCGGCGGGCGTCGCCGCCAGGCGCTCGTCGAGACGCTTGATCTCGCGATCGAGGGCGTCCAACGCGGCCTTGACCTCGGCGGCGTTGGTGACGGAAGGATTTAATTTTGCCACGGCGACGGTGGACGCGGCCTCGGTCCGGGAGGCTGGCGGCGGGGTTCGCAGCGGAGCCAGCCAGTTCGCGATGCGCTGGCACTGGAGATTGATGTCGTAGCGCAGTTCCTCGTATTTCACCTGATCCCAGTTTTCCTTCAGCGCTTCGGCGCGACCTTTCATCAGGTTGATGTAACCGAGGATGGTCAGCTTCTGTACCGGATCGGTATATTGCTCGAACAGGCCGTCCAGCCGGACAAAATCAACCGTGAGGGTCTTGTATTCCGCGGCGTGATCGTCGGCCGGAGCGGTCTCCGCCGCGGATCCGGACAGCGCGGGGAGCGTCAGGAGCGAGCCGAGGCACAGGATGGCGGCGAGACGGCGGAGCGGTAAAAAAGGACGGAGATCGTGGGACATGGAGAGCGCGGCGCGTGTGGGCCGAGGTTTTTTGGGGCGGGAGGTGGATGCAAGGCGAACCGCTTCCTCAGGCAAGCGTGTTGAGGGCGAAGGAGCGCGAGACTCAGCGACGCCGGACTCCGTGCATCACGACCTGACGCGGAGGGGAGGGAGAAGATTCGGTTTCTCCGAGTCCGGGCGAGCTTTTCGTTCAAATCATGGAGAAGTTCTCCGACCTCCGCCCGGAAATCTACTTGCGTGATTGTCGGCGTATCGGGCTCTATTGTGCCTTCTTTCGGCGTCCGCGCGTCAGTCTGCTCCATTTGACCGCGGTAAATTTTAGCTACCTTTTGCCCGAGCTTTCGTCAGGCGCGCGACGGAAGATTCGTCAGGCCGAACACCCCATTTTCTCCATCCCATCTTAGCGCGTGCCTCTTTCCGTCTCGGTCGGAACGGCCTCCACCGCTCTCGTCCGCAGCCTTTCGTGCCGCTCTCCCACCCATGAAGAAGAATTCAATTCCCGCTTTGGCTCCCAGACTTCGTCCTGATGCCCGCCGGGTCGGCTTGGGTGCATGGTTGATTCTCGGGTCGGCGTACCTCTCCGGTGTCTCCGCGGCATTCGGTGCCGACGCGTTTCCCGATGAGGCGGTGGCTGCTTTCACCGATCGCCACTGCTCGAGCTGTCACAACGACGTCGACAAGGAGGGAGGCCTCGATCTGACCTCGCTGCCCTATAGTCCGTCGGATGCGGAGAATTTCCTGACCTGGGTGAAGGTTCACGACCGCGTCCGGTCAGGCGAAATGCCGCCGAAGGAAAAGAAGCGCCCGGAAGCGGCCGAGCTGGCGACCTTCGTCAAGAATGTCTCCACCTCGCTCATCACCGCGGAAGAGGAGACGACCCGTCGAATCGGTCGCGCGACCCGTCGCCGCCTCAACCGCAACGAATACGAGAACTCCCTCCGCGACCTGCTGCACGCCCCCTGGCTGCTGATCAAGGAGCAGCTTCCCGAAGACGGTGAGGCCGCTCACTTCAACAAGGTCAGCCGCGCCCTGGACGTCTCCTACGTCCACATGTCGCGGTACATGAGCGCCGCCGACTACGCCATGCGCCAGGTGCTGGCGGTGAAGTTTGCGCAGCCGCCCACGACGAAGAAGCGGTATTGGGCCCGCGACAATTTTGCGTTCACCAACCAGGATGGAAATCCGGACCGCGGCCGTTTCCCGATTCTCAATTCCGCGCCCGACATTCCCGCCCTCACCCGGATGGCGCCGCTCACGGTGGGCGACGCGGATCCGGAAAAACAGGCGCAGGAAGCCATGGCTTGGACGGCCAGCCACTTTCAGACCGGCTTCCAGTCGTCGTGGAACGTGTTCCGCGCGCCGGTCACGGGTCGCTACAATATCAGTTTCAACGGTTATACCATTTGGGTTGGGCCGAACGGAACGCGCCGCCCGACGGTTTCATATCTCGGCATCACGCCGAAGGACGGCGATCCCCGCGCGATCGCACTGCTCCCGCCGGAGTGGCATCGTCCGAACCACGCGGACGTCACGACGGGCCGTCGCTACGAACCGGTTCACGTCTACGCCAAGGTCGGTGCGACCGCGGCGTCGCGGATCGCGCAGTTCGACCTCACCCCCGAGCCGACCGTCCATGAGTTCAAGGACGTCCTGCTGATGGCGAACCAGAACATCATCATGGATGCGGTGCGCTTCTTCCGCTCCCGCCCGGGCTTCACGGCCATCGACCATTACACGAACAAGCTCGCGCAGCGCGACGGCATGCCTGGCGTCGCGTTTCGCTGGATGGACGTCGAGGGCCCGCTCTACGACGAGGAGACCACGGCCGGGTATAAATCCCTCTTTGGCGATCTTCCGCTGAAGAAGGTCGAGAATGGCAGGCGTGGCGTCGAGGTGGAGGTCATCAGCACCGGCGGTGGCCGGGGCGGACGCGGCCCGGCCCGCGGCGGCGCCCCGGTGCTAGCGACGCTGGTGGAGGTTGAAACCCCTAATCCGGACGCCGACGCCGATCGCCTGATTCGCGCTTTCCTGGCTCGCGCCTATCGCCGCCCGGCGGACGAACGCGAGGCCCGGCGTTTCCTGACTCTCTTCCAGGATCGTTATCAAGCCGGTCTCGGTTTCGCCGGCTCGATGCTGGCCAGCTACACCGCGATTCTCGCTTCGCAGGAATTCGTCTATCTCGATGAGAAGCCGGGCCGCCTGGACGATCACGCTCTGGCGACCCGCCTTGCCCTGTTCCTCTGGAATTCCCAGCCCGACCAGGCCCTGCGTGAACGCGCGGCCAAGGGTGAACTGCACCAGCCCGGCGTTTTGAGGGCCGAGACAGATCGCATGCTGAATGATCCGAAGTCCGGGCGGATGGTGGAGGCGTTTCTGGATTACTGGCTCGAGGTGCGAAAGATGTACGACACGACGCCGGACATCGCGCTCCACAACGACTATTACCTCGACGATGCGTTGCTCGAGGCGGCCGTCGACGAGTCACGGCTCTTCTTCACCGAGCTCCTGAAGAACGACATGCCGGCGAGCAACATCGTCGACTCCGAATTTACCTTCCTCAATGACCGCCTGGCGTTGCATTACGGCGTTCCCGGGGTCGACGGTGTGAAGATGCGCCGGGTGGCGCTGCCGGCCGACAGCGTCCGCGGCGGCGTCATGACCCAGGCGATCGTGCTGAAGGTCACGGCCAACGGCACGACGACGTCGCCGGTCTTGCGCGGGAAGTGGATCATGGAGCGCGTGGTCGGTTACGACGTGCCGGCCCCGCCCGCAGCGGTTCCGGCGGTCGAGCCCGACATTCGCGGCGCGGTGACGATTCGCCAGCAACTCGACAAGCATCGCGCGGACGAGAGCTGCGCGGCCTGCCATCGCAAGATCGATCCGCCGGGCTTTGCCCTGGAGGCGTTCGACGTGATGGGCGCCTGGCGCGATCGCTATCGCGCGGTGGCTTCCTCCGGCCAGACGCCGGAACGCGGCTTCGGTCAGAACGGCTGGCCGCTGGCGTTCTATTTCGGGCTGCCGGTCGATCCGAGCGGCGCGACGGCGGATGGACGGCCCTTCAAGGATGTCCGCGAGCTGAAGCAACTGTTGCTGCAGGACGAGGAAGGCATTGCCCGCAATTTTGCGAAGCAGCTTTCGGTTTTCGCGACCGGCGCTCCGGTGCGTTTCAGCGACCGCGCCAAAATCGACCGGATCCTGCAGAAGACCGCGTCGAGCAAGCATGGCCTCCGCTCGATTCTGAACGAGCTTGTCCAAAGTGACCTCTTCCTGAACAAGTAAGGCGCTGTTTCCCACCCGGCGCCTGCCCCAGTTTACGACCGCCAGCAGAGAAAAATCCCATGAAAAATCCGCCGAATTCGCCGAACGCGTACGGACCGTACATTGCCACCCGCCGCCCGCTTTCCCGGCGGCACTTCCTGCGCGGCACGGGCGTGGCCCTCTCGCTGCCGTTTCTCGATGCCATGCTGCCGACGTTTGCGCGGGCCCAGCAGTCATCCTCGCCGCTGGCGCCGAATGCGACTCCGCGCCGGATGTTTGGCGTGATCACGAACCTTGGCATGGTGCCGCGCGAGTTCGTGCCCACGGGCGCCGGCCGCGATTACAAGGCCTCGCCGTACCTCGAGGTGCTCAAGGAGCATCGCAACGACTTGACGGTCTTCACCGGCGTCTCCCTTCCGAACGTGGGCGGCAGCCATCCGACCGAGCTGGCTTTCCTCACGGGCGCGCCGAATCCGGGCAGCAGTTCGTTCAAGAATACGATCTCGCTCGATCAGCTCGTGGCGGAGGCGATCGGCGTGCAGACGCGGTTTCCCTCCCTGACCCTGGCGGTGAACGGCAACACGAGTCTGTCGTGGACGGGCAGCGGTGTCGCGATCCCGCCCGAGCAGAAAGCGGCGGAAGTCTTCAAGCAGTTGTTCGTGCAGGGTTCCCCGGATGAAGTGGAGGCCCAGGTGCTGAAGCTCGGCACCGGTCGCAGTATTCTCGATACCATCGCCGGACAAGTGAAGGATCTGGAGCGCGACTTGGGCACGCCCGACCGCGAGCGCATCGATCAATTCCTGACCAGCGTCCGCGCCCTCGAGAACCGGCTGCAGGTTTCGCAAGGCTGGGAGAAGAAGCCGAAGCCGGTCGTGAAGGTCGCCGCGCCGGTCGACGTCGCCAGCCCCACGCAGTTCATCGAGAAGATCAAGGTCATGTACGATCTCGTTCGCCTCGTGTTCGAGACGGATTCGAGCCGCGCCGTCACGCTCTTCATCAATGCCGCCAGCACGGGGGTGGTCGACAGCCCGCTCGATACCGCGATCACCGAAGGCTACCACGGACTCTCCCACCACGGTAAGTCCGAGGAGAAGCTCGGCCAGTTGAAGGCGCTCGACATGGGCCAGCTCCGCAAACTGAACGACCTGCTCACCGGCCTGAAGTCGGTGAAGGAGCAGAACGAGTCGCTCCTCGACCGCACGATGATCCTCTACGGCTCGAACCTCAGCGACGGCAATTCCCACGTCACGCTCAACCTCCCGGTCATCTTCGCGGGTGGCGGCTTCAAACATGGCCAGCACCTCGTGTTCGACACGGTGCGGAATTATCCGCTGACCAACCTGCATCTCTCGATGCTGCACCGCCTCGGGATCGACAAGGACAAGTTCTCGTCGTCGACCGGTACGATGCGCGGTCTCGAGATGACCTGATTTCGCCTCGCTGCGGTCTGGCCTTCCGCTGGACTGCAGCGTTTATTGTCCGGGCCAGTCCGCCCGTGCCAGGCGGCAGGCCCCGCGGAGCCGCTCCGGTCCAGTTTGCTTCCGCCCACCCCCGGGCGAAAACCCCCATCGCCCCAGCGTCTGACGGCCCGAGCTTCCTGGCTCACCCTTTACTCCCCTCCGATGTCACTTCTTTCCGCGTCCCCGCTCCAAGCTGCCGTCCAACCCACCCGTGTCCGCTACAAGGTGGTGTCGATGACGCTGATGCTGGCGATGATCACGTACCTCGATCGCGCCTGCATGGGAACGGTCGCGCCGGACATCATGCGCGATCTCTCGCTCAGCAAGGAGCAGATGAGCTGGGTCTTCACGATTTTCGCCATTTCCTACGCCCTGTTCGAAATCCCCACCGCGTGGTGGGCGGATCGGCTCGGCACCCGTTCCACGCTGACCCGGATCGTCCTCTGGTGGTCGGCCTTCACGATGCTGACCGCGGCCGCGTTCAACTACGTCTCGATGTTGATCGTGCGTTTCCTCTTTGGCGCCGGGGAGGCGGGAGCGTGGCCCTGCGTAGCGCGGACGTTTGCCCGCTGGATCCCGCTGGCGGAACGTGGTCGCATCCAGGGAATTTTTTTCGCCGGTGCGCATCTGGCCGGCGCGGTCACGCCCGCGATCGTCGTCGCGATGATGACCGTCGTGAGCTGGCACTTCGTGTTCGTGGTGTTTGGCCTTGTGGGCGTTTTCTGGGCGATTGCGTGGTACCGCTGGTTTCGCGACGAACCCACTGAGCACCCGGAGGTGAACGCGGCCGAGGTGGAGAAGATTCTGGCCGGCCGGCAGGTTGGTTCGGACCACAATTCGGGCGGGGGATATTGGGGCCGCCTCTTCAAGCACCGCAACACGGTCGCAATCTGCCTGGCCTACATGCCCACCAGTGCCGCGTTCTATTTTTGCATCACCTGGCTGCCGACCTTCCTGAAGGAAAAGCATGGCTTTTCCTCGATGACGCTGGGTGTGCTTTCCGGGCTGCCGCTCTTCCTCGCCGTCTTTGGCGATATTTTCGGCGGCGTGGCGACGGATTCCGCGGTGCGCCGCTTCGGGCTGAAGTTGGGCCGCATTGGCGTCGGGGTGGTGGGTAATCTGCTCGCCGGGGGCTGCATGTTTCTCGCGGCCTACGTCTCGCAGCCGATCCTGGCGGCCGTTTTCCTCTCCCTGGCCGTCGCCGCCGCGATGTTCACGCTCGGTGCGGCTTGGGGAACCTGCCTCGATATTGGCGGAGAGCACGTCGGGGTGGTCAGTGCCGCCATGAATACGGCAGGTCAGGTGGCCAGCATTCCCTCGCCGCTGCTCGTCACCTATCTGGTTTCCCGCTTCAGCGACTGGAATGCGCCCCTGTATGTCATGGGCGCATTTTTCGTCTTCGGCGCCGTGAACTGGCTTTTGATTGATCCCCGCAAACCGGTATTCGGTCCCGCCGCCGTCTGAGTATTGCGATTTCCAAACGATTAGCCCCACCCACACCGTCGCTCAGTCGCTCATCCTGACCTTTGGACGGTTTGGCGCCCGACCAGGCCGGCTTTTTTTATCTGCAGACAACCCTACCGACACCATGACACTGCCAAGCATTAGATCCCTGTTACTTGCCGCTGCCGCCACCCTGGCGTCCAGCGTTTCCTATGGACAAGCCGCCCCGGCCGCCGCCCGATCGGGCGCGGAGGACGCGGTCAAACTCGATCCGTTCAGCGTGAGCGCCGACTCGGATGTCGGTTTCGTCGCCGCGAGTTCTCTCGCCGGCGGCCGCATCGCGACGGCGCTGAAGGACACCCCGGTGGCCTATTCGGTCATCACGAAGGAGTTCATCGACGCGTTCAACGTGACTGATGTCGTCGAGGCCGCTCAGTGGTCGACGAACACCAATCAGAACGAAGCCGACGGTGGCACGCGCATGTACGGCAATTCCTCGGCCACGATGGTCCGCATGCGCGGCATCAAGATGGGCCTGCCGACCCGCAATTTCTTCACGATCAGCCGCACGGCCGATTCGTATAACATCGATCGCGTCGACATGGCGCGCGG
This sequence comes from Opitutia bacterium, assembly GCA_947472765.1. Classification (GTDB taxonomy): domain Bacteria; phylum Verrucomicrobiota; class Verrucomicrobiia; order Opitutales; family Opitutaceae; genus ER46. The sequence continues at coordinate 21,006 of CANJCM010000045.1, forward strand.
TCCGAACTCGGTGCTCTTCGGCGCCGGCGGCGTCGCGGGCACGATGAACTCACTGACGAAGCAGGCCGAGCCCGGCCGCCAGTTTTCCGAGCTGCAGTTGCGGCTGGGCAGCTACGGCCGCTATCGTGTCACGGCCGACGTCAATCAGCCGGTCAACGAACGGATCGCGGTGCGCGCGAATGTCCTCTTCGACGAGGGCGGAACCTGGCGCCACGACGAGTGGAACGAGAAGCGGGCGATTACCCTCGCGGGCAAATTCAACATCACGCCCAAGCTCTCCCTCCGCGCGGAGTTTGAATATTTCAAGAACCTCGATGGCACGATGAGCGCCTCGATCCGTGACAACCTGTCCGCGTGGGATGGCATGACGACGTTCTCGGCGTATCCCGCCAACGGCGCCACCGTGCCGATGACCGCGGCGCAGCTCGCTGCCGCCGGCCTCGTGGTCACTCCCCAGCGCTTCGTCGAAAGCGCCGAGTGGGGCCATACGTTCCTGAACTTCCAGAATCGTTACGCCACCAAGGGCGTGCAGCAGAATAACACCCTCTCGAATACGAACCAGATCAACGGCGTGCAGGTACGCACCGTGGGCTTTAACCTCAACCGTCAGGCCCTCGTCGATGGCGAGGACGGCGTGCCGACTTCCCGTTGGAACCGCGCCAGCGGCGGATCGCCGTTCTGGACGATGCCCACGCGCGAGGACACCTCGATCTGGACGAACCGCTCGCTCCCGCTCGCGACCGCCCGGGGCGGCGATGCCTCGCTTTATCTGAACTACACGCCGACGCAGGAGCTTTACTTCGAAGTCGCCGCGACCGCCAGTACCTCGAAGCAGTTCGGTGAGAACACCCAGCGTCGTGGTCTCCTCGACATGTATCTCGACGTGAACCGGACGCTGCCCGACGGCTCGCCCAATCCGACGTTCCTCAAGCCCTACATCGACGTCTTCAATTATCGGACCCATCGCAATTACGACATCGAGCAGGTCCGTGCCCAGGCCATCTACAAAAAGGACACCCGCGTCGGCCGCCTCCAGTTCTCCGGCATTGTCGGCATGAACCTCCAGCGGCTCGAGGCCAAGGGTCAGTCGATGTTGCTCCCGTTGAAGAGCATCGCCCAGGACGCCCGTTCGTGGACCGACGTCGCCGAGTTCAGTGAATACGGCGCGTACACGCGTTACACTTTCAACGATGGCTCGTCCCGCGTCTGGCGCGACAACAGCAACGCCGATGTCCGCACCTACAACCCGCAGAACGGCATCGTCGAGGTCGTCCGTCCGACGTTCATGTACGACACGAAGCGCCAGGAGAACAACTATGTCGGCTGGCAGCGGTTCAAGTTCTTCCAGACCGCTGGCAACTTCGATCTCTTCAAGAATCGCGTGGTTCTGATCGGTGCGTTCCGCCGTGACTTCACCAGCATCTACACGCGTCGCGTGAAGTTCCCTGGCGATAACCCCGCCGGCTGGGATGGCACGACCCGTGCCTGGAAGCCGGACGCGCCGGCCGATTACTACAAGCTCACCTACCAGATCAAGGATGCGACCGGCAAGGTCCTCGATCAGACCGCGCTGCCTGCAACGAGCCGTCCTCGCGGACGCACGTCCACGAATGCCAATATCGGCTTCGCCCAGTACGCGGGCGATCGTTTCCAAGACGACTATAGCGCCCCGGTGTACAAATCCAACGTCAATACCTGGACCTACGGCACCGTGGTCAACGTGTCCCGCTGGATCGGCGTCTACGCGAACAAGAGTTCCACGTTCAACCTGAGCCTCCCGGCCCAGCGTGTGGACGGAAGCCTCGTTCCGCCGACGTCCTCTCAGGGCACCGACTACGGCATCCGCTTCACGCTGCCGAACAACCGGCTCGCGGTCAGTATCGGTCGGTATGACTCCTACCAGGAGGGCGCGACCATTCGCGCCGCCCTCGGTGGTTACTCGACGATCGCCGCATCCCCGGTGGTCGGTGATCTCAGCACGACCGGCCGTAATATCCGCGGCTTCAGCCAGCTGCCGCAGGACGTCTTCACAACCCTCACCGACTCAACCAAGGGTTGGGAATTTGAGGCGACCGCGAACCTGACGCCGACGTGGCGCCTGATTCTGAACGTTGGCTACACCGACGCGGTGCAGAAGGATCAGCAGCCCGACGTCATCAAGTGGATTCCCCAGCAGGACGCTGTCATGCGTCAGATTCTGGCTGATTCCGGGGTAATCATCGATGCGAACAAAGACGCGCGGATTCCCGACAATCTGAACGATCCGACGAAGATCAACGTCACCAAGGTCCAGGCCGCCGTCGACGCTTGGAACACCCTTCAGGACGTCACGATTCCCGGTTTGACCGGCCAGGTGCCGAAGCCGACCGGTGGCATGACCAAGTGGACGGGCAATGTCGCGACCGACTACCGCTTTCGCACCGGGCCGCTCCGCGGTCTCCGGCTCGGCGCAGGCGCGCAATATCGCAGCGGCCAGGTCATCGGTTTCATGTCCGGCGACACGATTCGTGATCCGGCCAATCCGAACAACGCGATCGACGATCCGACGGTCGACGGCACGACGCCGGTCGTCGCCGCGGGCTACATCAAGGCTGTGGCCAGCATGTCGTACACGGTGCGCCTGAAGGAGTCCGGCCGCCGGATTGCACCGAAGTCGATCACGTTCGACTTCAACGTCGACAACCTGTTCGACGAGAGCGACGTCATCTACGGCAACATCAACGACACGGTGCAGACCGGCGTGACCAACTTCCGGCCTCGCGTCGGGGAGGACATCTCGTCGCCCGCCCGTCGCACGGTGCCCGGTAACTTCGGTTACATCGCGCCGCGCAGCTACACGTTCTCGGCCAAGCTGAACTTCTAACTTGGCTTAAGTTTCAATCGGCAACGCCGGCGGGAAATTCCCGCCGGCGTTTTTTTGTGATCGGCAGTCGGTCTATTCGAGGATTGCCCGTCGGCGCCCGGCCGGGGAGGAATGGATCATGACGCCCATGGGTTTCCGATGAGAACGCTCCGCGACAGTCTCTGGTTCTGGATCGGTTTGGTGGCTTCGTCACTGGGGGCCGCGGAGCGCGGGCCCTTGCAACACCCGATGATGGGTGTGGCGAATGGCTGCTTCGTCGAGACCGTCGCGTTTCTCGATCACTGGCAGGATAACGCCGGCCCGGAAGCGTGGGCGCGGTTGCTGCAATGGGGCGCGATGGAGGATGAGGAGATTGTGATGGGCCATGCCGTCGGCCTGTGCGAAGCGCAGGGCGTGCTTTGGAGCTGGGATATCAACCATGGCTGGAACCGCCTGCCCGTCGCGGCGGCGGAGCGGGATCGCGTCGAGTCCGTGGCGGCCCCGGTGCTGGCGCGCTATCCGCGGGTGACAGCCCGGCACCCCACCTTCCGGTTCGATTTCCCCCAGGCGGCAGCAAGTGCGCCGCCGGTGGCGCAGCCCGCGCATCCCAATCGATCGATTCGCGATGCGAGCATTGTTGGCGCCGCGCTGGCCCGACGGCGGCCGGTCAACGTCGTCACCTTCAAGCACGTCGACGCGGGAACCGAGCAGGAGAGTGCCGCGGTCGTGTTCCTCTTTCACGGCCGCTACTGCGTCTATGTGCCGGAGCATGGGACGGTGCCGTTTCGCGCCCGTGGCGGCATCGAGAACCTTCGTCTGATTCAGGAACTGCTTCGCCGCTCGTATCCCGGCGCGAGCGGAGTGAAGAAGCTCTGAGCCCGAAGCGGCGCGTCCAACCCTTGCGCGTCACGCAATACTTGGATTCCGAAGTTGGCTTCGTAGCCCGCTGCGTGAGCAACGGGACGGCGTTAGGCGAAGCGATCAAGAGGTCCCTGTCCTCACGGACAGGGCCACGCCAATCCGTTTAACTTCGGAGTTCAGGCAATACATGACGTGCAAGGTTTGGATGGGCGCGCTGGGCGACAAGGACGCGGAGTCAAAACACAAAAAAGGCAGGTCTTGCGACCTGCCTTGGTGAAATGGCTTCGGAACTCCTGGTTACCGGAGCTTCGCAAACGTGCTCTGAAGGAGCTGAAGATCGGTGGCGTTCTTCGTCTTTTCCTTGGCGCGGGCGATGAGTCCGGCCTCGAGGGCGTTCTTCGTCGGACGCGACTTGTTCTCGTAGTAGACGCCGAACTTCCCCGGCCAGGGCTCGAGCGCGATCTTCATCGCAGCGAGTTCGTCCGAGGTGTCGTGACGGGCGGCGTCCTCGGGGGAGCCGTCGTTCTTCTTCTCGTCGATCATCGACCAGGTGCCGCCTTTGCGGGGATTGGCCGCATCGAACGCACCTTCGTAGAACTCGACGCACTCCGAGAGAATCTCGACGACGGAGAATCCATCATGCTTCGCGGCGCGGAGCATCATGTCGGTCATGTGATTGACCTGCGTGGCATGACTGCGTGCGACAAAGGTGGCGCCGGTGTTGAGCAGCGTCCGCATCGGATTGATCGGCTGGTCCATCGCGCCCGTCGGATCGGTCTTGGTCTTGAAGCCGATGGGCGAGGTGGGGGAGGTCTGCTTCTTCGTCAGGCCATAGACGAAGTTGTCCATGATGACGTAGGTGATCCGCGGGTTCTTGCGGGCGGTGTGCACGAGGTGATTGCCGCCGATCGAGAAGCCGTCGCCGTCACCGCCGAAGACGAAGACATGGAGGTCGTCGTTGCCGAGGCTGATGCCCGCAGCGAACGGCAGCGCGCGGCCGTGGATGTAATGGCCGCCGTGGGTGTTGACGAAGTAGGGGAAACGAGACGAACAGCCGATGCCGGCGAAGGTGACGATCTTCTCGTGGGGATACTGCAGCTTTTCCAGCACGCGGTAGAACGACGCGAGTACGGCGAAATCACCGCAACCGGGGCACCACGTGGGGTGATCGGCAACGAGCACCTTCTTGGTGAGGGGGGCGCCGGCGGGGGCGGGAGGAGTGGCAACGGAGGACATGAGATTGGACTTAAGAGTTGCGGAGTGGGATTTGAGAGGGAAGGGGCCCTCTGCTCAGGTGGACTTGGCCAGCGCGCTGTGGCTGGAAACGCCGACGGTTCCGTCGAGCTTCTGGCTCCCGACGTACTTCGCGAGGCCCGTGACGATCTCGCTGACCTTGAAGGTGAGGCCGTCGGTCTTGGTGATACTCACGATATCCGGGTTTGCGTAACGCGCGCGGAGGAGGGTCGCGAGCTGGCCGAAACCGTAGAGGCCCTCGTCATTGATCTCTGCCACCACGATCTTCTTGTACTTGGCGAAGATGGCCTCGAGGCCGTTCGGGAGCGGATGGATGTGACGAAGGTGGAGGTGTCCGGCCTTGACGCCGGCCGGCCGGATACGACCCACGGCCTCGCGGCCCGGGCCCCAGGTCGAACCCCAGGTGACGAGGAGAACCTCGCCCTCGGGATCACCGGTGTGTTCCGGAGCGGGCAGGGCCGCGCCGAGGGCCTTGATCTTCTCGCGGCGCTTGATGGTCATCTGCGTGTGGAGCTTCGGACTGCCGGTGGGATGTCCCATCTCGTCGTGCTCGAGTCCGGTGACCGTCGGATATTTGCCCGACTCGATGCGCGCGCCCGGAGGCGCGTGGCGGGTGATGCGGTCCAAGGGATACGGTTTGAAATCCGCCCCACGCGTGGAGAGGTCGGCCTTCGGGCTTACCATGAGCGTGGTCAGATCGGGCTCGTCGAAGGCCTCGATGCGGCTGGCGAGCGCGAAGTCGGTCAGGATGAAGACCGGCGTCGAGTATTCGCGCGCGATGCGCGTGGCCTCGAGGGCGATATAGAAGCAGTCCTCCACGTTCTTCGGGGACACGACGACACGGGGGGCATCGCCATGGCTGCCATAGATCGCCTGGAGCAAATCGCTCTGCTCGACGTTCGTCGGCATGCCCGTGGAAGGGCCGCCGCGCTGCACGTTAACCACGATGAGCGGCATCTCGGCCATGACGGCCCAGCCGAGTGCTTCCATCTTGAGGGAGAGGCCGGGACCCGAGCTGCCGGTGATGGCGAGCTGACCGGTGTAGGAAAATCCGATGGCGGTCGAAACCGCGGCGATTTCATCTTCGCACTGGACGAAGATGCCGCCGTATTTCGGTAGCTCGGTGCGCAGGGTCTCCATGATGGAAGACCAGGGCGTAATCGGGTAACCGGCGCCGTGACGCACGCCACCGGCGAGCAGGCCATAGGCGACGGCGGTGTTGCCATCGACCGTGATCTGCGGGCGGCCGGAGGGCGCGGGCCCGCCGGCCTGATCGACCGCCTCAAAGCGGTAGAACAGGTCGCGGAGATTGTTCTGCGGCCAGGCATAGCCGGAGTCGAAGGCCAGCATGGCGTTGCGGACGATGTCCTCGTTGCGGCCACCGAAGCGCTCCTTGATGAGCGCGGAGAGCTTGGCGACATCGAGGTCGAAGATGCGGGCGATGAGGCCGAGGATGAAGATGTTCTTGCCCTTGTCCTTGCCGGTGCCGCCGACGGCCTCGACGGTCGCGGTGGTGATCGGCACGGCCACATGCGTAAACCGGTTGTCTCCCGCCACCGGCGTCACGTGGTCGCTGTCATAGAGCAGCACGCCGCCCGGTCGGAGCGAGCTGATGTGGGCGTCGTAACTATGCTGGTAGAACGCCACCAGCATGTCCGCGCGGTCACCGGCCGACAGGATGTCACCGGTGCCCATCCGCACCTGAAAGATGGATGGTCCGCCCGAAATGGTGGAGGGGATCGTCATGTAGGTCATGACGTCCTGGTCGCTGCGTCCGGCGAGCCGCGCGAGGAAACCGCCGACGGCCTGAATGCCGTCCTGCGAGTTACCGGCGAGCCGGATGACAACGTCTTGAATGGACCGGGGCGCACCGCTGGGACTGGTGCCGCCGCCCGGGGTTTCGGGGGTGTTGGGACTGACCATGAGAAGGTGAAGGTGAGCGGTGGCGGAGGCTGAGTCAACGGATGGACCGGATTACGATGGGGTGATTAGCCCTATTCGGCGGATGCGACACCTCCAGAAGGCCTCTTTATAAGGAGCCCCACCACGCAGAACGGGGTAAGCCGCTGGGGCTCAGTCGTAGAACAGGACGCAGACGGACATCGGGACCGTCGCGGTGTGTTCGGTTTGCGTCAGCCGGCCAGTAGTCGGGTCGACTCGGAAAACCGTGACATTATTCGAGTCCTGGTGGGCGCAAACGAGCCATTTGCCGTTCGGCGACAGCGCGAAGTTACGCGGCACCTTGCCGCCCGAGGGCACGATCTCGACCGGCGTGAGCCGGCCTGAGGCGTCCGTGCCGAACACCGCGATGCTGTCGTGGCCGCGATTCGAGCCGTAGATGAATTTCCCATTCGGATGCACGCGGACCTCGGCCGTCGTGCTGGCTCCGGTGAACCCGGGGGGCAGCGTGCTGACGGTCTGCCGGGCGGTCAGCGCACCGCGGGCCGGATCGTAGTCGTAGGCCGTGATCGTGCTCGCGATTTCGTTGATGGCGAAGGCATGGCGGCCATCGGCGGCGAACTTGAAGTGACGCGGACCCTGGCCTGGCTCCGTCGCTACGAAAGGGGGATTTGCCGGCGAAACCTTCACGGTCGCGGGGTCGATCGCGTAGGTGAAGATTTTGTCCAACCCGAGATCGCAGACGATCGCGAAGCGGTTGTCGGGAGAGATCGTGATGGAGTGGACGTGCGGTTTGTCCTGGCGGGGGTGAACGCTCTTCCCGCTGTGGGGGATGAGGCCTGGCTCGCCGAGGGTGCCGTCGGGCTTGATCGCCATCACGCCCAGGTAGCCGTCGGCATAGTTCGCGCTCAGCAGCATCCGTCCGGACGCATCGACCGCGAGATGCGAAGGTGGAGCCACCTCGGCGGCCGCCGGGACCGGAAGGGGAACGAGTTTGCCGGCCGCGGCATCAACCTTGAACCCGATCGCCTGCGCCTTCGACGGATGCAGGGTGTAGAGGAATTTCTTGTCCGGGGAAAAAACGATCCATGCGGGATTCGCGCCGGTCGCCGCGAGCACGGGAGTCGTCAACGCCCCGGTGTCGTCATCGAGACGGGCAGAGTAGATGCCCTGGCTCGTGCTGGGGTTGCGCGTGTAAGTGCCGAAGTAGATGAGATGCGACATGGCGAAGGCGAAGGAAGGCAGGAAGAGCGAGACGAGCAGGATGGCCGGGAGGGAGCGACGGAGGAGCCGGGACATGACGTCCACCATCGGCCTGGCGGCTGGACATGGCGAACCGGAATTGTACGCCGCATATTCCGGCCTGCGGCTCGATCCGGTTCGTTTCCCGATGGTTGCGGCGTGACCGCGCCAAGTCTGACCAAGCCCTTTAGCCGAGCGCGTTGTCGCCGAACATTTCCTCGGTCGCCTTCGCGACTTCCTGCAAATCCTCGTTCTGCACGTAATGATCGAGCGCGTAGCGGCGCAGCGCCTCCCACACGCCGAGCAGGTAGCTCTCCTTCACGGCGGTGTGCTGCGTCTCGGCCTCGGCCACCTTCTTCAGGAGTTGCGGCAGTCCCTGTTCGCGCAGTTCGTCGCACCGCAGGAGCAGCAGCGTGAATTGTTCCTGCAGGAGCGACACCGGCAGGGTCGCGGCGTCCCGCAGGGTCCCCGCAAAATCGAATTCCGGCAGGCGGGGAAAATCCGTGGCAAAGGCGGTGCCCTGCACCTGTTGATCACGTTCCGCCGCCAACTCGGTGGTCGCCGCGACTTCACGCACAAGGAGCTCGCCCAGTTCGGCGGCGCGCAGGATTGCCTTCCGACTCACGTCGGAGGCCACGCGGACGCCGTTTTCGCCGAGCTGCGCATTCACGAGGGAATTGCGCGCCGAGCCCACCTCGGCGACGAACTCCGAGAGATTCGAGGTCAGTCGCTTGACGCACCGATGCCAGTCCGCGACGAGCGATTCGGAGACGAGGCCGGAGTAATAAACGGGATCGTTCTCGCGCAGGCAGGCCTCGAGGTGAAGTTCGGCGAACTTGCGCAGCTTCTTCATCGCATCGGCGTTGCGGCGCGCCGCCTTGTCGAACAGCGAAAAATCCTGCTCCGCCGCCGCGAGGTTGGACTGGAAGGCGTCCTTGGTCTCGCCGCGACGGAGAATCAAGAAGGGCGGTCGCGTGGCCCGGATTTCCTCCTGCTTCGCCTTGGCCTCGGCGTGCGCCTCCTGAATGATTTCACCCGCCCGGAAGAGATACGCCTCGCGGACGATCAGCTGGAAGGTTTCCTCCGGCAGGGCCGTCATGATCCGTTCCGCGGCCTCGGTGTCCAGGGACTGCAACGGGGGGACATTCCAAGGTGTCGCCGACTTGCCCGCAGGATTTGAGGAGGGAGGTGTGTCCACAGTGGTACGGTCCGAAACGGAACTCATTCCTGCCGAAGCGGGATTGGCGGCAAGCTCGGAAACTACGCGCTGCCCTGCGGGCGCTTGCGTATTGGGCATGCTCGACAAATCCCTCCGAAAAACTGATGGGAGATGACTGCCATGTCGACGCCCGCGCCAATTCCGCCGCCCCCTGAAGGTGCTCCGCGGCGGCGCGCGCGTCCGGACCTCACGAAGCCGGGGCCGAATCTGACCGCGGCACCGTTTCCTCTCCCGGCGAATCCGATCCCGATTCCGAAACCGATCGCTCCCGCGGTGCCGCCTCCGGCTGGAGCACGCGAGCAGGGGTCCGTGCCAGCCGCGTTCGCCGGCCGGCCCGTTTTTGATCCGAGGGCAAAGCCACCCGCTCCTGCGCCGGCCTCGCGGCCGCCGTTGCCCGGACCAGGTTCGCAACCGCCGCTTCCGCCCCCACCGGCTCCACCGGGGGCCGTCTCGCGTCCGCCCGGCGCAGGATCGGCTCCGCCCATCGGCCGGCCCGGCGCGGCCGTCACGCTCGCGGCGCTGAAAGCGCCGCCGCTGCCGAAACGTGCCGCCGTCGGCAGCACCCCGCCACTTCCGTCGGCCCTGCCGCCGCCGCCACCGCCAGCGGCACGGCATTCGACTCCGCCAATTCCGACCGCCGCGTCCGGTCCACTTCCGCCTCCACCGCCACCCACGCCGAAGGGCAACCCGTTCCAGGCGACCGCCGTGTTCAACCGTCAGGAGGTCGGCGCGCCGGTATCACGCCCCCGGATTCTCACTTCGCTCGGGGCAAAGGCTGCCGATGAGGCGGGCCTTTCGCCTCCGCCGCCAGACTCGCAGGTCGCACCGGAGGAAATGGCCACGCCGAGCCTGCCCGGGGCGACGTTGCCGGTGCTCAATCTGACTGCCCCGCTGCCGACGGCCGAGGAATTCGCGCAGCGCGTACGGGCCGCCCCGCCTCCGGCTCCGGCCCCCGCGGAGTCGGACAGTGGATCGAGTTCGCTGCCTTCCCATTCAACGGGCACGGGCATGGCGGTGGTGCGCACGTTCGCCCGGTTCTTCAAGGTTTTCATGGGCGCCGGCCTGCTCCTCGGGGGACTCTTCTACCTCACGAAATTCATCCTGCTGCCATTCTATCAGGAGATGAAGGATCCGAAGAAGGATGGCGTGGATCGCAAGGCGCCCGCGGCGGTCCAGGTTCTGCAGCAGACCCGCAAGGTCGTGGCCGAAAATAATGCGCGGATGGACAAGCTGAACGATATCGTCGACGGCATGAATTCCGGGGAGAAGCCGGCGACGAATGCTCCTCCTCCTGGTGGCATTCCGCAGATCACAGCCGTTCGCCCGGCCCGGTCGAAGGCGGCGAAAGACGATCTGCTCTTCCAGATTCAACTCGCGCTCGATGCGATGAAGATCACCGGCGTCACCGGCGGCTCCGACCCGCGGGCGGTAATCGATGGTCGCATGGTGAAGTTTGGCGACATCGTCGACTACCGGCTCGGCTTGCGCTTCGTCGAGGTCAACGAGGAGGATCACGAGGTCCGGTTCATCGACGCCGAGGGGACGAAGTATCGACGGACGTATTGAGGCCTTGTCCCGGCGCCGCGGTGCTCAGGACGGCTTCGTCCGGGGAAACGGGGAGTGGGTGGGGGAAGAGCCTGTCGCGGCGATGGCCTCCTTGAAGTGGCGCCGGCACATGGCGACGTAGCGGTCGTTGCCGCCGATCTCGACCTGGGCGCCTTCACGCGCGGCCCGGCCGTCGGCATCAAGGCGGAGGTTCATCGTCGCCTTCCGGCCACAGTGACAAATCGCCTTCAATTCCACGATTTCGTCGGCCAGCGCCAGCAGCGCGCCGCTGCCGGGGAAGAGCTTGCCCTGAAAATCCGTTCGCAGCCCGTAGCAAAGCACCGGGATGTTCAGCTGGTCGGCCACGTCGGTGAGCTGCCAGACCTGTTCGCCGGCGAGAAACTGGGCCTCGTCCACGAGGACGCACGCGAGGGCATTGGACTCGTGCTCGGTCCGCACCCGGTTGAGCAGGTTGTCGCTGGGGCCGAAAGAAATCGCGCTCGAGCGCAGGCCGATCCGGGACTCGATTCTCGCGGCACCGTAACGGGTGTCGATCAGCGGCGCGAAGAGCAGCGTGCGCATGCCGCGCTCGCGGTAGTTGTAGCTCGACTGCAGCAGCACCGTGCTTTTGCCGGCGTTCATCGCGGCGTAGTAGAAATAGACCTTCGCCATGGGGAAGGGGAGTCTGCCAGCGTTGCGCGGAAAAATCCAGTCCGCGGCGCGAAGTTCTCCGCCGACCTCCGGAAATTTTCCGTGGCGGGACCCGTGATCCTGTTACGGCTTCAAACTTGCCTTGGCTCCGGGGGGCAGAAAACCTCCGCGCCCGTGACCATCCTTCGCTGCCTGACGCTGCTAGTTGCGCTGGTGAGTTTCGGCCGCGCCGCCGATGGACCTGCCCTCGTCGGACCGAATGGCGAGAAGCGTTCCGAGTGGCACGGTTATCCGCGCTTCGACTTTGTGGTCGCCGATCGACCCTGCCTCGTGGTCGCGCCCAAGGTCCCCGCGCCGGGGCACCCCTGGATTTGGCGCACGGAGTTCTTCGAGCATGAGCCGCAGGTCGACCTCGCCCTGCTCGAACGCGGCTGGCACGTGGCCTTCATGGACGCCAGAGACATGTACGGCGCGCCGAAAGCCATGGCGCTCTTTGGCCAGTTTTACGCGCGGCTGGTCGGTGTCTACGACCTTTCTCCCCGGGTCGTGCTTGAGGGCTTCAGCCGCGGCGCTCTTTACGCCTTCAACTTTGCCGCGAGTCATCCCAATCGCGTGGCGGCGCTCTACCTCGATGCGCCGGTACTCGACCTCCGAAGCTGGCCGGGTGGCAACCGCGCCTCGAAGGAGTGGCCGCAGGCGCTCGCGGCTTATGGCGTGACCGAGGAGACGCTCGCGTCGCTCAAGGGTAATCCGATCGATCGCATACCCCTCGTGGCGGGCGGCCGGATTCCGATCGTCGTGGTCGTGGGTGACGCGGACACCGTCGTGCCCGTCGCGGAAAACACCGCGATCCTCGAAAAACGTTACCGTGAGCTCGGTGGCACCATCACCGTGATTCACAAACCCGGCGTCGATCACCATCCGCACAGCCTCGTGGACCCGACCCCGATCGTGAATTTCCTGCTGAAGAACGCGAAGTTCTGAGCGCGAGAAAAGCGGACGGTCACACTTCGCCGGGCGCGCGGGGCCTGCCCGCGAGCCGCGACCTCAAGTCGCCTCGTTTTCGTACGTCCGTTCCGGCAGGACGATCGAGGCGGCGGACGCCGCGAGTGCCAGGGCTCCGGTCCAGAGCAGCGCGCCCCGGAAATCACCGACCGGCGCGAAGAGCCCAAAAACGACCGAAGCCACGGCGGCCGCGACTCGTCCGATGTTGTAGCAGAAGCCGGCCCCGGTCGTGCGGAGCAGCGTCGGAAACAGCGGCGGCATGTACATCGTGAACAGGGCAAAGAGTCCCGAGAAGAAACCCATCAACGGGCACCAGAACCACGCCAGTTCCGCGAACGTGCGGGGCACCGCGAAACCGCCGATCATCGCGAGTCCGAGTCCCGCGAACAGCCAGACGATCGCGAGCCGGTTGCCAACGCGGCGGGCAAGCCAGCCGGCGGCAAAGTTGCCGACGATCGCGACAAAGTTGACGAGGAAGAACGCGGTGGAGACGTAGCGCGTGACGTCGGCCGCGGGAATGCCCTCGGCTCCGGCAAGCCGCCGCAGGTGTTGCGGATGCCAGAACATGAACAGCCACCACGCCGACAGCCCGAGGGCGCAGACGAGCGTGGTCTTCACCGTGGTGCCGAGCACCGCGCCGCGGAAGAGATCGCCCGCGCCCGGCGGCCGGTGATGCACCGCCGTTTCAGCCTGCTGCCACGCCTCGGGCTCGGGCACGTGGCGGCGAATCCAGAAAACGAGCAGCGCGGGCAGCACGCCGACGAGGAAGACCCAGCGTTCCGCGTTGGGCGGGAGGACGAGCGAGAGCACCGTGACCACGACCGCACCTAGGAGGATGCCGATGTTCACGCCCGTCTGGAGCATGGCAGCGATCCACGGACGCCACGCTTTCGGCCACGTTTCAGTGAGGAGCGAAGCGCCCACCGCCCACTCGCCGCCGATGCCGAGCGCGGCGATGAAACGGAAGATCATGAGCTGCCACCAGGTTTGGGCGAACGCGCAGAGCCCGGTGAACAGGGCGTAGGTGAGAATCGTGAGCGCCAGCGCGCGACTGCGCCCGAGCACATCGCCGAGTCGTCCGAAAAACGCGCCACCGACGGCCCACCCGAGCAGAAACGCCGCCTGGATGTAGGCGCTCTTTTCCTTCACCGCCGGATCCGCGGTGCTGGTGGCGTGAAGCAACTGCAGCACGAGCGGCGCGGCAATCAGCGTATAGAGGTGCAGTTCGAGTCCGTCGAACAGCCAGCCGAGCCACGCGGCCGCGCCGGACTTCCACTGCTGCGGCGACAACTCACGGAGGTGGGTGGCCTCCTTCGGACGAGTGGACGGGGAAACGACGGCGGGCGCGGTCATGGGGTCGCGGCAGTGCGTCAGGCACTGTGGGGTCGCTCAAGCCAAATGCTCGCCACCGAACTGGCCGGCGATCCCGGGCCGCCGGGTCACTTCAGTTTCGCACACGCCGCGTGCCGGGGACAGGTGACGAAGTGATCGTTCACCATCCCGCTCGCCTGCATGAAGGCGTAGCAGATCGTCGTCCCGACAAATTTGAATCCGCGCGCGAGGAGCGCCTTGCTCAGCGCGTCGCTTTCGGCGGTTCGCACCGGCACGTCACCTCGACGGCGCGGTCGATTCACGATCGGCTTGCCCCCGACAAAGGGCCAGAGGAACGCATCGAAGCTGCCGAATTCCTTCTTCACCGCGAGGAAGGCGCGGGCATTCCCGATCGTCGCGGCGATCTTCAGTCGGTTGCGGACAATGCCCGCGTCGGCCAGCAGGGACGCCACCTTGCGGGCGTCATAGCGGGCGATCCGGGCGACGTCGAAGTTGTCGAACGCGCGCCGGTAGTTGTCCCGCTTCGCGAGAATCGTCGACCAGCTCAGGCCCGCCTGGGCGCCCTCGAGCGTCAGCAGTTCAAACAACGCCCGGTCGTCATGCAGCGGCACGCCCCATTCCGTGTCGTGATAATCGATGTCGAGCGGCCGGGTCGGCCAGGGGCAGCGGGCGGGGGCAGCGGACATAGTGGGCGGCGGTGGAACTGGAAAATGGGCTGACGCCTGGCGTCGGTCGACCCCGAAGGCGCGATCCTGGGGATCGCGCCTTCACCCTTTTCCGGAACGGATCTGACCTAGGAGACGAGCGACGGATCGACGCCGAGCGTGCCAACGAGCGACGTGAGATATTCGGGGACCCGGGCAGTGCCGGCGGCAAATCGCGCCATGGCGAGTCGCTCGCGCAGGTCGAGCCGGGTCACGACGTCGGCATAGTTGGGCCGCGCCACGAGCTTCTCGAGATACTGCGTCTGCTTCTGCCAGTGGGCCACGTCGCGTCGCTGCTGGGCGACGAGCCGATCGCGATACCATGTGCTGGCCACCACGCTTTCGCGGGTGAACAGCGCCCGGAACTTCGGCGCGGCAGCATCGAGTCCCTCCCACTGGCCATCGCGCATGATGTGCAGCAGCGCCCGGAGCGGGGGCACCGCGCGATCGATCGAGCCGTCGGTGAAGTAGCTGGTGGCGGCCGTGGCCATCGCCTGGACGATGTTGTCGATGCCATCGGCGAAGACCGCGGGATCCTGCAATTCGGGCCGGAGCAATTCCTCGTCGAACAGGGTGCTGGGGTTGCCGAGCACGCGGCCGCAGAAGGCCTGGACGAAACGCGGCGTGATCCGCCACCCGATCCGGCTCGCGAGCACGGTGCGGCCCTCATGCTGCAGGTCGTTGCACCGCTCGAGGTAGCCGTGATCGATCAGGAAGCGCGGCGTGCGCTCCTCGGCACTCATGCGGGCCCAGATTTCGGGGATGAGCAGACTGATGTCGTGGTCGACCCGATAACGCGGTCCCAGCCAGCCAGCGGCTGAGGAATACACCGCGAGATCCGTCAGGATGTACGACACGAGTGCGGCGTTGAGGTCGTGGATCGGCGGCATCGCGTTGAACGGCGCCTTCGTCAGCGCTCCTTCGGAACCGGCGCCCGTGGTCGAGGGCGATTTGCCGGTCACGCTCGCGATGAAGTCCATGAAGGCCTCGGGAAACTCCTGGTAATGGAGCGGACCGTAGACGCAGAGCGGGCGCATGCCGGGTTCGGGCGGATTGAGCCGCCGGCCGGCGAGCACCGCGCCCACCGGGAAACGCACGGGGTCGTCCGGATTAAGCCGGCGGTAGAGACGGGCGCCGACGTGGGCGAGATACGTGGTCCGCGGATCCTCGAGGTCGGGCCGCTGCTGCAGGTAGCGCGGGTTCTTCGACGGCTTGCCGTCGACGATGCGCGGATGGGCGGGCGAGGCGAGGTAGTCGGGTCGTCCGGCCTGTACAAATTCCTCGAAGATGGCCCGGATGGGTTCGGTGAAGGCGTCGAAGCCGATCGCGTCCTCCACCACCGAGTGGGCGGCCTCGCGGGTCAGCGGCTCGTAGTTGGAAAAGAAATTTCCCGGCCGGGAGAAATCGCGCTCGGTGCGCTTGTCGTAGCCACGAACGATCGCCTCGTCGGGCCGCTGAAAGAGCGTCGTCTCGCAGTTCTGCACGAACTTCAGCGACGGAACATCGGCCGCCCATGCCGGCAGGCCGGCGAGTCCGCGACCCGGGACGACCACGGAGGCCGTGATGTCGTCCTCGACCTGAATCTTGACCGCGGGGAGGAAGTCCTTGCGCAGGCTGAAGGTCCGCCAGCCGCCGTCCGGGGTGAAGCCGACGCGCAGGAAGTGGGTGAGGACTTTCTGCCGGTGATACTTCAGCTCGTTGCCGGGGCGCCCGTTGATCGTGTCGACGCTGAAATGCTCCCGCCAGTTATCGCCCCACTCGGGTTTGTAGTAGCGTTTGATCAGGAGAATGATGTCGAGAATGTAGCGCGGGATCGTGTCGAGCCAGGCGTTGTATTCGTCGGTGTAGTCCGGGCTGCGGCTGAGCAGCTTCACGACCGAGCCGAGCGAACGCTGCGGGCTGAGCAGCGGGCGTCCCTTCGGGCGGTTACGGGCGCCATCGGCGAAGCGCTGGCCGAATTCCCGGGACAGGATCGAGTCGACGAGCGCGAAGTCGGCGGCGAGTTCGCTTACAAAATTCGGACCCGTGAACATCGCGTCGGCGATCGACTTCGAGATCTCGGATTTGCCGCCGCCGGAGACGGTGCAGGGCTTGTGGCAGAGCACGCCCTCGGCGGTGGTGCCGCGGAGACGCCAGCGGCGTCCTTCGTCGGGTTTCAC
>CANJCM010000046.1 GCA_947472765.1 Opitutia bacterium
GACCGCGGCCGTCGGCGGAAAAATCACGGCCCAGGCCGACAAACCGAACTGGTCCAGCGTCCGCCGCAGCCCCTGCTGAAATCCCGCCAGATTGCGCTGCAGCGCGAGATCCAGCAGGCATTCATTCAGCGCGGAGGTGACGACCATGCCGGAGAATTAGCCGCGAGCGACCGGCGCGCAAAGCTGAAACCCGATTGCCTGCGGCCCCCACACCCCGCGCTGCGGGCACCCCTCTCCAAGAGGGGATCTTTCCCGAGGCCCTTCTTGAGCCGGAATGATGCAGTAGAACGAACCGGCGGGTGTGGGCACCCGCCCTCCATGGCCGGCGCATCGTTCATGGATGCGTCAGGTTCCACTCTCCGAAAACAATCCCTGGAGGGACGGTGCCCCCACCGTCCGGCGCGAAGAAAGGGGGCGGCACGCCGCAAGCGGCGGCCCTACATTTATTGGTCAGCGCCCGCCGGCGAGCAGCGGCCCTACAATCTACCGGCTCAGTGCTGGACCGGCGTGGTCTTCAGGTTCAAGAGCGACACCCACCATCGCCAGGCCTTGTGGGCGAGGGTCGTGGCGTGCCCCTCGATCGTGACCCGAACGCGCAGGCCTTCGATGACCTCGTGCGGCGGCTTATCAAAGACGGCGCTGGCGAAAAAGAACGGATGCTCGCCGCGATCCTTGCTGTTACGGTCGACCAGCTGGGAGGGCACCGCCCCGCCAAAGAAGGCGAGCATGCCGACGTGGAACTCCGTGGGCTTCGCCGGCTGGGAGGAAACCGACTCGAGCTCCGTGTGAAATTTCTCCCCGTTTGCCAGCCATCGGCCGGTGAGCGGCGAGCCCCGGCTGACCAACTGCGCCTCGTCCTCCGTCAGCGGAATCGTCAGCCGGAGCCGCGAGCTGTCGCCGAGCCGCATGAAGGGCACCGAGGGTGAAACAAATGAGCCCGCGAGCCTCTGCACGTTCGGGGTCAGGACGTATCCACTCGCCTTGGCGCGCAGTTCGAGACTCCGAAACCGAGCCAGCGCCCGCTCGTAGCCCGCTTCCGCCATCTCGAGTTCCTGGGCCAGCTTCGGGGGAGCCTCCGCCATCGTCCACCCCTTCTGGTACCGAAGCGCACCAAAGCGCACCCGGGCCTGTTCGCGACTGGCCTCGGCGACCTTGAGTTCGGATTCGATTTCCGGATTGCGCAACGTGACCAGCAGATCGTTCGCCTTCACGGCCTGCCCGGTGGTGACGTGAACCTTCTCAATCACGCCGCCAATCTCCGAGGTGACGGCTTCAAAGGCGTCCGGTGTGACGATGGCCTGCTGCGTGACATGGTGATGGGTCGGCACGACAAAGCTCAACGCCACGAGGCCCGCGATGACCGCCGCGATCGTGCTCAGCCGGCGGGCCGCGGAGCCCGTCTTGACGATGTGCACCCCCGGATTCGACGAGTCCATGAACACCTTGATGAAAGGGAGAACCACAAACGAAGCTTCAACAAAATAACCGAGATACAGTCCCACGTCGCTCAATCCAAAGGGAGCGAGGAGCCGCGCAAAAACCTGCGTGACGCCATAGATGATGAAAATCATGTAGGCGTAGGCGAAAAGTGCGTACACCACGAACACCCGGCCGTTGGCCTCCTGATCAAACATCGTTTCCTGCTGGCGATTGCGGTAGCCGAGAAAAATCCGCTGCAGATGGTAGGAGCAAAACATGATCGCCTTGGAACGGAGGTTCGGAATCTCGAGCAGGTCGCAGGCGACGTAGTAACCATCAAACCGCATCAGCGGGTTGATGTTGAAAATCACGGTATTCACGCTCGCCACCACCATGGCGTTGAAGGCAAGGCTGCGGCCGATGCCATCAGGAAGCACGAGCCAGAGATGGGCCGCGATGCAGGCGATGATCAGCTCGGTGAACACTCCGGCGATGGTGACAAACAGCTTGTGGCGCTTGAGGCGCATCATCCACGCATCGGAAGCGTCCACGTAACCGCAGGGCGTAAACAGCATGAAGCAGACGCCCATCTCGTGCACCTCGCCGCCGAAGCGACGGCAGGTCATCGCATGCCCGAACTCGTGCAGCGTCTTGATGATGACGACTGAAATCCACAGCAGGATCAGATTGCTCGCCGAGAAGAAATCGATTCGCCGCGTGGTGAACTCCGCGGCATTCGCCAGCAGCAAACCGGCGGTCCACACATACAAGGTGAGCACACCCGCCACGAACCACTTGCTCCAAAAAAAGCGGACGGCGTGAACGAGTTTGCCCAGCCAGGCGCTCGGATCGAGCAGGGGGACCTTGATGAACAGGGCGCTCGAAACCACTTTGGCCCAGACCATCAGGAGCTGCGAAGAACGCGTCTGCCGCGCTCCTTCCACGAAGCGGCTCGCGCTCAGGTTCAAGAGGCCGCTCACCCCTAGCTGGCTGACGAAGTTCGCCAGCTCCGGGACGGAGCGGGTGTGATTGGGATAGCGCTGTTCAAACAGATCAGAGATCTGCCGCAAGGTGCGTTTCCCATCCAGCAGCGTGAGGATAAAAGCCTCTTCCGGTTGAAGTCGGAAGTAGGTCAGTGCGAGCGGGTCCTTAACGACATAGTATTCCTGATGCTTGAAGAACTGCCGGCGGATGATGATGTCCGCTCGCAGCTTCGCCGGCGCCACCGCATCCAAATGGCGGGAGGGCGCAGCCGCCGCGGGCGGCGGGGTCGTCGGCGCTACGGCTTCCATCGGGTGGTCAGGGGCACGGAATCGCCCAACTGGCCTCCGACGGAAAACTCGATGTCGGCGACCAGTGAATTATACGTGTAGACGGCTTCGGAGTACCGGGATTCCGCCCGACGACGGGTGACGCCCGCCTGCAAGACCTGCTCGAGGTTGGCCTGCCCCGCCTCGAACATCCGCCGCGCGTCGCGGGCGGCGCGAGTGGCGAGGCTCACGCTCTTGGCCTGAGACTCCATCGCCACTTTGGCCTGTTCAACTCCTTGGTAGAATTCGCGTAGTCGGGAGGTAATTTGATGCTTCGTATCGATCAATTTGTCCTCCGCTGCCCTGCGTTCAGCTCGTAAGACCGCATCCTGGCCTCGACCCGCCCCACCCTCGAACAGGCTCCACTGTCCCGCCGTCCCGACGGTCCAGCCTTCAAGCCGATAGGAAGAATCATAGTAGGAACTGCGGGCGCCATAGTTGCCGAAAATTTCGACGCGCGGGACGTAGCGGCTCTTCTGGGAGCGCTCGTTGCGCTTCGCCGCTTCCACGGCGAGCGCCGCCCCTTCCAGATCCGGACGATTGGCGACCGCCCGGCTGATGGCCTCATCGAGCGGAAGCTTGAACTCACGGGGCTGGAATTCCCCCGAAAGTTGCAGCGCCTCCGCCTGATCCGAGATTTGCAGCAGCCGGCGAAAACCCTGTCGCGCCTGGCCCAAGGCCCGGCTGGCGTCCGCCATCTCCGCCCTCGCCCCCTGCAACTCCGCCTCGGCCCGCAGTAGTTCGAACTCCGGGATTTCGCCGACCGCCTGCTTGCGCGCCGTAATCGACACAATTTGCTCGAACTCCTCCACGCGGCGCGACTCGGAGTTGAGCATGCCGGTACGCATTTGCACTGCATCGAAGGTCTGCCGAACTTGGGACGCCGTGCGAAGCGCCGTAGCGTGAAGGTTCAGGTAGGCCTGTTTCGCGACCAACTGCTGGCGCTTGACTTGGTTCCACGTGCCGAAGCCGTCGAACACCAGTTGTCGGATCTCGATCCGCAAGTCATAGCTGCTGAGTGCGACCGCAGAATCCGCCGTAGGCGGACGCAGACGCTGGGAAGGGGCCTCGTCGACCAAACCCTGCTGCCGCTGGTTGGCCGAGCCGCTGACCGCGATCGAGGGCAGCATCCTCGCGCGAACCTGCAGCCGGATGCCTTCCTGACGCTCAAATTCATGTTTCGCGGCGAGAAGCTCACCGTTCGCCTCCATGGCCCGATCCAGAGCCCGTTCCAGCGTCCAGGCGTTCTCGGCCGCTGTCGTGGGCTTGGCAGTCGTGCCGGAGCCCATGGTCGATTCGGCCCCAAATGCCTGCCAAGCCACTGCGAACGCGCCGACCGCTGACAGGCGGCGCAGGAAAAACGGGAGTTTCAGAGATATCATGATTCCGGCAGAAAGTCGGCCCGCGGGCCCCCAGAGTTACTAGGGGAAGCAAGTTGGCATTCTGCTTCCGCGAAAAACCGGAACGTCAGCGCACCGGCGGCTCTTGGCAACGACTATCTGCCGACCACGGATGAGCCGTTAGAAGGCCGTGATTTTCCCTGTATATTGAGGTCTTGGCCGACGGCACTCCTACCGCAGTTCAGCCCCGGATTCTCGCGCTGGATTCCGAAAGCCGCTTCCCGTGAAGGCACGCGCGAGTTTTGGCGGCCGAATCACGCCGCTGCTGCAACCGCGCCGGTACTAATTTTGTTTGCTATCGCGGATGCCGGGGTGAGTTTCTCCCAGTTCGATATGACGCCAGTGCAGTCCTCACCTGCGCCAACCCAGGTCCAACAGTTTTTCAACGGGATTACCGCCCGTTTGGCGCAGTTGGCCAAGGATCCGCCCGAATTGCTCGTGTACCTGCGGGCGCACGCCGAGTGCGTATCGAGCGCGCTCAATCCGACCGGCTTTTCGTACGAGATGCGGAACGGCCCGGGGCTCCAGCGAATGCTGCAGTCGAATATTGAGTCGCTGGGCTATAAGGATTCACCCGAGCAGGAAAATGCGTTCCAGCGCGCCATTCAGGCCGTCGCCGATCAGCGCAAACCGTTGCTGCTGCCACCGCACAGCAACGAGTCGACCGGCCTGCAGGGGCTTTCCGTCGAAGATTCACCCGCGCCCGAGCAGCTCCCGATTTTCAATCGCACGCCCTTCGAGCAGATGTTCATCCCCTTGCCGATGGGTGACGTCAGCGCCGGCGTCCTGCATATTTGGTTTCAACCCGGTCCCCCCGGCGCCGCGCAGACGCGGGTTACCCTGCTCAAGCAGCTGTGCGGGGAAATTGATCAGTATTTCAAAACCCGCCGCTCCCGGGACGTTGCCCAGGAAGTCACGCGGCTGACGACTTACGCCAAGCTGCTCGAGGAACTGACGGGCGACATCGAACTCGATTCCGTGGGTTGGAATCTCGTGAATTTTGCGCGTGAGGCGGTGGCCTGTGAGCGCGTCTGTCTGTTTACCGCGAGCAACTACGACCGGGCCATGCGACCGGACGCCTTGATGAGCCAGCTCGAGTACGAGTTCGTTCTGCAGGCGTGCAGCGGTCTCAAGAAGCCCCACCCGAAGAGCGAACAGGCGGTCGTACTGCAGCGCGTGGCCCAGACTCTGACACAGATGTCCCTGGAGAAGATGACGGCCCCGTCCGCGGACGGGAACGGAGTGCCTCCGGCGGCGAATACGGATAAGGCCCTGGTTGCGACGATCGATGCGAAGCGTCCGCGAATGCAGATTACGCTGATGATGCGCGATCCGGCAAAAACCGCGACGCGTCCGCCCGAGGTCAACGACTACTTTCATCTCATGCCGATGAACTGGGCGACGGTGATTCCCCTCTTCGATCGGAACCAGCGCGTGTGTGGAATCCTGCTTTTCGAAGGGGTCAAGGTAGACGACAAGCTGTCCACTTCAATGAAACCGATGCTGGAGCTGGCCGTCTCGGCGGGTCGCTCGCTCGGGACGGCCTTGTATTGCAACCAGCATCGGTCGATGCGGATCGCCCGCCGCGTGATTACCTGGCGCGAGCAATACATCAACACGCCGGCCAAGCGGAAATGGCTGCGCTACGGAATACCGATTTTCGCCGTGATCGCGCTGATGGCGTTGCCGTTAAATTACCGGATCAAGGGCAACGCGAGCCTCCTCGCGACGACGCAGAACACGATGCCGGCGCTCGTGAATGCCAGTCTGCTCGAAGTTCCGGTGCACGAGGGCGAAGCCGTCAAGAAAGGGCAGATTTTGGCCCGCTTCGACACCCGCGACATTCGGCTGCAGCTTTCACAGGTGGAACAGGAGTACGAACGGTCGCTGCTGGAGAGCGACGCGGCCTTGAGTGCGGGCAACGAGAGCCAGATGCAGATTGCGCGGCTGAACGCCGCCAAAGCGGCGGCCCTGGCCGAGAAGTTGCGGGCGGACGAAGCGCGGGCGGTGGTCCGGGCTCCGTTCGACGGACTCGTTCTGGGTGCCCAAATGCTTTCGACTCGAATCGGCGACATCCCCCGCATCGGGGAACCCGTGCTCCAAGTCATCGACCCATCGGCGTGGCAGGTAAAGGCGTCCCTCCGCGAAAGGGACCTGATCTTTTTGGGCGATATTCTAAAGGAAAAGGGCGCCGTGCCTGCGACCCTCCGGCTTTCGTCCGATCCAGCCCGCTCCTACCAATTGAGTCTGAATCGACCGGACCAACTCGCTTATGGCCTAGATACTTCCGTAAACGAGTATCAATTCACCGTCATGGTGCCGCTCCACGAGGTTCTGACGGAAAAGACCTTTCTGAAGTCCGGATTCACGGGGCGCATCTCGTTCGACGCCGGGACGCGGTCGCTCGCTTATATCCTTTTCAAGGACTTCGTGGACTTTATCACGGTTCGCTTCCTTTAGGCATATACCGCGCCTGCCGCCAATGTTCTGCTCCCGCATCCGTTCCCACGCCTTCGCGTCCCTTCTTTTTCTGACGGGGAGTATCTCAGCGCAGGCAGGGGTCGCGATTCCCAACGACCCAGCGGCTGCCCTGCCAATGATTCCGTCGTCCGGAACCGCGCGAGGCTCATTTCGCTCGGTGCTGCGGCCGGCGATCGACGTGAGCCTGAGTGCGCGGGCAGCGGGAGTTGTTGATGCCTTGAACGTCCCGGAGGGCCAGGAGGTCGTGTCAGGACAGCCCATTATCAGTCTCGATTCGGATCAGGAAAAGGCGGAGGTCGCCCAGGCGGAAGCCGCGGTGCGTGGGTCGAAAGCGGAGATGGAACGGGTGGTGTCGGAGTTGGAGCGCATGCAGAGCCTCCGGGAGGACAAAATCTACAGCGAAAAGCAGTTCGTCGATGCGAAGTCCCAGGCCACGCAGGCGCGCAGCCGGTACGAGCAGAACGAAGCGGGGCTGCTGATGGCCCAGGCGCGGCTGGCCAACCGCACGATCAAGTCTCCGATCGCCGGAATCTTCCTCAAGACCAACAAGCTCGTCGGTGAAGCGGTGGAGCGGTATGAGACGGTCGCCCGGGTCGTAGACGTAACTAGTTTGGAAATGGTGGTCTTCTGCGACGCCCGATATTTTTCGCTGTTCAAACCCGGGCAGCACGTCGATGTAAGGGTGTTCAAATCAACGGAAGACCAACCGATCGTTCCAGGCCTCGTCGTTCACAAAGACCCAATTATTGACCCGTCCAGCGGGACCTTCCGCGTGAAGGTTAAGGTTGAGCGCTCCGAGCATTCCGTGCCGGGTCTCGCCGCCCTGCTCATCGCCCCCGCCGCAGAACCGATTCGCTCCGCTCCGTCCCCATGAAGCCGCTCTTCCGCCAACCTCGCAGCCTCCAATTGGAGTATCTGGAGACCCGGACGCTGTTGGCGGCGGATCTGGCGGCGGATTTTGAACTCGCGGCGAAGGCCCTCACGGGTTCCGGGCCATTCGACGCCTCGTTTTCCATCAATTTTGGCAACACGCAGCTCGTGTTGACCGGCCACGGAACGGAGACCCTGAGCGTCGATCTGGATCGGCTGCCGGCTTTCGTCACCAACCTGAGGATCTCTTCGTTTTCGTCCGTCACCTTCAGTGGCACCGACCACGTCGACAGTTTGGTGGTGTCCGACGTCACAAAATTTTCGGCCCCCGATCTGAGCGTCACGAAGAGTCTGCACGTTAACAACGTCGCCTCCGTGGATCTCGCGAGTGCGGGGGTCATCGCCGTGCTCAACGGCACCGACACCAGCCTCTCGGTGGGTTCGTTGGAGTCGACGATGATCATTTCTGATCTCCACACGCTGACGTTGGATTCGCAGACCCGTGAGCTCTACGTGATCGGGCTCAACAGCGAGCAAACGCTCAACCTGAAGTACCGTCCGGAAACCATTTCCCTGGCGGGGTTGACCTCGGCTTCGGTGCACATGGTCGATGACCTCGCATCGCCTCCACCGAGCAGCAACCCGACCGAGCCCGTCGCCTCAACCGGAAATCACTCCGGTTCGAGTCCGGTCCCGGCGGAAAAGCCCGTCACGATCATCACTCTTCCGCTCGACGAGCGCACCCGCCATTTTCTGGCTGAGCTGCGGGATGTGGTTCACGGCACCGGCAAGGATTCGGAGCAAATCGTGTCTGAGTTCATGGCGCACAACGGCCTTACGGCGATCGGAGCCGGCCCGACGCCGCCGAAGCTCGTTGGCACGCCCGCCGAGGCCCTGCGGCCTGATGTGGAGAATTTGATTCGCGCCGCCGGCATCGTTGGCGGGCTCAGTTCGCCATCTGAAGCGCCGAAAGCCGACGCCAACCCGACAGGCAATGACCGGCCGTTACATGCTCCCGAGCTTGGCATCCAGACTCCGGGTAATTTTCGCGGTTGGAGTTCCGTGAGTGCTCCTGCGCTCGACATCGACGCCACCTGGCCGCTGGCCATGCCGGGCCACGCCAACTCGGAGTCGGCACGGCCCTTCCTGCCGCCGAGGAAAGAAGTCGAGCCCGTGGAACTGAAATTGGAGGACTCGGTGCGCGCGTTTGGGAACTACGTCGTCGAGCGCGTCTCGGCTGAATTTTCGCCGGGCGAGCAGTCGCTTATTCTCCTCGTTGACCCGAAGCCGACGCGCGCCGCTGGATTCAATCCCACTTCCGCGTTGGAGGCCTTTGCCCGCGGCGGCAGCCACATCGTTTCGAACTTGGGGAAGGTGGAGGCTTGAACTAGCGCGAGCGGAGCAAAATCCGCATTTACCTTCCGGGCAGACCCGCGCAGCGTCGAAGGTCTGCCTTTTTTTGTCGCCGCGGGCGGCGGCTCGGCTGAACCCAGACTCCTTCCGCCCGGCGACGGGCATCTTCCTCCTGCGTGAACATTCTCTTCGTCAACTACGGCGATTTCACCACCAACAGCCTGAATCACATCGGCGGCTTTGCGAACACGCTGAGTGCCGCCGGCCACGCGTGTGTCGTCGCTGTCCCGCAGGACAAGGAGACCCTCAGCCACGTTTTCCAACCGCTGTTCATCCCGGCCACCTACGAGGAGCTGCTCGTGCGACCCGGACTATTTCCGGATGGCAAACCGGCGACGGTCATCCACGCGTGGACGCCACGCGAAGGCGTCCGCCAGTTCGTCCTCGCCTACCAGCGCGCCGCCTCGGCGCCCGCGCGACTGCTCATCCATCTCGAGGACAATGAGCGTTTCTTGATCGAGGCCTACACCGGCAAATCGTGGGAAGCCCTGAGCGCCGAGACTTCCCCGGAAACCGCCCAGTGGCTCATCGATGCGCTGCCCCATCCGCTCCGGCACCAGGCGTTCCTCCGGCTCGCCGATGGCGTGACGCACATTGTCGAACGGCTGCGGGATTTCGTGCCGGCCGGGGTGCCGACCCACCTGCTGGCGCCGGGCGTCGACTTCAACCTCTACCAACCGCAGGCCCCCGACGCCGCGTGGCGGGCGGAATTGGGGCTGCGCGAAGACGAGAAGGTCATCGTCTTCACCGGAAGCAACACGTTCGCGAACGAGCCTGAGATGCGGGAACTGTATCTCGCGGTTGCACTGCTCAATCAGCGCGGCACTCCCACCCGGCTCGTCCGCACGGGATTCAACTCGCCGAAGTTTCTCGATTCGCTGGCGCCGGACATCCGGCAGCACGCCCTCGATCTCGGCTTCATTCCGAAGGCCCGGCTGCCGCGGCTCCTCGCGCTGGCCGACGTTCTCGTCCAGCCCGGCCGCCCGGGGCCGTTCAACGACTATCGCCTGCCTTCCAAGCTGCCCGAATTTCTCGCGAGCGGGAAACCCGTCATCCTTCCTCCCACCAACATCGCCGCCGGCATGATCGACGGCCGCGAGGCGTTGTTCCTCCCGACCGGCACGCCGGAGGAAATCGCCAGCCTGTGCGAGCGTCTGTTTCGCGACCCCGACCTCTGTGCCACGCTGGGACGACACGGCGAAGCGTTCGCCCGGGCGCACTTCGATCTCACCGCCAATACCCGCGGACTCGAAACGTTCTACCATCAGATCGCGGCGCAACCGTCCTCGGTCGAATGGGCGCTGGCCCAACGCGCTACCGTGACCGAGGCCACCCTCGCCGCACGCAAGCTCGCGACCCGCGCCGCCAGCGGAGGTGTCGATCAGCCCGAACTCGCCCGTGAGGCCGCGCTGCTCGCGAATCTCATCGCGCAAGTCGAACAGTCCGCCGCCGGCCTCCGCCAGGACCCGGGCAATCCGCTCCCGCGCGAACGGCTGACTCCGCCAAACCTGCTCCCGCTGGAGAAGCTGCTCAGCGCGGAACGGGCGAACGCCGCCCGGATCGAGGAAGCACGGCTCCTGACCAAGATCCATGCCGACAACATGGAGCGCATCGCCGGGCAGCATCGCGTGCGGCGTGAGCAGGCGGAGGTCCTCCTCCGTACCGCCCGGCAGCAGGTAATCGCTTACGAGGACGCGTTGCTCAAATCCGACGACGCCATCGCGGAACTCGAGGAGCAAATCGCCGGCGTGCGGGATGAACTCGCGCAAGCCCGCGCGGAAACCAAGTCCACCGCCCGGCAGGTCGCCGACGCCCAGGCGACCATCGGCGCCCGTGAGCAAAAGATCGCCACGATGCAGGCGTCGTTCTCGTGGCGCGCCACTTCGCCGCTGCGTGCGCTGCGCCGGGCCTTCCTCGATCGGCCCGCGCCGCCTCCGCCGTCGGGCGTGCTGCTGGGCAACGTCGACTATCCGCAGGACTGGAGTCACATCCCGCCCACGCTGAACGTCCGCGGCTGGTCGCTCCACCGCGACCGACTTCCGCTCCGGGCCGTGCGGGCCCGCCTCGGAAAGCAGAGCGTGCCGGCCGAATTCGGCCTCGAGCGACTCGATGTGCTGGATCACTTCCGCGATGATCCGGGCGCCGAACGTTGCGGCTGGATCGTGAAGGTCGACGTGCCGCGCCGCGGTTCCCATTCCTTCGTCATCGAGGTCCAGGATGGGTCCGGCACGTGGCACGTGGCGCAGTCGCGCGTGTTGCGGCGCACGACCGAGGCCCCGCCGCCACCACCGAATTCCTACGCCGCGTGGGTCGCCAGTTACGACACGCTGACCCCGGAGACGGCCGACCGCATCCGCCAGCAGCTCAGCCGGCTGCAGCGGCGCCCTCTGATTTCCGTCCTCATGCCGGTGTATAACACGCCGGAGAAATGGCTGGTGCGCGCGATCGAGTCAGTCCGGCGCCAGCTCTACGACAAGTGGGAGCTCTGCATCGCCGACGACGCTTCGACCCAGCCACACGTGCGCAAGCTGCTCGAGCGTTACCAGAAGAAGGATCCGCGCATCAAGGTGGTCGGCCGCGAAACCAACGGCCACATCTCCGCCGCCTCGAACTCGGCCCTCGCGCTCGCCCATGGCGAATTTGTGGCGCTGCTCGATCATGATGATGAACTCCGGCCGCACGCCCTCGCCTGCGTGGCCCTGGAACTCGACGCCCATCCGGACGCCGATCTCGTCTACAGCGACGAGGACAAGATCGACGAGAACGGCCACCGGTACGACCAGTACTTCAAGCCGGACTGGAACCCGGATCTCTTCCTCGTCCAGAATTACATCAGCCACCTCGGCGTCTACCGCACGCTGCTGATCCGCGAAGTCGGCGGGTTCCGCGTCGGCTACGAGGGCTCCCAGGACTGGGATCTCGCGATGCGCGTGGTCGAGCGCTCCGCCGCCGATCGAATCCGGCATATTCCGCGGATTCTCTACCACTGGCGTTCGGTCCCGGGCTCGACCGCGATGTTGATTGGCGCGAAGTCGTACGCCGTCACGGCGGCGGAAAAGGTGATCACGGAGCACTTCGCCCGCGTCGGCGTGGCGGCCACCATTTCGCCGACCAAGGGATCCTACTGGCGCATCCATTACCCGCTGCCCGATCCCGCCCCCCGCGTCACCCTGATCATTCCCACTCGCAACCGCCTGAACGTCCTGCAGCCCTGCGTGGAGAGCCTGCTCGAGAAGACGACGTATCCAAACTTCGAGCTCCTGATCATCGACAACGATTCCGACGACCCGGAGACCCTCTCCTACCTCGACGAACTCTCCCGCCGGCCTGGGCCCAACGGCACCCCGCCGCGCGTCCGGGTGCGGCGGTTCCCGGGCGAATTCAATTTCTCCGCGATTAACAATTTTGGCGTCGCCGAGACCGCGGCGCCGGTCGTCGGCCTGCTCAACAACGACCTCACGATCATCCACGGCGACTGGCTCGACGAGCTGGTCAGTCACGCCCTTCGTCCGGAAATCGGCTGCGTCGGCGCCAAGCTCTACTACCCTGACGATCGCATTCAGCATGCGGGCGTGATTCTGGGAATCGGCGGGGTGGCCGCCCACGCCTGGCAGACCCACCCCCGCGGAGCCGCGGGTCAGGCCCACCGCAATCTGCTCCAGCAAAATCTTTCCGCCGTCACCGCGGCCTGCCTCGTGATTCGTCGCGAGGTTTATCAGGCCGTCGGCGGTTTCGACGAAAAGCTCAAGGTCGCCTTCAACGACGTCGATTTCTGTCTCAAGGTCCGCGCCGCCGGTTATCGCAACCTGTGGACGCCCTACGCGGAGCTCTATCACCACGAGAGCGCGAGCCGCGGCGCAGAGGACACCTTGGAGAAGCGCGATCGTTTCCGGGGCGAGGTGGAGTACATCACTTCGAAGTGGGGCGATGCCCTCGTGAACGACCCGGCCTACAACCCGAACCTCACGCTCACGATCAACGATTTTTCCCTTTCAGTGCCACCGCGCCCGTGGGCCCCGCTGGATCAGACTTAGTCGGGATCGTGCAGTCGGCTGGAGGGCCGGCGCTCGTTGTGCATTCCTGGACGGTGAGGGCACCGTCCCTCCATGGATTGCTCTTTGAGAGGAGAGCGAACGAAAGTCTGGGAGATCCGCCTGCCATGGAGGGCGGGTGCCACACCCGCCGATTTCATTCCACTGCATCGTTCGCGGCTTGGGCCGCCGCCTGAACTCCGCGCGCGAGGTTCGCGCTTCAGGCAGGTCGGGACTTGGCGCGACGCGCGACCCCGGCAAGATGAGGTCGTGGCTGTCCCCGCGCCGCTCATAATTTTCGCGCACCGGTGGCGCGTTCCCGGACTGGTGCTCGCGCTCGTGGCGCTGGTGGCGGGAGTGCGCTGGGCGACCATCGACCGCTTCGGATCCGATTTGCCGAATGCCGATCAGTGGGACGCCGAAGCCGTGGAGACCCTGCTGCCGTGGTTCGAGCGCGACCACTTCGTCTCGCATCTGCTTCAACCGCACAACGAACACCGCGTCGTCCTCACCAAGCTGCAGGCGCTCGCGGAAGCGTTGCTCGTGGGACAGTGGGACGCGCGGGTCCAGACGGTCGCCAACGCGGGACTCGCCGCACTTTTTCTCGGCGCACTCTGGCTCGCGGCGCGGTGCTGGACGAATCGGAGCGGAGAGCTCGCGCTGCTGCTGGCAACGGTGGTGCTCTTCGGGCTGCCGCTGGCGTGGGAGAATATTCTGGGCGGCTTTCACTCGCAGCAATGGTGGCTGATCGGACTGTCCACGATCGCGATCACGCAATGGCCCTACGCTTCACCTTGGACCGCACGCTGGTTGGTCGGCGCCGGCGCCGCGATCCTGGCGCTCGGAGCAATGGGGTCAGGCTTCTTCGCGGCGGCGGTCGTCGCCGGCGCGGTGGCGGACCGTTGGCGCCGGGGGGAAATCCAGGCCCGCGAAGCCGCGCCGACGTTTCTGATCGCGGTCAGCGTCGCGGTCACCGGCCTCGCCCTCCGCGTCGATTTCGCCCCGCACGAAGCATTGAAGGCGAAGTCGGTCGGGGAATTCGCCACCCATTTTCTGCGCAGTCTGCAGTGGCCGTGGCGGGGGCAGATTTGGATTGGCGTGCTGCTGTGGCTGCCGTGGTTGATCGTCCTGCTCAAGACGTGGCCTCGCCGACCGCATCCTGCTCCTTCGGGCGGACCGACCATCGTCGCTCTCGGCACCTGGGTCGGCCTCCAACTCATCGCCACCTCGTACGTCCGCGGCGCCGGCGCGGATTATCCGGCACCCCGTTACGTCGACACGCTCGCTTTCGGCCTGCTCATCAACGCCTGCGCCCTGGCATGGCTGCTCGCCCGGCCGGCGGCGTTGGCAATGTCGCCACGAGGTCGGACCCGACTCGGCCTGGTTCTGCTCACGGGGGTGTGGTCGTTGACGCTGATCATCGGCCTCGGCGTCGCCACGCCACGGGTGCTGGCTGCGGAGTTGCCAGCCGCACGCACATTCATCCGCGCCGCCGAAGGTCACGTGCGCGGTTACCTCGCCAGCAACGACCCGCGAGAACTCGCCTCCGATGATCTTCCGTTTCCCAGTCCCGAAGGCCTCGTCTGGCGGCTTGGACGGCCGGCGCTGCGCGACCTCATGCCGGTGAGCGTCCGCGCCGCCCTGCCACTCCGTTCCGCCGACGCTTCCTCGAAGGCATTCCAGCCGAACCTCGTGTCTCTGCGCGAACTTCCCGGCGGGACCCGTCAAGGGCTGTCCAGCGCAACACCTCCTTACGGCGAGCATCCTACCTGGGGTTCACACGGCGCGAACGGCCCGGCCGACAAGGGTCTTTGGATGAGCGCGCCCCTCGCCACCGATCTCCAAGGCTGGCTGAAATTCGAGACCGCCGGCCAGCTCGGCGAGCCCGGCCTCGCCCTCGAACTCCACGATGCGCAAACGGGAGTACTGCTCGCGAGCGTGCGGCCATCACGAACTCCGGGAGACGGTTGGCGCGCCGCTTACGTGGCCGCGCCCGCCCGGCCCTTTGTCGTCGTGGCGCGCGATGAAGATGCAACGCGATGGTTCGCCTTCAGCGCTCCCGTCGAAATGAGTTCCGGCTCAAGGGCGGCGCAGCTACTCGCGAAGAATGGACTGCTGATCGCCTTGGTTGGGGCGTTCATCGGATTGTTGCCGGCGGCGGTCTTGCGTTTCGGTGCGCGACCGCCAGCAGCGTCGCGCAATGCTTGGATTCCGAAGTCGACCTCGTAGCCCGCTGCGTGAGCAGCGGGAAGACCTGATGCAGAGCGTTCGAGAAGTCCCTGTCCTCACGGACAGGGCCACGACGAACCGCTTAACTTCGGAATCCAGGTAATGGCTGACGCATCTTGACCGTCCAAACCTCCCGCGGCTCACGCAGCGGGCCACGACTGAAATGTGGCCCTGCCCGTGAGGGCAGGGATTCGGAACGTCGGGTCGGCCTGTTCGACGAGCTTCAATCAATCGCGCCGCACCATCCCTCCCGTCCGGGTTCCGCCTTGCCAGAACCTTGGCCCCAACGACACCGTGCGACTCCCGCCCTTCATGCCCGCCCACCTCGACGAACCCGCGACCGGCCTGCCCGTCGATCCGCTGTGTTTCATGGTCCGCGGCTGGGCCTGGCTGGATCGCGAGCAGGAGGAAATCGCCGCGCTCGAGGCCTGGAGCGGCGACATCATGCTCGGTGACACGATCGGCCGCTACGTGCGACCCGACGTCAGCCAGGCACTCGCCCTGCCCGCGTCGGCGCGAACCGGTTTCGAGATCTTGGGCCACCATCCGAACGTGAAGCCGGGCGAAACGTTCGAGATCGCGCTGCGGGTCCGACGTGCGGACGGCTCGCGCACGCCGCCGCTCGCGCAACGCCGCGTCACCACGATCACCCGGGATTACCGCCAGAACGATTTCGGCATTCTCCTCGATCAGCGCACGACGGCCGTCCATCGGCGGCCGAATATTTACACCGAGGGCCCGTCCCAATTCGGCGGCAGCGGCGAGGTTGCGGATTTGATTCGTCGGTATGTCGGCCCGCCTCCGCGCCGGCTCGTCGATGTCGGTTGCGGCCTTGGTTTCTACGGGCGCGGACTGCTCGCCGATGGTTATGACTGGATGGGCGCCGAGGTTGATGGGGACGATTGTGCGGAGCTCACGCGACTGGGCGTACCTCATCACCGCGTCGATGGACGGACGCTGCCTTTCGCCGACGGCGCGTTCGACGCGGCCCTTTGCATCGAAGTCCTCGAGCACATCGACGAACCGCACGGCTTTCTGCGGGAGGTGAAACGCGTGGCACCGCGCCAGCTTCTGGTCTCCGTGCCGAACTGCGAGCTGCTCGGCTATCTCCACGATCACCTCGCCACGCCGTGGCACATGCTCGAGCCGGACCACAAGAGCTTCTTCACCCGGTGGAGCCTCGGCGCGATCCTGCGAGAGTACTACGCCCACGTCGAAGTCCGGTTTCACACGCCCTACCCGCTTCTCTCGCCCTCCGGGACGCCGCTGCACTATCATCTGTTCGCGATCGCGACGAGTCCGTGAAGCCCTCCTTTCGCTTCCGCAGGCCCGGCGGGCAGGAATCATTCGTCGCATGAGTTCGGACGACACCAACCGCACCCACGAGACGAAGGTGGCGCGCTGGATCAAGCCCGGCTCGATCGGCGTGGAGATCGGCGCGTGGAAATCGCCGGTACCCGGAATCTCTCCGATCTACGTCGACCGCTATGCGGAGTTTGGCGGCGAACCGTGTCGCGCGGACTATCACGGTGACGCGACCGCGCTGCCGTTCCACGATCACTCGCTCGACTACGTCGTGACCTCGCACGTGCTGGAGCACGTCGCGAATCCCATCGCGGCTCTAACCGAATGGTGCCGCGTGCTGCGGCCCGGCGGCATCATCTACCTGCTGGTCCCCGATCGCCGCCTGACGTGGGACCGGTTTCGCGCGCCGACGCCGGTCGAGCATTTGTTCGAGGATTTTGCCCGCGGGACCACGGCCGTGGATGCGACGCATATCGATGACTTCGCCCGCGGCGTGGATTGGACCACGTTCAGCCCCTCGACTCCGCCGGTTGAGGTAGCGAAGAAACAAGCCGAACTCAGCGCGCTCTACCACGCCGCCGTCGCCGCCGGCGAAGAGATCAACATTCACTTTCACGTCTTCGAGCCGGCCAACCTGCGCGAACTGATCGCGCGGCTTCAGCCGCGGCTGCATTGGGAACTCGTCGATGAGGCGGAGAATTTCCCCGCCTCCGCCCCCAACGGTTTCCTCGTGATTTTGCGGGTCCGTAAGACCTGGGGCGAACGCCTGCAGGCGGCGTGGCGGCGCCTGACCCGCGGGACCAGCGTGCAGTCCGCACTGCTCCCCACGGCACGGCCCTTCGTAAAGTCCGCCGCTCCGCCCTGAGACGGCGTGCGACCGACCAAGGTTCGCACAATAGACTGACAGTAGAGCCCAAGTCCCTGCCCTCACGGGCAGGGCTACCTGCAATTGGTGGCCCGCTACGTGAGCAGCGGGAGGGTTGGCTGTCGGCAGGCCACGGTTTTCGTTTTCGAAGCGGCCCGGCGGCGAGCGCCGGCCCTACATTCAATCGAATCGTTCCGGCTAAGGGCTTGTCGCAGGGCGGCGTTCACGCCGAAACTCGAACGTTCCCGCATGCCCTGCCGCCCTGTTCTCCTTTTTTCTGTCCGCGCTTGGTTTCGCGCGGCCGTGGCCCGCGATCGATGACCATGGCGATGACTACCGGGAAAGTTTTGCAACCCGGGTTTCCGCGCGGCTGGGGGCTTCTTGGACCGGTGCTCGCGGTCATCGCCGTCTGGCTGGCTCTGCTCGAAATTCCGGAGGCGCCGGTGCCGCAACTCGACGCGTCCTGGCAGCAGGTCCTCGTCCACGCCCACGAGCAGCAGGCGGCCTTCGGCAACGGCATCATCTTCACCGCGGGTCCCCTGGGATTTCTCACGTCTCGCTTCTATCTGCCCGACTCCCTGCCGCTGAAACTGGCGTGGGAGTTCGGCGGCAAGCTTCTGCTCGCGGGCGTCTTTGTCGGACTCACCGGCTTCCTCGGCCGATGGCGGCGCGTGACGGTGATTCTGGTGACCGTGGTTCTCGCCCCGCTGTTCTCCGATGTGTTCTACACCGTCCTGCTCACGCTGCTGGTCCTGCGCTGGCTCATGTCTGGCAATCGAACCCGCTGGCACTTCGCGACGGCGCTCGTCCTCCTGAGTTTTCTCGCCCAGCTGAAATTCACCTACTGTCTGCTCGCCGCAGCCGGAGTCGGCCTGGCGGCGCTCGAGCATCTGCGCCGTCATCAATCCCGCGAAGCCCTCGTCCTCCTCGGCGGATTCATCGGGGCGTTTCTTGGCTGGTGGCTGCTCGGGGGCCAGAATCCAATCCGCTTGCCCGACTACTTCCGCTACTCGTGGGCCATCAGTTCCGGGTACCCGTGGGCGATGTCGTTCGAAGAGTCGTGGCCCGTGTTCTTCGCGGGTGCCGGTCTGGCGACGCTCGCGCTGCTGGTCCTCAGCTCGATGCTGCGCGCTGCTCCGGCGCCTCGGGGGGAGGTCGTTGCGCCGGTGCTGTTTCTCGCCGCGGTCTGGTTCTTCACGTGGAAGCATGGCTTTACCCGGGCCGACGGGCACGTGCTCGGCTTCTTTCTCTTCTCGATTCTCATTGGCATCGCACTCGCGGATCTCGCTCCGGCACTTCATCGCCGTTGGTTCGAATTCGTTGCGCCGCTCGGTCTGTTCGGCTTCTGGCTGGCCGAACCGGCGCTCCTCCGCAGCGCACCGGGCGGCATGGTCGATCGGTTCCGCGTCGCGGGCTTTCATTTGCTGCACGCTTCCGCGATTCGCCCGGATTTCGCCGCCAACTTTGCGGCGCGCAGTCGGACGCATGAACTTCCGCGCCTGCGCGCCGCCATCGGCCAGGGCACCGTGGATCTCTTCAACTACGAGCAAGGCCTGCTGTTTCTCAACGGCCTGAACTACCGCCCGCGGCCGATCTTCCAGAGCTACTCCGCCTACACTGGTTCGCTGCTTCAGAAGAACGCGGGATTCTATCGCCGGCCGACCGCGCCGGACTTCGCGATCGTGCGCGTCGGCTCGATCGACGAGCGGTATCCGACGCAGGACGACTCTCTTGTGCTGGCGGAGCTGCCAACCCGCTACGATTTCATGCTGCAGGAAGGCGAGAGCGTGCTCCTGCGAAAAAAGGCGTCCGCCCCCGCCGGGGAGCTGCGGCGGGTCGCAGTCGCTGAACACGGCGTCGCACTTGGTCAGGAAGTCGCCGCTCCCGATGCCGCCGGACATCCCCTTTGGCTCGAAGCGTCATTCCCGCTTTCCTGGATCGGAAAGTTGCGCGCCCTGCTCTATCGGCCGCCGCAACTGTTCATCGTCACGACCGACTCGCGCGGCCAGGAGTACCGTCACCGCGTCGTACCGACCATCGCGTCGACCGGATTCGTGATTCAGCCGATGGTGCTTTCGTCGGAAGACTTTGCCGACTTCGTTCGCGGCCGTGGGACGAAGGCGCTGCGTTCGCTCCGCTTCGAGCCCGCCTCCGCCGCCGAGGCCGAATTCTGGGCTCCGGGCCAGGTGCGGTTCTCGCAATTGCCGGAGCTGCCGCTGGCAATGATCAATCCGATGCAGGCGCTCGTCGACGCCGGCATCTGCAATGTGGCGCCCGATTCCGTGACCTCTGACACGACCGTGGAGTACATCACGCTTCCCGCCGCGCGTCGCGCGTTGCTCGTGCACGCGACCGGCACGATTGCCTTCACCCGGCCGGAGCCCGCCCGGCGTCTCACGGGCGAGTTCGGACTGACCGAAGGCGCCTACACCGGCGCCAATCGCACAGATGGCGCGGAGTTCGCCGTGGAAGCCGAGGACGCCAGCGGACGCACCCAGGTATTGTGGCGCCGCACCCTCGAGCCGCTCACCACCGCGGCGGACCGCGGCTCGCAGGCGTTTGCCGTCGAGTTGCCGCCCGACACGGTCCGCGTCCGGCTCCAAACCCGCACGGGCGCAAAGGGCGATGGGAGCTGGGATTGGACCTACTGGGGCGCGATCGCCTTTCAGCCATGACGCCCACGAGCCAACGTCCGGTTCGATCCGGCTTCGATCGGTGGGGCATCCCGATCCTGGCGGTCGGATCGCTGCTGCCGCTGTTTTGGTGTCTGCCGGACTTCCGGGCCCTCTTCTGGTTCGGCGACGAATGGGATCAGCTCGATCAGATTTCGACCCACGGCTTCGCCCACTGGACCCTTGGGTTCTTCGGCGAAAACTTCGCACCGATCTTCAAGCTGGTGTGGGGATCGGTCGCCCTCGGATCGGGCGGAAGTTATTTTGCTCTGATTGTGACCGTCTGGCTCGCCCATGCCGTCACCGTCGGCTTGCTCGGTCGCTGGTTGCGAATTGCGGGCTTTGGGTGCGTCGGCACCGCGGTGGCGATGATTGGATTCGGATTTGCCGCCGCCAACGTCGAAACCCTCGGCTGGGCCGTTCAACTGATCACCGTGCTCGGGATGTTGTTTTTTCTCGCGGCCGGACAGTGGCAGCAGGCACGGGAACAGGGCGAGGGTTGGAACCCGCGATCGCTGCTCGTGCTGGGACTGCTGACGGCGCTGAGCAGTTTTTCCTTCGTGCGGGGAGCGCTGACCGGACTCGCCCTCACCGCCGCGACGATTTGGAGCCTTTGGGCAAAGCGCCGCGGACCGGGCGCGTGGATTGCTCGCTGGAAGGTTGCCCTCGTCTGCCTGCTGCCGGGCCTGCTTTCGGCCGGGCTGATTGCGAAGTTCGCCGGCGGCAACCACCAGCACCTTGCCGCCGCCGGCTGGGCTCCACCACTGGAGTACGCCACGTGGTACTTCCTCCTCAACCCGCTCCACCGCTTCCTCGACGTCTCGACCTGGGGACCGCACACGACGCTCGTGCTCGGGGCGGGAAAGATCGCGCTCCTCTACGCCGGCTGGCGGCTCGCGACCCCGACCCAACGCGCCCTGCTGGTCCCGCTCCTGGTTTTTGATCTCGGCAACGCGCTGCTGCTCGGCCTCGGCCGGCATCACACCGGACTGCTGACGACCACGACATCGCGTTACCAATATGTCTCGTTGCTCGCGACCGTCCCGTTCGTCGCCGTCCTCGTCGACGCGGCCCTCGCGCGGGTCGGCTCCCGGCGCCCGCTGGCCGCGTTAATCATGGCGGGAGCGACCGGTGGCGTCAGCTGGCTGGCGCTGTCGCCCTGGCCGGCCACGATGAAGTCCTGGGCGGATTGGCGGGGCCGGCAGGGCCGGCAGACGCTGCTCGTGGAGCTGAACCCGCCGGCCACGGGCGCCGTCCCCGGCATCGACTTCATGCCGACGACGAAGGCGAAGGAACTGATCGAGCGGTATCGCCTGCACTAAGCCAGAACAATTCAGCGGACGCGCCAGGAACGTGAAGCGCCGCGACCGCAGCAGAAATGCCCCAGTTTGTCATCTGGTACCTGAATTCCGAAGTTGGCTTCGTAGCCCGCTGCGTGAGCAGCGGGACGGCTTCATGCAGAGCGATCGAGAAATCCCTGTCCTCACGGACAGGGCCACGCCGAGCCAATCAACTTCGGAATCCAAGTGATCGATGACTAAGGAACGCAGGCTTGGGCTACGCTTGAGTTTGCTTCGCGACCGCGCATCTTGGCCGGTCGCATGTCCAAGACGCTTCTCGTTACTGGCTCCTCCGGCCTCATTGGTTCCGAGGTCTGCGCGTACTTCGCCCACCAGCTCGGCTACGCGATTCATGGCGTCGACAACAACCAGCGCGCCGTTTTCTTCGGCCCCTCCGGCGATACCCGCTGGAACCAGCAGCGCCTCTCCCAGGAACTCGAGAAGACCGGGTACGTGCATCACGAACTGGATATTCGCGATCGGGCCGGCGTCCTCGCCCTTGTCCAGGAGGTCCGGCCGCACGCGATTGTTCACGCCGCCGCGCAGCCGAGCCACGATCGGGCCGCCGCCATTCCCTTTGACG
The DNA here is from genome assembly GCA_947472765.1 of Opitutia bacterium. Lineage (GTDB taxonomy): Bacteria > Verrucomicrobiota > Verrucomicrobiia > Opitutales > Opitutaceae > ER46. The sequence continues at coordinate 21,919 of CANJCM010000046.1, forward strand.
ATTTCGACACCAACGCCGTCGGCACGCTGAACTTGCTCGAAGCCGCCCGCCAGGGGTGTCCCGAGGCCCCGTTCGTGTTCATGAGCACGAACAAGGTTTACGGCGATGCCCCCAATCGCATCGCCCGCCGGGAACTCGAGACGCGCTACGAGTTCGCCGATCCGCTCTTCGAGCACGGCATCGCCGAGACCTTCACGATCGATCAGTCCAAGCATTCCGTCTTCGGCGCGAGCAAGGTCGCCGCCGACATCATGGTGCAGGAGTACGGACGTTATTTCGGCCTGCCCACCTGCGCGCTGCGCGGTGGCTGCCTGACCGGCCCCAACCACAGCGGGGTGGAACTGCACGGCTTCCTCAGCTACCTCGTGAAGTGCAACCTCGAGGGCAAGGAGTACAAGGTTTTCGGTTACAAGGGCAAGCAGGTGCGGGATAACATCCACGCCCTCGATGTCGCGCGTTTCATCGCGGCCTTCATCGATGCCCCGTGCGCGGGCGAGGTGTACAACCTCGGCGGCGGCAAGGCCAACTCCTGCTCCATTCACGAGGCCTTCAAGCTGGCCGAGAAATATTCCGGCAAGCCGCAGGTTCACACTTACGTGGACCAGAACCGGATCGGCGATCACATCTGCTACTACAGCGACCTGCGGAAAATGCGGGCCCATTACCCCGCGTGGAACATCAGTGTTTCGCTCGAGGAGACGATCCGGCAGATCGTGGAGTCCTGGCAGCGCCGGCAGCAGACTTGAGCCGTTCGGGAGCGGCAGCTGGCCAACCCTCCCGCTGCTCAAGCAGCGGGCCACGACTGAATTGTGGCCCTGCCCGTGAGGGCAGGGATTCAAAACTTGCTGTCAGCCCGATAGCAGAGCCTCCCCAGGCAGGCGGGTCGGGGGAACCATTTTGCACCCGTCAAGGGCATCGACGGCACCATCGTCGTCGCGATGGTCGAGTCCGGCGAAGTGGACCGTGAGACCGTGACGGCCGGCATCAGTCGCGAAGTCTGCGGACATCTTTGGTCTGGTCAGAAAAATCGCCCCGGCTACGGTCATCCCCAATGGGAGAGTCCAACACGAGCCGGGTCTTCGGGTTGGATTTCATGCGGGCGGTGGCGATTTTGAGCGTGGTGCTGGCACACGGCGGACTCGTTCACCTGCTGGTGACCACGGTGTCGCAGCTGGCCCCCGGTTTGGCGCCTTCGACCTATTGGTTCGGCCTGCTGTCCCATGCCGGACTCGTCGGGGTCGAAATATTCTTCGTCCTCAGCGGCTTCCTCATCGGCGGGATTCTCCTGCGCAGCGCCGGATCGCTGGGGACGGCGCGAGGCCTCCTGCACTTTTATGCGCGGCGCTGGTTTCGCACGCTGCCGCTGTTCTGGCTCTTCGTCATCCTGAACATCCTGCTCGAGCGTTTCCTCCGGGATCGGTCGCTCACCGGATCCGAGGTGCTCGCCCACGCCTTCTTCCTGCGGAATTTCGATCACGTCGCGCTCTCTTTCTTTCCGGAATCCTGGAGCCTGGCCGTCGAAGAGTGGTTCTACCTGCTTTTCCCCGCGGCCTTGTGGGTGGGCCTGCGCATAGCGCCGCGATATTTTGGCCGCGTCTTCCTGATCTGCGCTGGCCTCTTCCTCATTCTCGCGGTGGCCGCCCGCGTCCATGGCGCCGTGCAACCCGGCGCGGAATGGGTCAACGGCCAGCGTTGTACGGTCCTCTTCCGCTTTGATGCCCTGATGGCCGGCGTGCTCGCCGCGTGGGTCGCGCAAACGCAGCCCACCCTCTGGCGGCGGGCCGTGGTACCCGGCGCGCTGGCGGGCCTCGTGATTTTCGCGCTGACCTACGGCGGTTTGTGGCAGTGGAGTTTCTCGCCGCTCACCATCGCCGAGGCGCCCGACACCTTCTTCGCCCGGACGTTTCGGTTTCTGCTGTTCCCGCTCGGCTTCGCCCTGCTCCTCCCGCTCGCGTCCCAATGGGTGCCAGCACGCGAATCGGTCTGGCACACCGCCGTGCGCAAGACGGCCCTTTGGTCGTACGCTCTCTATCTCGTGAACTGGCCGCTGATTCAGATTCTGTCCGATCCACGGATCGCGCCGGCCTCACAGAGTTGGCAGATGGTGGCCGGCTGGTTCGGCCTGAAGATCGGTGTCGCGTTCGGGATCAGCGCGGCGCTTTACCGCTTCTACGAGGCGCCGTGCACGCGGTCGCGGGAGAAGCTGCCTTGGGCGGTGCCGCGGCCCGCCCGGGCAATCGCGGCCTGATGGCAACCCGCCCGCTGGTTCGCGGTCGAAGGGGTGCGGTAGTTTGACGCCGCGTCCGGCTCACACCACCGTCGTTCCAATGGCGCCACGCCACTTCAGCTCCTCATCCGTTCTTGTTCGCCGCCGCCTCACGTGGGTTGCGGCGCTCGCGGTCGTGGCGCTTGAAGTCGCAGCGCAAACCTCGCTGCCGAAGGACTCACCGTTCCTGCCGCCCAACTCACCCTCGGCCGCCGCCGCCAACGACGAAACGCTCGAATTTGCCGGCGTCAGCACCGTCGGAAAGAAGACCGACCTGATCATCTTCGACAAGGCCGCCAAGAAGAACCGGTGGATTCCGCTCGGTGACACCGTCGCGGGCATCACCGCGGTAAAGTACGATCCCAAGGCCGAGATGGCCGTGATCCGCGCGAACGGCGTGGAGAAAAATCTGCCGCTCCGGAAAGGCAGCGGTCCGATTAACGCCCCGGTCCCGGTGAATGTTCCTCCACCCGTCGCGATCAGGACCGCGCCTGCTCCCACCGGAGGACAACCGGTGGCCTTGCAGGCCGCGCCGGCTGTGCCCGCGACGCCCGAGACGATTGCCAAGCAGGAGGTCGAAGCGCGGATGCTCGTCAGCGACCTGCTCGAAATCGGGATGGCCCAGCGCAAGGCTTACGAAGAGGCGCATCGCAAGGCAGCCGAGGCGAGTGCCGGCGGAACGGCAGCTCAGCCAGCGAACACCGGTGCTCCGGGCAGTCTCCCGGCCGCACCCGACACGCCGGCGCCCGCCCCGGTGCCGACGCCGGCGCCGAACTGAGCCGGAATCCAGCAGTCGGAAATCTCATCCCGAGGGCGAGGACGCACACACTAAGTTGTAGGGCTGCCGCTCGTCGGCAGGCCACGGGTTTCATTCAGAAAGCGGCCCGGCGGCGAGCGCCGGCCCTACACTGAAGTGCATCGTTCCGGCTGAACGATCCAGCGTCTGAAGATCACCCGGCCACCGGCTTCGTGCCCCAACCGTACACCCAGAAATCGAGCCGGCCCGCAACCTGCACATCGGCAAACCCCGCGCGCTTCAGATAGGTCTCAATCTCCGGCAGCGTGGAACACTTCGAGATCTGCGCCGGACGTTCCATCGGCTTGAACTGCCGGCGGCTTTCCTCGAACACCCGCCAGCCCGCCGGCGAAGCGAGATCCACGTTGTCGCAGTAAAAGCGCCCGCCCGGTTTCAAGACGCGGAAGGCCTCGAGCACATAGGTGTAACGGTCCCACTCCTCGAGGTGCATGAAGACCACCGTGGTGTAGACGACGTCAAAGGTTCGATCGGCGAACGGACGCAGGTCGTAGCCGGAAATTTCCTGGAGCCGCGTATTCGGAATTCCGAGCAGGCGGCGACCGGCGAGTCGCAGCATGTTCGACGAGACGTCGCAGCCGACCCACTCCTTCACAAACGGCGCGAGCACCCGCCCCACCCGGCCGACGCCGCAGCCAATCTCCAGCACCACGTCGTCGCGGCGTATTCCCACCGTCTCGCGCAGGATCTCCGCGGTGTCTTCGCCGTCGTCATGAAACTTCTCCTCGTCCGTGTGGCCCGAAACGTGGAGGTAGGCGTCGCGCTTCGTGCCCGCGAGCGAGTTCCAGACGGACTTGTAGTCACCGCGCAGTTGACTCATCCGCGCAGCCAAGGCGCCGCGGCCGGAACGGTCAAACCTTCCGGTGGCCCGCGTCGTCCGTTTGTCGCCGCCAAAAATCTCCCTTCCCGCCTCCGGCGTTTTTCGCATGCTCCGCCCGATGCGCATCCTCATCTCCGGCGTCTGCGGCTTCGTGGGCAGCACGATCGCCCGCGCATTCGTGGAGTCCGGGGCGGGCCATGAGTTGAGCGGCCTGGACAACTTCATCCGCCCGGGCAGCGAGTCGAACCGTCGCGAACTGGGGCGGTTGGGCGTGAAGCTTTACCACGGCGATTTGCGGGCCAGCAGTGATATCGACGCGCTTCCGGCGGTGGACTGGGTGATCGATGCCGCCGCGAACCCCAGCGTGCTCGCCGGCACCGACGGCCAGTCCAGCTCCCGCCAGCTCGTCGAACACAACCTCGGTGGCACCGTCAACCTGCTCGAGTACTGCAAGCGCCACCACGCCGGCTTCGTCCTGCTGAGCACCAGCCGTGTTTACTCGATTCCGGCGCTCGCCGACCTGCCGCTGATCGCCAACGGCTCGGCGTTCCGGCTGGACGAGCGCGCCGGTTCGCTGCCCGCGGGCGTCAGTGCAGCCGGCATCGCCGAGTCTTTCTCCACGCAGGCGCCGGTCTCGCTCTACGGCGCGACGAAGCTGGCGAGCGAGGCCCTTGCGCTCGAGTACGGCGAGACCTTCGGCCTGTCCGTGTTCGTCAATCGGTGCGGCGTTCTCGCCGGTGCCGGACAATTTGGCCGGCCGGATCAGGGGATCTTCGCCTATTGGCTCAATTCCTGGCTGCGGCAGCGCCCGCTCAAGTACATCGGGTTCGGCGGCACGGGGCGTCAGGTGCGTGACTGCCTGCACCCACGCGATCTGCTGCCGGTCCTGCAGCAGCAGTTCACCGCTTCAGCGCTCCCGGCGGCGGATCGGATCGCCAATTTTTCCGGCGGCGCGGATTCCGCGATGTCCCTGGCCGAGTTGAGCGACTGGTGCGCCACGCGCTGGGGCACCCGGCCCGTCGCGGTCGATCCCGTCCTGCGCCGGTTTGATCTGCCGTGGATTGTACTGGATGCCAGCAAGGCCGCACGGCTCTGGCAGTGGCGCCCCGCCACGAGCCGGGAGGCGATTCTCCACGAGATCGCCGCCCACGCCGAAGCGCATCCTGACTGGCTCGAGATCTCCGCCCCGCTCTGAGCGCGACGGTCACGCCTTCCCCCATGCCTGCCGTCCCCTTGAAGCTTTTCTCCGTCGTCATTCCCGCCCGCGACGAGGAGGAATCGCTGCCGTCCACCATCGCCGACATCGCCGCGACGTTTACGGCTCATCAGATTCCATTCGAGATCGTCGTGGTCGATGACGGCAGCCGGGATCGCACCTGGGCGGTGCTGCAGGAGTTGAAGTCGCGTTATCCGCAGCTCGCCCCGACGCAGAACGGCGGGGCGAACGGATTCGGACGCGCCGTCGTCTGGGGGTTGGATCACTCGAAGGGTGACGCCGTCGTAATCATGATGGCTGACGCCTCGGATTCGCCGGCGGACGCAGTGAAGTATTGGGAGCTGCTCAACGCGGGGCACGACTGCGCCTTCGGCAGTCGCTTCATCGCCGGTGGACGCGTGGTCGATTATCCGCGCGTGAAGCTGTTCGTGAACCGGCTCGCGAACTTCTTCGTGCGAGTCGCGTTCAATATTCCGCTCAACGACACGACCAACGCGTTCAAGGCGTACCGACGCACCGTCATCGATGGCTGCCGGCCCTTTCTCGCCCCGCATTTCAATCTCACCGTTGAACTGCCGCTCAAGGCGATCGTGCGCGGGTACTCTTTCGCGGTGACGCCGATCTCATGGCAGAATCGGAAATACGGCGAGGCCAAGTTGAAGATCAAGGAAATGGGCAGCCGCTATTTCTTCATCTGCGCGTACGTTTGGCTGGAGAAATATTTCAGCCGCGGCGACTACCGGCGGAAGTAGCGCCGCCTTTCCCGCTCCGCGGGAAAGGCAGGGATTTTGCTCCGCAAAATCTCCCGGGAAAAATGTTGTTCCCAGCGGTGCCGCGCCGCTGACTAGGTTTTTTGCGCCGCAAAAAACCGCCATGATTTATCTGCTCGGAGGTTCCGGTTACGTGGGTCAGGCCTACCAGGCGCTGCTGACGCGCAAGGGGATCGCGTTTCGCAATCTGCGGCGCGCCGAGGTGGACTATGCCAACGGCGACATCCTGCGCGCGGCCCTCCTCCGGGATCGTCCCGAGTTCCTGATCAATGCGGCGGGCTACACCGGGAAGCCGAACGTCGATGCCTGCGAACTCCACCGGCACGAATGCCTCGCGGGCAACGCCGTGCTGCCCGGCATCGTGGCCGACGCCTGCGCGGCGGCCGGCGTGCCGTGGGGCCATGTTTCCTCCGGCTGCATTTTCACGGGGGCGCGGCCCGACGGCAGCGGCTTCACCGAGCAGGACACGCCGAATTTCACCTTCCGGACGAACAACTGTTCATTCTACAGCGGCACCAAGGCCCTCGGCGAAGAGGTGCTCGCCGGAAAGCCGGGACACTACGTCTGGCGGCTGCGGATACCGTTCAACGAGGTCGACAATCCGCGCAATTACCTGACGAAGCTGATCCGGTATTCGCGACTGCTGGAGGCGACCAACTCAATCTCGCAGCTCGAGGAATTCTGCGCCGGGACGTTCGCGTGCTGGGAGAAACGCGTGCCGTTCGGCACCTACAACGTCACGAATCCCGGCCAGGTCACGACGCGTGAGGTGGTTGATCTCATCCGGCAGTCAGGCGTTTCCCGGAAGGACTTCGATTTTTTTGCGAGCGAGACCGAATTCATGCGCATCGCCGCGAAGACGCCGCGTTCGAATTGCGTGATGGACTCGTCGAAGCTGGCGTCCGTCGGCATCAAGCTGACCGAAGTCCACGAAGCGGTGGCTCGGGACCTGGCCCGGTGGAAGGCCGGATCCTGATCGGGCCTCGCAAAGGAAATTTTACCACCGAGACACCGAGGCACCGAGCAAGGCATCGCGCGACGGGGGCATTGGCACAGAAGTCGAACCAAGGCCGGGCGAAGAGAAACAACCCGGCTCACGCGGAGTCGCGGAGATGTCCAGCTGGGGCATTCAGTGCCATCCGTGCACTTGTGGTCCAAGCCCGGAGTTTGAACCACGGAACACGGAGTACACCGAGTTCAACCACCTTGGCGTGCGATTGCAGGCACAGGGCGCCTCGCCCCAAACCTCCGCGTCTCCGCGACTCCGCGTGAGCTCCGCAACCGTCAGGCCTTCTTCGCATACCTGGCCTCGACCAGGGCTTTCGCTCGGGCGTAACCTTCCTCGCCGGAGTTCGGCTTGGAATCTCTGGCCACATCCGCTCCGCTCCTCCTTCTGTTCCCGTTCATGAACCTCCTCGTCACCGGCGGCGCCGGCTTTATCGGCTCCAATTTCGTCCACACCACCCTCCGCGATCATCCGGAGTGCCGCGTCACCGTGCTCGATGCGCTGACCTACGCGGGCAGCCGGGCCAGCCTGGCCGCCGCCGGCGATCGCATCACCTTTGTGGAAGGTCGGATTGAGGACGTCGCCCTCGTTGACCGGCTCGTCGGTGGCAACGACGTCGTCGTTCACTTCGCGGCCGAGTCGCATAACGACAACTCGATCAACAATCCCTCGCCGTTCGTGACGACGAACGTGGTGGGGACATTCACCTTGTTGGAAGCCGTCCGCAAACACGGCCGGCGGCTGCATCATGTCTCCACCGACGAGGTCTTCGGCGATCTCGAACTCGACGATCCCGAGCGCTTCCGCGAGACCACCCCCTACAATCCGTCGAGCCCGTATTCCGCCACCAAGGCCGGCTCGGATCTCCTGGTGAAGGCGTGGATTCGCACCTTTGGGATCAAGGCGACCATCAGCAACTGCTCGAACAACTACGGCCCGTACCAGCACATCGAGAAATTCATCCCGCGCCAAATCACGAATGTATTGAGCGGCCGCAAACCGCGGCTCTACGGCGAGGGCAAGAACGTGCGCGATTGGATCCATGTCGACGATCACAACGCCGCGGTCTGGGCGATCCTCGAGCGGGGCCAGCCCGGCGGCTACTATATGATTGGTGCCGATGGGGAGCAGAACAACAAGGCAGTCATCGCGCTCATTCTCGAACTGATGGGGAAACCGGCCGACTGGTACGATCACGTCAACGACCGCCCGGGCCACGATCTCCGGTACGCGATCGACGCCACGAAGATTCGGCAGGAACTGGGCTGGCGGCCGCGCTACACGACGTTCCGGGAGGGACTCGCCGCGACAGTCGCGTGGTACCGCGACAACGCCGCCTGGTGGCAGCCGATCAAGGCAGCCGTCGAGGCCAAGTACGCGAAGCACGGACAATAACGGCCGTCCTCCCGCTGCCGTTGGCTCGCGTTCCGCGGAACAGCCGACTCAGACTCCCCGGCTTCGATGAGCACACCACTCTACCAGGTTCTCCCTTCCTCTCGCAAAGGCATCATCCTCGCCGGCGGCTCCGGCACGCGGCTGTACCCGCTCACGATCGCCGTGAGCAAGCAGCTCATGCCGGTGTACGACAAGCCGATGATCTATTATCCGCTGTCGGCCCTGATGGTCGCCGGGATTCGCGAGATCCTCGTCATCTCGACGCCGCAGGATCTGCCGCTCTTCCGGCGACTGCTCGGCGACGGCGCCAATCTCGGGTTGAAGCTTTCCTACGCCGAGCAGCCGAGCCCCGATGGACTCGCGCAGGCATTTCACATCGCCGGCGACACCGGCTTCCTGCGCGACGAAGCCGCCGCGCTCGTGCTCGGCGACAATCTCTTCTACGGGCACGACCTCGCCAAGTCGCTCGAGGCGGCCAGCCAGCGCGAGACCGGCGCGACGATTTTCGGCTATCACGTCGCCGACCCGAAGAGTTATGGCGTGGTGGAGTTCGCTGCGGACGGACGCGTGCTTTCCCTCGAGGAGAAGCCGGCGCAGCCAAAATCCAATTACGCGATCCCCGGCATCTATTTCTACGATCGCGACGTCGTCCGGCTTGCTCGCAAACTCAAGCCGTCGGCGCGCGGCGAACTGGAGATCACGGACCTCAATCGGCTCTATCTCGAGGCCGGACGCCTCCACGTGGAAGTCCTCGGCCGCGGCACGGCCTGGCTCGACACCGGCACGCACGAGTCGCTGCTCGACGCCGCCCAGTTCGTCCACGTGATCGAGAATCGGCAGGGGTTGAAGATCGCCTGCCTCGAGGAAATCGCGTGGCGCAAGGGATGGATCGATCGCGCGGGGCTCGAGGCGAATATCGCCCGACTCGGCAAATCCGCATACGGCGCTTATCTCCGCCGGCTCGCCAGCGAAGTCGCAACGCAGCCGGGCAAAGTTTAAGCGGTCCAGGCGCGAGGCATGAAAGAGGGCAACGAAACGTCGGCCCACGACTCCCGTGCCTCGGGAGCTGACGCCCGATTCCCCGCCTCCGCCTCGACCCCCGACCGCGCTTCCGGGCCCGCGCCGTCGATCAGTTTCATCATCCCGCTGTTCAATTGCCTCGAGCTGACCCGGGCGGGTCTCGCGAGCTTGCAGGCCACCCTCCCGGCCGGGTTGGCGCATGAAGTCATTCTCGTCGATGACGGCAGCACCGACGGTACGCGGGAATGGCTCGCCACCCTCGGAGCGCCGTATCGCGTCGTCCTGAATGAGCGCAATCTCGGGTACGCGAAGGCCAACAACCGTGCCGTCCGGTTGGCGCGGGGCGAGTGGCTCGTCCTGCTGAACAACGACCTGATCCTCCTCCCCGGCTGGTTCGAAAAAATGCGGCGCGCGCACGCATCGCTTGGGCCGCGGGCCGGCCTGATCGGCAACGTGCAACTCGACGTCCGCTCGGGCTTGGTCGATCACGCGGGGATTGTGATCAACCGTCAGGGCAAACCCGTTCATGCGCTTAACCGGTCCGCGTGGCTCTCGCGACTTTTCCGCCCGGTGCGACAAGTGCCCGCCGTGACCGGCGCGTGCCTCCTCGTGCGTCGCGACTTGTGGCAGCAACTCGGCGGTTTCGACGAGGGCTATGTCAATGGTGGCGAGGACATCGATCTCTGCTTCCGTGCGCGGGCCGCGGGCCGCGTCAACGCCGTCGCCCTCCGCAGCGTCATCCGCCACCACGTGAGTTCCTCGCCGGGGCGAAAGCTTCGCGATGAGGAGAACTCGTACCGGCTGGCGCGGCGGTGGCACCGTGAGTTCGTGGCCGCGGCGCCGGAGGCCACCCGTGATTGGTGCCGGGAGTATCTCGCGGCTATTCTCCCCGAGCCGGAGTCCGCTGGCTATCCGCTCGCCCGCCACGCCCTGCTGCACGCCCTGCACCTGCAACCGACGCCACCCGCGGAAGCCGTCGCCTCGCTCGAGGCGGCGCTGGAACGCGAGTTCGCCGAATGGCGCCGCCGCTTTGGCGAGCCGCGCGATGCGGTGTAGGAGCCACCGGAGTTTGAGCCGGAATCCAGGAACCAGCCCAAGCTCACTTCCCGGCCTTCCTGTGGCCCCTGTTCCAGTGCAATTCCCCATGGAGGGCCGGTGCCCCCACCGGCCACAGGATATACCAAAGACTTTTGGCGGGTGAGGACACCCGCCCTCCCTTGGCGTACGACGAAAAAAGGGTGTGCGACCGCGCCCTGCGTTCAGGAACTCGAGACCACTTCACGGACCACGGCCTGCGGGCGCTGGTTCACGGTCAGGAACATCCGACCGACGTATTCGCCAATCAGCCCGAGCATCAGGAGCTGCGTGCCGGAAAAAATCAGCAGCGCGGCCATCAGCCAGCCGAAGCCGAACGCGGGACCGCGGTTCGTCGCCCACAGCCAGACAACGAGCCCGAGCGAGAGCACTCCGGCCACTGCAATGAGCATCCCGACGACGGTCGCGACGCGCAGCGGCAGCACTGAGAAATTCACCCAGGCGCTGAGCCACAACTGAATCAGCCGCCGAAACGTGTACGTGCTGGAACCGGAGCGGCGCACGTCGTGCCGGACCTCGATCGATCCCAGTCGCTGGGTGACCTGGAGCAACAGGCCATCAAGATACGGATACGGGCCGGCGTAGTTGGTCACCTGCTGCGCCGCGAACGCACTCACGCAGCGAAAGCTGGAAAGATAAAAACCCGTCGGCTTGTCCACCGCCCAGTCGGTCATCCGGTTCGTGAACCAACTGCCGAGGTTCCGCCAGGCGGAGTGCTGCTTCACCTCGTAGTGCCCGAAGACGACATCCAGCCCGTTGGCCTGCGCGTGCTGCCAGAGCCGCACCGCCTCGGCCGGCGGATTCTGGCCGTCATCGTCCAGGTTCACGATGTGCCGGCCGCGCGCGTGTCGCCAGCCGGTGAGCACGGCATTGTGTTCACCGAAATTTCGGGCGTGTTCGATCAGAGTAATCGGGACGCGTGCGTTCCGGACCAAGTCCCGGGCCACGCTGCCGGTGGCATCCGCGCTCCCGTCGTTGACGAGAATGATTTCGTGCCCGCCTTCGACGTGCAGTTCCTCAATCTCGCGCACGACCGCACCGATGCTGGTGGCGCTGTGATAGAGCGGGATGACGAAACTCAGGGCTGGGGCCGGACCTGACATTCACGGCATTAGCCACGAAAAGCCCGGCCCGGCGCAACGGATTTTTTGACGCCGCAATCCCCGCCAGTCTGCTACCATTTAGAACGGAGCGGTTGTGAACCACTGATTTTCACTGATGGGACGCTAATCCCAAGCGTCGGACCAGGCAGTTCACCACTCACTTTCACTCACCCGGCACCAACGCGGAGAAACCGGATTGGGGCCGACCTACAGAATGGTTGGATTCCGAAGTTGGCCTCGTAGCCCGCTGCGTGAGCAGCGGGACCACATCATGCGAAGCGTTCGAGAAGTCCCTGCCCTCACGGACAGGGCCACGCCGGCCCGCTCCGCCCGGCTCAGACATAGTGCCGCCGGTGAACGCGGTAGAACTCCACGGTCCGTTCGAGCGCGGTCGCGAGGCTTGTCCGCGGCCGCCAGCCGAGCCGCCGGCGAATCAGGCGGTCGTCGGCATAATAGTTGCCGATATCGATCTTCTTCCGCGCGGCCGGAAACTCGCGGACGAGAAATTCACCGCCGCCATTCGCGGCGACGAGCTGGACCGCGAGCTGCTTCAGCGTCACCGGCGGAGGGCCACCGAGATTGAAGACTTCCCCGACCGCCTTGGGATGCACGGCGGCGAGGAGAAACGCTTCGACGGCGTCGTCCACATAGGTGAAGTCCCGCAACTGCCGCCCGCCCCAGACTTCGATGGGCTGTCCCTCGAGCAGACGGCGAATCCACACTCCGACAAAGGTCTGGCGGGCGTCCTTGATCCGCATCCGCGGACCAATCGTGTTGGTCAGTCGCAGCGCCGTCGCCGGCAGGCCGTGGACGCGGGCGTAGAGCAGATGGAAGGATTCGCCCGCCAGCTTGTTGATGCCGTTCACGTCCACCGGGCGCAGCGGGTGCTTCTCGTCGACCGGCAGGTAATCGGGCCGGCCATAGATCTGGCGCGTGCTGGCAAAGACGATCCGCACCTGCGGATTGTGCAGCCGGCACGCTTCGAGAATCGCCAGTTGCGCGCGGCAGTTGATGTCGAGGTCCGTCTGGGGATCCGACATCGAGTCCATGTGGCTCGTCTGGCCGGCGAGGTTGAAGAGGAAATCCTGTCCGCGCACGAGGCGGGGCAGCCGCGGCCAGTCGCGCACATCCGCGATGTGCACCTTCACGTCCTTCGCCACGCCCGCGAGATTGTGCCGGTTGCCGCCGTAGTCCGGCTGGAGGCTGTCGATGATCGAAACCCGGGCCCCGAGTCCCACGAGCGTCCGCGCCAGGTTGGAGCCGATGAACCCCAGTCCGCCCGTAATCAAAACCCGTCGCCCGGCATAGGCCTGCCGAAAGTCGATTAGGGTGGGCATCGGTCGGGCAGCAAACACCGGCCGGCGGTTTGCCGCCAACTCGAAAATCAAACGGGGTGAGGACACCAACGACCTGAAATCCGAGGTTGGCGTTGTAGCCCGCTGCGTGAGCAGCGGGACGACTTTGATCCCAGCGATCCAGGAGTCCCTGCCCTCACGGGCAGGGCTACCAATCCAGGCCAACTTCATAAGTCAGAAAGCACGCCTCGGCGCGCGTGGCCCACCCGGCGCACGGCGGCTCAGTCCTCGACCGTCAGCTCGAGTTGAAAGACACAGATCGCCAGCCGCCGCGTCTCACCCGCCGGCGCCGCCGCCGGAGGATCGGACCGCAACATGAGCGTGGAATGACCGGGCGGCAGAGTGACCGCGGGCAACGAGGTCCGCGTTCGCGCCGTGCCGATCTCCACCCTGGCGGCGGCCGCGTCGCCGCTGCGCTGGAAGCTTATCTTCCGTGATCCAAAGCCGTGACCATCGAGCCGCGCGGTGAGCCGCAGCGGTCGGTCGTGGGGATTATCCACCTCGAGCCGCGCCTCGGTGTCGGTCCATTGCCAGCGCACGGTCGTGCCGGGCAGCGACTCCTCCGCATGCCAGCCGCTTCCGGGCACGACCCGGACGAAGTGGGAGGAACGGGCGTTGACCAATGCGAACCGCGGCGTGAGCTGCCGGCGGTCGTCGCCGGGAAGCAGCAGCGAAATCCTTCCCCCTTCGAGATCCCAGTCGCCGCGCAGCGGTGTGTTCAGCCGCCCCTCGTAGGTATGCGTGGGAAAATACTGGGCCTTCCGCAGCAGAAACGCGTTCGCCCAGAGTCGGGACCACATGTCCGGCACCATGAGGTTGACCGATTGCACGTCGGGCATCGCCTCGATCCGGCGCAACTGGCGCAACTCGCCGTCGACCTGCAGCGGCGGGCGCGCAAGCGGGACGATGAACATCACGCACGCGATCAGGTTGAAACCGATCACCCCGGCCGCAATCGTCACCACGCCGATCCACTCGAAGAGCCGGTGGCTGCGTCGCAGCGTGACCCACCAACAGAATGCCGGCAGCAGCAGGGCGAAGAACGACGCGAAGAGCTTGTAGGCATCATAGCTGGCATTGGTTCCCAGTCGCGCCCCGCGAGCCTCGAGGTACGCATAGCCGAGAAGAACCGGCACCGTCAGACACATCACGACCCACACGGCCCGTCGACGTTGCCGCCAGCCGCGGATGAGGGACCAGCCCAACATGGCCACGACCACAAGCGCCAGCATCCAGCGAACGCCTCCCCAGGACCACGGAGCGAGGTCCGGCCCCTGCACCATGCCGAGCCAGCCTTCGGGCCCCAGCGCCGGAATCCGCCAGCCGAAATCGTACGCGCGGAGCAGGAGGAACCGTTCGGCGAGTCCGGCCACGCGTTCGGCGAAAAACAGCGAACCCAGCAGCAGCGGTGCGAGCATCGCCGCAAGCCAATGGCCCAGCCGCCGCCATTCCCCACTCCCGAGCACCAGCGAGCCCGCGTAGGCGACCGCGGGAACGAGGCACACGAGCAGCATGAAATTATAGGCCCCGAGCAGAATCCCATAACCGATCGCCAGCACGCCGCCGAACTGCGCGGCGCGGGACCACGTCAACCGACCGCGCCACAGAGCGATTCCGGCCCAGGTGATCAAAGCGATCGCCTGCGCCGCGAGCAGCTGGCCCGGGGAGACGTGAGCCACGGCGTACCAGGTCACGGGGCTCAGCCCGTACAACGCCGCGATGACCAGGCTCGCTGCACCGCCATAACCAATGATCGCCCGCGCCACCCAGAAAACGAGCGGCAGCGTGCCCACAAGGATGACCACCGTCATCAGCCCGACGATCTCATGGGGCGCGCAGCCCAGCACCGCTCCGTTGAAGGCCATCAAGGCTGACGGGGTGAAGTGATTCAGCCGCAGCCAGTGATCGAAGAAATTGTCCACCGAGTGGAGCTGCACGACCTCGGTGAGGCCCATGAAGCCCATCCGATCCGAATGGGCGAACTCGAGCAGCACTCGCGCCCCGGCCGCGTAGTCGGCGGCGTCATTGCTGCCGAGCGAAATGGTCGTCAGTCCGCGCGAAGCCAGCGCGAGCGGGAGGACCAGCAGCACGAGGCAGCCCGCGACAATCCCCGCCAGGACCCCGAACCGCCCGACATCCGCCCGCGCCCCGCGCCAGCCGCGGCGCCACAGCCCGAGCGCGATCAGGATCACCGGCAGCGGTTCGGTCCAGACGGCGTAGCTGCGCGCTCCGGGCAAATCCGCATAGGCCGCGAGCCAGACGATCGCCGACTGCAACGCGAACCCCGCCGGCAGCACGAGTACGGGCCAGAAGCGCCGCCAGCGCCAGGGCATCGCCAGCAGGGCCAGACCCGCGCCCCAGAGCCAGACGTGCAGCAACAGGCCAAAGGCGACGAGGAAGTGAATCATGACCCGTCGTCCATGCTTCCCACACCGCCATCCGGCGCAAATTCAAACGCGGCCGCCGACTCCGGGCTTCCGCGCGATCGCCAGGATCGAGCTGCCCCATGCCCACCGCCCGCCCGCTCGCAACCAGGCGTGCTCCACGGCCATCGCGGCGTTGAGCATCGCTTCGACCGGCGCTGGCGAAAGCTTCACGTCGCTCGTGTCCTTCGCGGACGCCAGCAGCTTTCGCTTCACCACGATCAAAGGAAACGGCAGCGCGTTCCAATGCGTGAGCCGCCGCTCCGCGAAGCCCGAGGCCGTGAGCAATTGATCGACCTCGGGTCGCGTGAAACGGTGGCGCGAACGCACGGCGACGTCGTGATACGACCACAGCCACCGATA
>CANJCM010000047.1 GCA_947472765.1 Opitutia bacterium
AGCGGCCACCGACGTCTCGTTCCTGATCATGGCATGCACCAGCTCTAGTCGCTGCTGCACCTTCGAATCTTTTTTCCACGGCATGCGCTGACATCAAAAGTGTCAGCGATGATATGGCGGTAAGTGTCAGCGATGAGTGGCGGAGTGCCCGAGCCACGCCCCTACAACGCATTCCCGACGGACGCGCCAATTACTCACCTTGTAGGGGCGCGCCTCGTGCACGCCCGCTCCGCCCTACCCGCCGTTTCGCCCCAACGCCGCGATCGCCTCGAGCGCCTGCGGATTGTCGACACTCGTCAGGTCACCGGCCGGCTGTCCGAGCAACGCGCGCGCCATCGCCGCACGCAGGATTTTTCCACTCCGTGTTTTCAGCAGTGCTTCGACCACGTAGACGCGTTTCGGTGCCAGCGGTTTGCCGAGCGGCTTCACGACCTGCGCCACCAGCTCGGCCTCGGTCGGCGCTGCCGCACCATTGAGAGGTTTCAGGACGACGAAGCACACCAGCGCCGTGCCCTTGATTTCGTCGGGCACACCAATGACCGCGGCTTCGCTGACCGCACGATGCAACGTCAAGGCATCCTCGACTTCCCCCGGCCCAACGCGTTTGCCCGCGACCTTGAAGGTGTCGTCGGTCCGTCCGAAGAGAAACCACTGTCCGTCCGCGTCGATCTGGGCCCAGTCGCCGTGATACCAAATCCCGGAAAACCGGCTGAAGTAGGTTTCGAGGTAACGCGCGTCATCGTTGAGGAAACTCTTCGTCATCGACGGCGCCGGCTGCCGGCACACGAGATGGCCCATGGTGCCCGTCGGGGCGGGTTGTCCGTCGTCGGTGTAGACCGCGACGTCCATGCCGAGACCGGGACCACCGAGCGAACACGCCTTGAGCGGCTCGAGCGGATACGGCTGGAGGTGACAGCCCACAATCTCCGTGCCGCCGGAAATGTTCATGACCGGACACCGGCGTCCGCCGACCTGCTCGAAATACCAGGTGTAGCTGGCCTCGTCCCACACTTCGCCGGTTGAGCCGAGCACGCGCAGCCGGGAAAGATCATAGGCCTGAGGCCCTTTGCCGTCGGTGGCACGGATGAGCGTCCGAATCAGCGTCGGAGAACAGCCGAGTGTCACCACGCCGAGTCGCGCGCAAATCTCCCAGATGCGATCGCTCGTCGGAAAATTAGGGGCGCCGTCGAAGAGCACGATCGGCGTGCGAAACAGCAGGCAGCCGATGATTTCCCATGGCCCCATCATCCAGCCGATATCCGTGACCCAGAAGAACGGCTCGTCGGGCCGCGCATCGAAGGAGTGACGGATTTCCTTTCCCATTTGGGCCAGGCAGCCCGCGTGGGTGTGAACCGTGCCCTTCGGCCGGCCCGTGGTGCCGCTGGTATAAATGATCAGGCACGGATCCTCGGCGGCGGTGCGCTCCGCGGGCTGAGGCGCGGCCGCGCTGCCGCCGCTGGCGAGAAACGCCTCCCAGTCGGCCGTATCCGTCCAGACGGTGCGCATCACCGAGTCGACCTTGGCGACCGCGGCGCGGGCGATGGCGCCAGTCTCCGCCGGCTTGCCGCGACGTCGCAGGGTGCCGCACGCGAAAAGGATTTTGGCCGAGCAGGAGTCGAGGCGTTCGCGCAGGGCATCCTCCCCGTAGCCGCAGAAGATCGGGACGAACTTCGCCCCGATCTTCATCGTCGCGAACAGCACCACCACCGTCTGCACCTGCATCGGCGCATAGAGGCCCACGCTGTCGCCGCGTCCAATGCCGGCTCGCCGCAGCGCCGCGACACATCGATCCACCATGGCCGCCAGGTCGGCGAACGTGACCTGCTTCGTGTCCTCCGGACGGGCCGAATCCGCCTCGTAATAAAGCGCCACTTCGCCGCCGTGTCCGTCGCGCACGTGGCGGTCGACGCAGTTGTGCGTCACGTTGAGCTCGCCGTCGACAAACCAGCGCGTCCACGCAAAACCGCGACTGCTGTCGCGCACCTGCCGGTATGGCTGCGTCCACTCCAGTCCGAGATCGCGCTCCATTGCGCCCCAGAACCAGTCGATGTCCCGCACTGAAGCCGCGCGAAGTTCCGCGAGGGAGGCGCAACCGTGCTGCCGCATGAAGCGGGCGACGTTCGAGTCTTGAGTCCAGGGATGGTCGGCGGGGCGCCAGACAAACGGGGCGGTCATGAAATTCAAATCAGCTCCACACAGGCCGCGAGCGCCTCGCCCCCGCCGATGCAGATCGTGGCCACGCCGCGTTTCAGTCCGCGCTCCCGCAGCGCTGCCAGCAGCGTGACGAGAATCCGGGCCCCACTGCAGCCGATCGGGTGTCCGAGCGCGATCGCACCGCCGCGAATATTCACCTTCCCGGGCGACAGTTTCAGTTCCTGCATGAACGCGAGCGCCACGACCGCAAACGCCTCGTTAACCTCCCAGAGATCCACGTCCGCGGCCGACCAGCCGGCGCGCTCCAATGCTTTCCCGGCCGCCACAATGGGCGCGGTGGTGAACCACAACGGCTCCTGCGCATGTCCGGCCATCGCCACAATCCGCGCCAGCGGCTTCAACCCGCGGGCCGACGCCGTCGCCCCCTGACAGAGCACGAGCGCCGCCGCGGCATCGTTGATGCTCGAGGCATTGGCGGCGGTGATTGTACCTTTGGGATCAAAGGCCGGCCGCAGCGTCGGCATCCGGTCGTAATTCACCTTCGCAGGTCCTTCATCGCGTTCCACGAATCGCACCCCGCCCTTGGCGTCGGTGATCTCGACCGGCGTGATTTCCGCGGCGAGCCGCCCGTCGGCCTGGGCCGCGTTCGCCCGCCGGAAACTTTCGGCGGCAAAGGCATCCTGTTGCGCCCGGGTGAAACCGTAACGCTGGGCGCACTGTTCGGCGCAGTTGCCCATGTGAATCTGGCCGTAGGGATCCCAGAGGCCGTCATGGATGATCGAATCGAGCATCGTCTGGTTGCCGAGCCGGAAGCCCTCGCGCCCCTTCGGCAGCAAATACGGCGCGGCGCTCATGTTCTCCATGCCACCGGCCACGACAAAGCCCGCGTCACCCAGCGACAGCGACTGGCCAGCCTGCCACACGGCCTGCAGGCCCGAACCACACACCTTGTGAACCGTCACCGTGCGCACCGTCGGCGGCAGCCCGCCATAGATCGCCGCCTGGCGTGCGGGCGCCTGGCCGAGACCGGCCTGCAGGACATTGCCCATCAGGACATCCGTCACGTCCGACGGATCGATACGCGCTTGCGCCACCGCTCCGCGAATCGCCACAGCTCCGAGCCGGGGAGCCGGCACCCCCGCGAGGGCGCCTTGAAAGGCACCGATCGGGGTACGGGTGGCGGAGAGAATGACGACGTCGCGCATACACCGCCGACGTAAGAGGATTTCCGCGGCAAAGCGCAGGAAAAAATCGCCGTGGCCCGCCGCTCCGCGGTCTACCTTCCCGACCCGGAGGCGTTTGTCATCTAACACCCGAATTACGAAATTGCCTTCGTAGCCCGCTGCGTGAGCAGCGGGACGGCTTTAGGCGAAACGATCAATGAGTCCCTGTCCTCACGGACAGGGCCACGCCAAACCGCTTAACTTCGGAATCCAGGTAATAATGACAACAGCCGCGCCGCCATTTCTTGGGACGTCCTCAGCCGCCGGATCACGCACCCAAAACCGTTGGGCATGTCGCGCGTCACGGACACGCAATCGCATCGCTCCCGTCCCCAATCGAGAATCCAAAATCCAAAATCGAAAATCCTCAGCTGTCCTCGAGCTTGACGTTCCGGGCCTGCAGGAACGGCACGAGTTCCTCCGTGCCGAAGTCAGCAAGAATCTTTCCGTTCCAGTCGAGCGTCGGCGCCCGCGTCTGGCCGGACTTGCGCTTGAGCTCTTCAAACGCGGCGGCATCGCGGCTGACGTCGCGCAGCCGGTAGCTGACGCCGTGGCCATCGAGAAACTTCACCGCCTCCGTGCACCAGGGGCAGCCTTCTTTCGTGTAGAGGATGGGGAGGTTTTCGGCGGGAGTGGGATCGGCCATGGGAAAATGGTGCGGGCGCAACGGGCTTTGTTCCACGCCAAAGCAATCCCGGTGCGGCCACCCGATCGACCGCGACTCGCCTTCGTCCCGCCAGTCCTTTCACTGCGGGCTCCATGATTCCGTTTGGCCTCACTTCGAGCGGCGAGCCCGCCCAGCTCTTCGTGCTCCAGGACCGCGACGGCGCGGAGATCGCATTGACCGACTACGGGGCGACGCTCGTGCGCTGGCGGGCGCCGGATCGCCGTGGGCAACTCGACGATGTCGTGCTCGGGTTCAACCGGGTCGAGGCCTATGCCGCGCATACCGCCTACTTCGGCGCCATCGTGGGTCGCTACGGCAATCGCATCGCCCACGGGCGTTTCACGCTCGATGGCCGGACGCACGAGCTCGCCACCAACAACGCCCCCGCCGGCATTCCCTGCCATCTCCACGGCGGCCGCGCGGGCTTCGACCGGAAGATCTGGGCCAGCGAATTCCGCCCGCATCCCACGCAGCCCGCGGTCACGTTTCGACTGCGGAGCCCGGACGGCGACGAGGGTTATCCCGGCAATCTCGACGTCACCGTAACGTACACGCTGGTCGGAGCAGGCGAGTTGCAGATCGATTATCTCGCCCGCTCCGACCGTGCGACGCCGGTGAATCTCACGAACCACGTTTACTTCAACCTCGCCGGCGAGCAGACCGAAAGCATTCTCGGCCACCTCGTCACCCTGCAGGCGTCAACCTATCTGCCCGTGGACGCCGGCATGATTCCCACGGGTGAAGTCGCGCCGGTCGGGAACACGCCCTTCGACTTCCGCGCTCCCTGCCGCATCGGAGAGCGGATCGAGCATCCCAACGAACAGCTGCGGCTGGCCGCGGGCTACGACCACAACTTCATCCTCGATCCCCGAACGGATCCGCTCGCTCCCGCGGGGCTCGTGTTCGAACCGCAATCCGGCCGGCTGCTCGAGTTTCGCACCACCGAGCCGGGCGTGCAGTTCTACACCGGCAATTTCATCAACGGCTCCGAAGTGGGCAAAAGCGGACACGCGTACGGACGCCGCAGCGGTTTCTGTTTGGAGACGCAGCACTTTCCGGATTCGCCGAATCAACCCTCGTTCCCTTCGACCATTCTCCGGCCGGGGCAGACCTGGACCTCGCGCACCGTCTATCGGCTCAGCACGCGCTAGACGGTCGTCGCCGATCGGCGCTTCGGCTTGCCGTCACGGGCGCTTTCCTGACTACCTTCGCGCTCCTGCATGTTTCCCCTGTTCTCCCTGTTTCGCGGCGTGGTCGGGCGCCGGCTGCGCTGGGCGCTTGGATCTTACGGCATCGTTTTCGCACTCTGCGCCGGTGAAACCCTTCTGAGCGGCTGCCGCCGGCCCGCGAACACGGCCCCAGTGACGGCGACGGCGGCGGCCGCACCTGGACGGAAGACCGAGCCGGCCGCGGCGAAGTCCGCCGACTGTCGCGCCTGCCACCAAGCCGCCTATGACGCGTGGGCCGGATCACATCACGCCCACGCCCATCGCCCGGTGGATGCCACCACCGATGCGGTGGCATTCAAATCGCGCGAGATGAAAGTCGAAGCCGTGGACTACACCGTCGGCTGGAAGGAAGGGCACGCGGAGTTCAGCGAACGGCGCGACCCGGCGGCCCCGGTGAATGCGAGCGTTGAGTTTGTGCTCGGACACACCCCGCTGCGGCAGTTCGTCGTTCCGGTCGGGGGCGGGCGTTATCAGATGACCGAACTCGCCTTCGATCCGGCGAAGGAGGAATGGTTCAACGTCTTCGGCTACGAGCAGCGGCAGCCGGGCGAATGGGGCCACTGGCAGGGTCGCGGCATGAACTGGAACTCGATGTGCGCCCACTGCCACCTCACCCAGTTCACCAAGAACTATCAGCCGTCGACCGACACCTACGCCTCGACCTGGAGTGAACACGGCGTCGGCTGCGCCCAGTGCCACGACCTCCCGGCGAATCATGCCCAGCCGGGAAAAGTGCGGACCGCCCTCACCGGCACGGAACTGGCGCAGACCCGCCAGCGGGCGCAGGAGACCTGTGCGCCGTGCCATGCGCGCAATGAACTGCTCACCGGCAACGTGCGGCCGGGCGTCCCCTACCCGGATCATTATCGCCTGACTCTGCCCACTGAGCCCGGCGTGTTTTACGCCGACGGCCAGATGCGCGATGAGGACTTCAATACGACTTCGCTCCTGCTCAGCCGGATGGGCGGCAAGGCCCATGTCACCTGCCTCGATTGCCACGAGCCCCACAGCGGCCGGCCGCGGTTGCCGGTCGAGAACAACGCTCTGTGCCTCCAATGCCATGGCAGCACCTCAGTCCGCGCGGACGCGCCGCGAATTGATCCCACCGCTCATTCGCACCACGCGGCCGACAGCACGGGCAATCGCTGCGTTTCGTGCCACATGCCGACGACGACCTTCATGCAGCGGGATCCGCGGCACGACCATGGTTTCACGAAGCCTGATCCGCTGCTGACGAAGGAGCTCTCGATTCCCAATGCGTGCAGCCGCTGCCACACCGATCGCGACGTCGACTGGGCAGTGGCCGCGGCGGATCGCTGGTACGGCGCGAAGCTGGACTCGCGCCAGCGGGAACGGGCCCGGGCGGTCGCGGCGGCCCAGACACTAGCACCGGAAGCGGGACCGCGGTTGTTGAAATTATTGGAGACGGAAGACGTGCCGGCGTGGCGCGCTTCCTTGTTGCTGCTGACCCGGCCGTACGCCGCCCAGTCACCCGCGGTCGTCGTCGCCGCGCGGCAGGCCCTCGCCCACTCGGACCCGCTCGTGCGCTCCGCCGCGGTGCAGGTGCTGGGCGGCCTCAACGAGCAGCGCGAACAGGTGCGGCCACTGCTGCGGGATGCCACGCGTCTCGTGCGACTCGACGCGGCCTGGGCCCTGTCCGATCAGCTCCCTCCCGACTCGAACGAGCGCCGCGAGTTGGACACATATCTCGCAGTGATGGCGGATCAACCAGCGGGCCAGTTGCGGATCGCACAGGATTTCTTCAATCGCGGCCGGCTCACGGAAGCCGAGGCGAGCCTGCGGCTTGCGGCCACCTGGGATCCGAATGCGGCCGGAATTTTTTCGACGTTGGGGACCGTGCTGAATGCCGCAGGTCGCGACGAGGACTCGGCGGCGGCGTTCTGGCGGGCAGCCCAAAAGGATCCCACGGATGCCGGCGCGGCGTTCAGCGCGGGCCTGGCCTTTGCCGCGGCCGGCAAGCTGCCGGACTCCGAACTCGCATTGCGGGAGGCGACCCGGCGGGATCCGCGTCACGACCGGGCGTGGTACAACCTCGGACTGATCTTCGCGCAGACCGGCCGGCCGGCCGAGGCGATTCGCGCCTTGGAAACGGCGGAAACGAGTGCGCCCGCGGTGGCCGACTATCCCTATGCGAGGGCGACGATTCTACTCAACCGCGGCGATCGCGCCGGCGGCACGGCGGCCGTACGACGCACGCTGGAAATTGATCCCGCCCACGCGGAAGCCACCGCGTTACTGAGGCGGCTCGGGAATTAGGGCGAGGCGGAGCAGCCACACACCCCGGCGCTCGCCCACCTCTCTCGAGCCGGAACGATGCAGTGGAACGAAATCGGCGGGTGTGGGCACCCGCCCTCCATGGTAGGCGGATCGTGTTCAGACTTCCGTTCGCTCTCCTCTCAAAGAGCAGTCCATGGAGGGACGGTGCCCCCACCGTCCACGGATGCATTACGACGGACCGAACGTTCACCGAACTATGTAGGGCTGGCGCTCGTCGCCAGGCCTCAGCTTCCATTCTAGAGCAGATTAAGTTGAAGTGCAGCCGATCAGACATTGCGGGCGCGCACGAGGCGCGCCCCTACATCGATTGTCATTTCGTGTAGGGGCGTGCCTCGTGCACGCCCAAATATGGCTCCGGTATTCCTTAACCCGCTCTAGAAAAGGCCCGGCGGCGAGCGCCGGCCCTACAGCCGTCGAGAAGAGACCCGGCCGTTCTTCAAACCCGCCGGCGCCGGATGGTCCAGCCGACCACGCCGAGTCCCAGCACGAGCAGCGCGTAGGTCGACGGCTCGGGTACGACGGTCGGATCGAAGTTCAGCACCAGGCTCATATTTCCCGGTGAGCCACCGAGACTGAAGTTGAAGCCTTTTAACCCCGACGAGAACGAGTTTTCGAAGTTGCAGGTGTCGATGGCGAACTGCGCGGATCCGGTGAAGCCCGTGATACTGGTGGCAGAGAGCACGGTCCAGGATCCGGGCTTGGTCCCATCGAAGTTCAGCGCCAGGCCGCCCTCGCCGTCGCTGCCGAGGGAGATAATCTTGAAATCGAAGGGTGCGAGGTTCGTCGCGGAAATGTTCACGGTGCCCTGCACCACGATTTGGTCCCACCCGGTCGCACTATTGGCCGCGTCACGGATTTCCCAGTTGAAGCCGCCGCCGGGCCCGAGATTGAGCGTGTTGCTCACCCCGAGGAGGCTGCCGTCGAAGGACAGCGTCCCAACGCTGAGGCCCGGGGCCAGCACGACCTGATGCTCGCCGTCTCCGCCAATGTTGAGCGTGCCGGAGGGCTTGAACGTGCCGGTGCCGCCCAGCGCGCCGTCCTCCAGTGCGAGGCTGTTTGCCACCGTAACACCTGCATCGACCGCCAGCACGCCGCCGTGCAGCGTCACGACATTCGTGCTCGGACCGAAGGCGTTGTTGTGACCGGCGACGACCGTGGCGCCACTGATGAGCGTGGTACCGACGTAGCCCGAACTGTCGCCGTTCAAGCGGAGTTTGCTGCCGAAACCTTGAAACACGAGCGCTCCCCCCGTGCTGGCGAACTGCCCGTCATAGTGGGAATCGTCCGATTGGTAGACCGTGAGGGTCGTGCCATTGCCCAACGTGATGAGGTCGGAGGCATTATCACCGAAGAGGCCGTTGACGGTGGCACTGACCGAGAACGCGACGGACGGAGCCATCGCCGTGCCCATCCGCAGCGGGCCGGAGCCGAGTGCATTCGGGTGGGCGACGTTGATGCTGCCTTGGGCAATATAGAAGCCGCCGGAAAAGGACGAATTGTCGCCGCTGAGTGTCACCGCGAAATTGCCGGTCTTGTAAATTTCAGCGTAGCCGGAAATTGCTCCCGCCAGCGTAAAGGCGTTCGAACCTCCGAGGATCAGGTTACTATGGACAGCGAGAGCGTTGGGAAGGGTGAGACCGGAATTTGCCGCCGCGAGCACGGGCGCGTCATAATACACATCGTAATCGTAGAGTGACGAATACTCGCTGTTCACCGTCAGGGTTCCGGTGCCCAGCGCAGTATTACTCCCAAACATCAGCCGGCCGGCGGAAAGCTTCGTCCCGCCCGTGTAGGTGTTGTTACCACTCAGGGTGACGCTGGAAAGCGGGCCGTTGAAATCGATGGGCGAACGGTGCGTGACCGGAGAATACCTTTCACCGATGGCCACCGAATTCGCACCGCCGAGTGGGGTCGTCACGGTCAACTGCCCACCCTTGTAACCGGCGAAGCGATACTCGGTCTGGCCGATCGGCAGGGTGATGGCCGTGACCCCAATCGTGGCACTGGTGGCGGTCCCGAGATACACGTTCGCTCCGGAATTGAGCCCGCTCAGATCGAGTGTGCCGCCGACTGCATAGGTGCCGGTGAAGGAATCGAAGCCAATCGTCCCCGAATGGGCGTAGTTGCTGAAGCGGCCGATGAGCGACTGCGCCCCAGTCGGTCCGGCATCCTCGGTGCCGATATAACCCATGCCCGACATTAGGAGTGAACCCGTGGCCGGCATGGATCCGCTCTTGAAAATCACGGCGGAAGAGTGGACTTCCGTGCCGGAGGAACCGGAATAGGTATTGGTGCCGCCGAGCCGCAGCGTGAGCGGCGTACGGGAGTCCGACTGGACGAGCAGCGAGCGGGGACTGGTACCATCCACGAGCGACGAATTCACTTCCAGCAAGCCACCGCCGCCACCAAACCGGTAGACATCGCCCTGCGGCGTAATCGTCGCCGTCGCCGACAGAATGGCCCGGGTCGCCGAACCCAAGCGAACGCTGGATTGAAAGCCGGTGGCAGGGCCGGCTCCATCCGGATCGCCAAGGTTGATCGTGCCGTTGAAGGTGTTGGCCGGATCGGTCAGCGGCCCGTCGAAGCCAATCGCGCCCGTGGTGTTGCTCTTGTTGAACTTGCTGAGGAAGTCGTTTTGGATGTTCCCGGGAACGAATCCGATTCCGATGTAGCCATCGTTGTACGAGGTCAGGCTGCTCGAACCCGGCAGCGAGCCGGTATTCGTAAAGATGATGTTTCCATAACCGGCGCGGGTTCCGCCACTGTAGGAGTTGGTGCCACTGAGGAAAACACTCTGGAATGCTTCGACGGTCAAACGGCCCGACCCGGTGATATCGCCGTTCAGGAACAGTGGTCCGGACGTGGGCGAGAACGCG
The DNA here is from genome assembly GCA_947472765.1 of Opitutia bacterium. Lineage (GTDB taxonomy): Bacteria > Verrucomicrobiota > Verrucomicrobiia > Opitutales > Opitutaceae > ER46. The sequence goes on from CANJCM010000047.1 coordinate 10,448, forward strand.
ACGCTGCTGTTCAGCTGCACCGCGCCATTGATCGTCAGGCTGCCGTGGCCGTAGATCGGGAGATAGTCGTCGGAAAACATGTTTACGACGAGGTTGTTGGCGATGACTCGCGAACCGTTGGCGACCGCGAGCGAAATCGAGGAGCCTTCCCCCTCGATCGGTTGGAGGGTCAGAGCGCCGGTCCCCAGCGCGGTATCACTGCCGAGGGTCAGCCGACCGTAATTGAGGAACGTCCCCCCGGAATACGAACTCGAGCCGGAGAGGACGGTGTCGCCCCAGAGATCGAGGCTGCCGGCGCTACCGCCGTGATCACTAATGGCTCCTTTCAGAACGATCCCGTTGTATTCAGAGTAGCCCTCGCCGAGGATGCTGAGGACGCCAAAATCGTCGAACGAGAAGTTGCCGATTTTCAATTTCCGGCCGATCGAAATGAGGTTGTGGAGCGTCAGTCCATAAGCGTCGCTCAATTCCCGGAGCACCGGCTCCACGGCGGAGGCGGGAACCGTCAGCGGACCCGTGCCGAGCGGGCCGGAACGGATGGAGCCATTAGCGTTCAAGAGGGTGTTGTCGGCCAACGCGAGGTTGCCGCTGAGCAGCGTCGTGCCGCCGGTGTAGGTGCTGGCACCGAGCAATTCCACCCCGCCATCGCCCAGGATGTGCGAATCCGATCCGACTTCGACGCGCGTGACGTCCCCGGCGGCGAGTGGTGAGCTGACGGTCAAGTCGCCGCCGGCTCCGATCAACGAGAGGGTGCGATCCGCGCCCGACTGGTTCGGGGCCTGAATCCGGCCCGTCAGCGAGGCCCCGGAGGTCGTGCCGAGATAGATGCGGCCGAAAGCACTGAGATCGATCGGCCCGGACTCAATCCGGCTGCCCGGCCAGCTCGATTCATTCCCGAGGTGTGCGTCAATGGAGCCGCTAGAGTCGAAGCCAATCACGGAACTGGCCGTGTAGGCTGAAATCCGGTTGAGGAAGCTGGCAACCGTGGGAGCCTGGCTGAGTGCGAACGGCTCCGTGTATCCTACATAACCATTCGTCCCGAGTGAAATCATCCGCCCGGCGGGCAACGCGCTGGCCGAGTCGAGGATCGCGAGCGAGTTGGTGACGCTGAAGTTTCCTGTGTAGGAATTGTTTCCCATGAAGATCACCAGCAAGGCGTTGTCCGGGATGGCGCCAGACGAGGTGACCGTGGTGCTCTTGCTGCCGCCGACATCGGTCAGGTTGCTGCGGACCACGAGGGCTCCGCCGCCGTTGCCAAACGCGTAACCCGTCGCGGGCGGCGTAATCGTGCCCGAAAGGATGGCCGCAGAGATCGAGCCAATGGTGAAACCGGCCCCAAAACCCGAAAAGTCGATCGGAGCAGAGAAATTATAGGGCCGGGGCAATCGATCCACGTCCGAGTCAAAGCCGAACGTGCCCGCAAAGGCCGTCTTGTCGGCCGGGCTGATCCGGGCAAGGAGCGCCGCCGCGGTGGGGACATCGGACAGCGACCCCACGCCCACGCTCACGTAACCCTGGTTCACGACCTTCACGGCCGCCGTGTTGGTGAGCGTGGTGGGGGAACCGAAGATCACCGCGGAATGATCCGCCGTGACGCTCGCAAGATTGCCGCCAAGCGAACCGGTCAGGAAGATGAGCCCCCGCTGCGCCGACGCGCCGCTGTCGAAGGTCAGTGCCGTCGCCGGGGCGGCGCCGTTCAGCGCGCCGGAGATCTGCACGCCCGAGTCACCCTTGAGATGCACGGTCGTCGCAAGGTCCGCCACCGTGACCGCACCGGCGAGTTCGAGCGAGCGGCCGCCCTGGGAATCACTCACGCCGAGGGTGACGTTGTTCGCCAGCGACACCGGGTTGTAAATCTGCACGTCGCTGTCGGAGGATCCGTAGGCATTGTGCAGGTTGGCGGCGCCCAAGATCGTTCCGGACTGAAGCGTCAGCGAACCAGTGCCAATCGGGCCGCCACCAACTGAACTGCCGTCCATGTAACCACTGCCACCGAGCAGGAGGGTGCCGGCCGAAACGGTGGTGCCGCCGCTGAAATTGCCAGACGCCGCCAGCACGAGCGTTCCGCTGCCCAGCTTCATGATTCCGCCATCGGTGATATCGGAGTAGATCGTGAGCTCGCGATCCGTGGAGGCGGAGTTCCCGATGTTGAAGTTTCGCGTGCCCTCGTTGAGGTCGAGCGTGCCGCCATACGGATAACCGCCGTCGAACACATCGTACGCAGAGAGCGTCGCCCCCTGGGGATTATTGGTCGCGTTGTAGGTGAGATCGCCGGAAAGGAAGAGCGTGCCGCTGGAACCGAGAAGCACCTGATTGCTGGCGAAGCCGCTCGCCCCGATTCCGCCAAAAATCAGGCTGCCGATCGACTGCCGCGTATTGGCAACGTTCAACGTCGTGGAACCGCCGTTGGTGTCGTTGACGGTAATATCGCGTCCACCGGGAAGAGTATCGTTGCTGCCCAGTGTCAGTTTGCCGCCGTTCACGAACGTACTCCCAGTGTAGGTGTTGGCACCGAATAGGTACCAGGTTCCGAATCCGGTTTTGCGCACAGTCGTGGTATTGGTCGGCGAATTATCGCTGATGATGCCGGAGAAGGTACCCGTGCCGTTGCTGCTGCCCGAAAGGGTGAGCGTCTTGCTGCCAGCGCCGCTCGCAATAAGATCGCCGGTGAATTCAACCGAGCCACTTCCGCCGACAGCCAGCATCGCACCTCCGGTGGTACCGGCCAGCTCGATCGGTCGATCTGTTGCAGTGTAGCTGCTCCCGGAATAGCTCAGCGTGGCACCGGTCGTGCCGCTGCCGATGGCGATCCGGCCGTCTCCGCCCAAGCCATCGCCGAGCGAGGAGTTGGAATCGATCCAGTTGAGCGAGGCGACCGCCAGAATACCGTTCTCGATTACGACCGGGCCGGAGAACGAGCTGTTGTTGGCATTCAATACGACCGAGCCGACCCCACGTTTGATGATTCCGCCGTTACCGGAAATCGTGCCGTTGAAGGTGATGCTGTCACTACGGTTGAAGATCAGCGTGCCGTCATTCGAGACAGAACCATTGATCGAACCGGAGGTGCCGCCGTTGCCGAGACTGAGGGCACCGGATGAAATCGTGGTGCCGTTGTAATTATTGCTGCCGGTCAGCGTCAGTAACCCGGCGCCCATTTGCTGCAAACCGCCGCCGCCGCTGAGGTTGGTGGCAATCGTCACGTCATCGCTGCGATTGAAGGCCAGCGTGCCGCTCGAGATCGTGATTGCGCCGGTCAGGTTGCCGGTGGTGCCGCCGTCGCCGACCTGAAGGGTGCCGCCGCTGATCGTGGTTCCGCCGGTGTGCGAGGCCGTTCCCGTGAGAACCAGCGTGCCGGTCCCAAACTTGGAGAGGGAGTTCGTGCCGGTGAGGTTGGAACTAACGGCAAATTCCGCGGCCGTGCCGGTGGAGTTGTTGATCGTGAACGAGCGGGGCGAAGATCCGAGATTGACCGTTCCGCCGAAGATTCCAGCACTCCCCGTCGGATTACCGGTGGCGTCGAACGTGAGATTACCCGTCAGGTTGAGCGTGCCGGCACCGATCATGATCCTGGGAGTCGAGTCGCTGACCGAACCCGCACCGCCGAAGGTCAAATTGCCCACGGTTTGGGTGTGCCCGTTCAATTCCAGCGTCCCGCCCACGCCTGACGTTGAGAGCACCTGGAGGTTGGTCGCCGAAGGCAGCGCCTGGTCGACGCCCAATTGGAGCCAGCCCTCGCTGACAATCGTGCCCCCGGTGTAAGTGTTGTTTCCGTTGAGAAGAAGCGCACCCCTGCCAGACTTCGTGAACGCCCCTGTCCCCGTCATGATGCCGCCGTAGGTCAACGTCCTCTCGGAGTTGGGACTGATCTTGCCGCCGCCGGCCTCAAGCAAAATTCCCCGATTGGCGTTGAGCGTCATCGTCAGCGTCGTGACCAAGGTGCCGCCGTTGAACGTCAGCTTGCCGGGAGTAGCTGCCTCAGGCACGGCGCCGAGCTTCGCGTCGCTGTTGATGTAAACCGATCCGCCGTTGAGGGACGTTTTGCCGGTGTAGAGCTGGTTGAAGGAAATCTCGACGCTGCTGGCGAAAGATTTAACGAAGTCGCCGGGGCCGGAAATCACGCCGCTGAACGTCGCGTAGTCGGACGACGAAAGGTGGCTGTAGTTGATCGTCCCATTGTTGGTGATGTTGCCGCTGATGTCGCCCGAATCGGAGCCGCCGCCGATCGAAAGCGTGGCCCCCGCGAGAATCGTCGTCCCGCCGGTGTGCCCGAGCGGGTTGCCGCTCACGGAAAAATTGCGGGTCGTTCCATCACCGAAAGTGAACCCACCGGCGCCGGAACTGCCGCTTTGGATGGCACCGCCGGTGGTCAGGGTCAGCGTGCCCGCACCAAGCGTCAGGCTGCTCGTGTTGCCCGTATTGAGCGTCGCGATCGTCTGGCTGGCCTGGACGTTCAAAGCCGCGCCTCCCCCGACCGTGACCGTCGTGCCGGCCGGAAGCACATTCGCCGCCCCCAATCGCAACGTTCCACCCGAGACCGCGGTCGACCCCGTGTAAGTGCTCGAACCGGTCAAAATCAGCGTGCCGGATCCGACCTTGGTCAGGCTGCGCGCGCCGCCGCTTTCACCAATCGTACCGGAGAGCGTCAGCGTATCCGAAACCCCGATGCCGGTGTTGGCGGCCAGCGTGATGTTGCCGGCGAGCGAGGCGGCGCCACTCGAGGTCAGCGCCCCGGTGCTGCTGAGTCCGAATCCGGCCAGGGTTACCGGTTCCGAACCGACGCTGACGCCATTGAGTTCCAGCGCGCCTCCAGAAGTCACATTGGTCGCACCGGCCGTCGTCCCGAGGGCCGAGGCATGCGAGGCCCGGAGCGTCCCGCCACTGTCGATACTGAGCGCGCCAGAGAACGTGTTCGCGCCGCCGAGTTCCAAAACGCCATTGCCGGCCTTCACGATCGGCCCGGTACCGGCGACGATGCCGTCGATTTTCAACGCGGTTCCGGTGGCCACCGCGAACGCACCGCCGCCGGCGTTGATGGCGATCCCTCGATTCGCTCCGACCGTCAGGTCGGCGGTCGAGGAGAGCGTGCCGCCGTTGAACGTGATGTTTCCCGCCGTCGGTGAACCCGGGTAGGCCCCCAAGTTAGCATCCTGCGCCACGGAAAGCGTACCGGTGTTAAAGACCACGCCGCCGGTGAAGGTGTTCACGCCGGAAAGCGCGACGGTCCCGGCATTGTAAATCGTCAGGGGACCAGTGCCGCTGATCACGCCACCGAACGCTAGCACCGTGCCGCCAGCCGCGCTCAGCCCGCCGCCCGAGCCTGCCAGGGTGATGCTGCGGGTCGTGCTGATCGGGAAAGTGGCCGTGGAAATCAGTACGCCACTGTTGAGCGTCACGGCACCGGTCGAGGCGCCGAGGTTGGCATCGGCGCTCACGGAAATCTGGCCGGCATTCACCGACAGCCCGCCGGTGAACGTGTTCGTCCCGCTCAGCGTGAGCGCGCCGCCGCCGCTCTTGATCAGCGGGCCGGTGCCGTCGATCACCCCACCATAAGTCAGCGTCGTACTGGGCGCCGGGCTGATCATGCCGCCGCCGGCGAGGAGCGAAATTCCGCGATTGGAATTGAGCGTGAACGAGGCGGTCGTGGACAGCGAACCGCCGTTGAAAGTCAGGCTGCCCGCCGTGGGAGTCGCCGGCGTGAATCCGAGATTGGCGTCGGCGGAGATCGACGTGACACCCGCATTGAAAGTCGTACCGCCGGCGTAGGCGTTCGTTCCGGAGAGCGTGAGCGTGCCGGAGCCAGCCTTCGTCAGGCGGGAACTGGTGCCGGCCTCAAAAACGTGGGCGGCCACGACCAGGTTTCCCGCGCCGACATTCCAAGTCTGGTTCGCCGCGAGCCCGATCTGCATTCCGGCTTGGAATGTCACAGGGGTCGCACCGCCACTCCCGATGGTCAGACCGCCGGCAGCCAGTCGAAGCTGCGGCGCCGGTAGCGTGGTCGACGAAAAAACATACGCCGGAAACGCGCCCGTCAGCGTCAGGGAATCCGCGGCAAAGTTGGCCGAAATGGCCACGCTTGAAACCCCGGAGCTGCCGAAGACCAGAGCGCTGCCCGTCGTGGGTGCACCGCCCCCTTCGCTCGTCCAGTTTCCCGCCGTCTCAAAGACCGAGGTAACTGCTGGGTCCGAACCCGTACTCCACGTAAACGTCGTCGGCGTGATGAGCACCGCCCGCGCACTCACCGCGATCAGGAAGAAACCGGTAATAACGCAGCGCTGGAGCCAGGCGATCATGGGAATGATTCTGTGCAAATTATTGGCACCGACAAGGGAAAAGCCTGATCGGACGTAGAGATATGCCGAGGGGGAATCACGTAGACTCACGTCGGAACACGCCTCCGGCCCGGCCTCCTGGAAGCGGCCTTCTGTGTGCCCCCTGCAGTTCGGGTGGCAGCCAATTCCCCCACCCTCCGCCGCTTAGCGGAGGGTCACGGTGCCGCCGTCGATGTCGTAGGCCGATCCGGTGATGAACGACGCCTCGTCGGAGGCGAGGAACGCGACCAGCGCCGCGATCTCATCCGGCCGGCCCATCCGGCCGATCGGCTGCGTCGCAGAGAGCTCCGCGAACTTCTCCTTCTCCCGGCCCGGATAATTCTTCGCAATGAACCCGTCGACGAAGGGCGTGTGCACGCGGCCCGGGCACACGCAATTGCAGCGGATCCCCTGGTCGATGAAGTCGCGGGCCACCGACAAGGTCATGGTCAGAACCGCACCCTTGCTCATGCCGTAAGCGAAGCGATCCGCGATCGCGATCTTCGACACGGTGGACGCGACGTTGACGACCGCGCCGCGACCGGCCCGCAGCATCTTCGGCACGCCGAAATGCAGTCCGTGGTAAACCCCTTTCACATTCACGCCGTAGACCCGGTCCAAATCCGCCGCCGTCGTGGTGACCACGTTGCCCACGTGGGCGATGCCGGCGTTGTTCACCAGGATGTCCAGTTTCTCGATCTGTTCGAACGCCACCCGCATCGACTCGGTATCCGAGACATCCGCCGCGATCACGCGGGCGGTACCGCCGGCCTCGCGAATCTGGGTCGCCGTCTGCTCACCGGCCTCGGCGCGAAACTCGAGGATCGTGACGTGCGCGCCTTCCGCCGCGAGACGGACGGCAATGGCGCGCCCGATGCCGGAGCCGGCTCCGGTCACAAGGGCATATTTGTCGGCGAGGCGTTGGACGAGGGGCGTCATGCAGCGAATGTCAGCGGGACCGAATGCGGGAATCGAGCGGAAATACGGGGCGATTCGAACCTGACCCACGCCGCCCGTGGAATTTTCGATTTTGGATTAGCGGAAAGCGACGTGTCGAATGTAGGGCCGGCGCCCTTCGACTAGCTCAGAGCCTTTATTTTATGCGAACGGCAGGCCCTGAGTCTGTTGAACGGCTCGCCGCCGGGCCGTTTCGCGAATGAAAGCCGTGGCCCGGCGACTAGCCGGTTCGGCAAGCTCAAGGCCAAACGGAGGAAATCCCGGGCCCTGAGCCAGTCGAAGGGCGCCGGCCCTACACCGATCAGTGGACGTTCCGTCGCACGTTAGGCATCCTTGGACGGTGGGGGCACCGTCCCTCCATGGATTGCTCTTGGAGAGGAGAGCGAACTGAAGTCTGAAAAATCCGCCTACCATGGAGGGCGGGTGCCCACACCCGCCGATTTCGTTCCACGGCATCGTTCCGGCTCCGGAGGATACGCTTGCCAAAGCGCTTTCGAAAGATCCCCTCTGGAGAGGAGTGGCGCGCAGCCGTTCGACAGGCTCACGGCCTGCGTTCGCTTAAAGTAAAGGCTCTGAGCTAGTCGAAGAGCGCCGGGATGCGCGGGCTCCGACTACCCTGCCCCGCACGCCCTATGACAACGTCCGAAGGTTTCTTCCTTCTTCCTTCTACCTTCTTACTTTCCCGTCCTCACCAGCGGACCGCCATGAAGGTCCAGTTCGGATTCCGACGCTTCATCTCGGAAACGTCATCACGTTCCTTGATGCCGGCCCGAAGATAAGTGGCATGGGCCTTGGCGAGCGCGTCGCGATCCAGTTCGACGCCGAGGCCTGGACCCTTCGGCAGTGTGACGCAGCCGCCCTCGATCTTCATCCGCCCGCCGACGATGATCTCGTCGTACTGCCACGGATAGTGCGTATCGAGCGCGTAGGTGAGATTCGGCATCGCGGCCCCGAGGTGCGTCATCGCCGCGAGCGAGATACCCGCGTGATTGTTCGAATGCATCGAGACTCCGCGGCCAAAGGTCCGGCAATGCGCCGCGAGTTCCATCGACGAGCGCAGCCCGCCCCAAAAATGGTGATCGGTAAGAATGACATCCTCCGAGTGGGTCTGCGCGCTGCCGGGCAGGTCGTCGAAAGATGTGGTGCACATGTTCGTGGCGAGCGGCATCTGCAGCGCCTCGCGCACGGCGGCCATGCCCTTCTGCGTGCGGCAAGGATCCTCGAGGTATTCGAGAATCCCCTTCATCTCGCGGCCCCACTTGATTGAGGTCTCGACGGTCCACACGCCATTGGGATCGAAACGCAGCGGCACCTTCGGCCCGAAGGCCTCGTAGAGTGCCTTCATCGCGGCGACTTCTTGCGCGGGCTCGAACACCCCACCCTTCAGCTTGATCGATTCGAAACCGAATTCCTTCACCATCACCTGTGCTTGCGCGACGATGCCGGCGGGATCGAGCGCGGCCTTCTGCCGCGCCGCCGCCCAACCGGTGGCCTTCGGATCGGTGCCCTCGCCAAGGGCGCCACCCGCGCCTTCGTACTTGTAGAAGAGATAAGCGGAATACGGCACGCGTTCGCGGACGATGCCACCGAGCAGCGTCGCCACCGGGACGCCAAACGCCTTGCCGGCGAGATCGAGGCACGCGACATCGAGCGCGCTGTACACCTGCACCTTGGTGCGACTGTCCCACGGCATGTCGCCGCGTTCCGCCGAAGTCTCCGGCGAGCAACGTTCCGCCAGCGATCCGCGCAGCCGGTGCCAGTTCAACGGATCCGCACCCACCACCGTGTCACGCACCGCGGCCAGCGCCTTGTCGATCGCGACGCTGCCCGGGACTTCGGCGAGGCCGGTCAGTCCGTTGTCGGTCTTGAGCTCGACGATCGTCCGGAGGACGTAGGGCTGATGCAGCCCAACCGAATTGAGCAGGGGCGGATCGCCGAGCGCGATCGGCGTGATGAGCATTTCGGTAATCTTCATGAAATTGGAAGTCTGGTGGCAGGGCGGCACTCCGCGCGGGGTGAAACCGCGGCCCGCCCGAACCTCACGTCGTACCTTCTAAATGGATTCTTCGCTGACGCTCAGAATGACAAACCGCGGAAACGGCCCACCATCCCGCTCTGGATGACGAAAACCGCCACCGCACCCAAAACTTTGGAAGTGCGGCGCACCGCGCCGCACTTCCACGTCGGATTCGCCCGGAGGGCGAATCCTTATTTGCCCTTCAGGGTCTGAACGATCGACACGAGGCCGGCGCGCACCGAGCCGCCATCGGAGCCGAGGGCGACAAAGGTGTAGCCGAACTCGCGACACATCGCCACGAGCGCCGGGTTGTGCACGAGGATACCGGCGGCCTTGCCATGCTTTACCGCCGCGTCACTGACCTTCTTGAGGGCGGCCTTGAAGTCGGCGTGATCGAGCTGATCACGAATGCCCATGTTGTAGGTCAAGTCGGTCGGCCCGACGAACAGCACGTCCGCGCCATCGACCGCCGCGATCTCGTCGATGTTGGCGACGGCTTCGGGCGTCTCGATCTGGACGACGGTCAGCAGGCTCTTGTGGGCGTTCTTGTAATAGTCCTCGAAATCGCCGCCGAAGCCCGCGCCGCGGTTGAACTTCGCGACCCCGCGCAAACCGAGCGGCGGATAACGCATCGCCTGGACCGCGGCCTTGGCCTCAGCCGCGGTGCTGACCCACGGCACCATCACGCCGTGCGCTCCCATATCGAGGGCGCGCTTGAAGCGGGGCGTCTCGTTGGCCGCGATGCGGACGATCGGCACCGCGGGCGTCGCGCTCGCGGCCTGCAACTGCGCCAGCATCGTGTCTTCGCCGCCGGGGCCATGCTCGTGATCGATCAGCAGCCAGTCGAAACCGGCGAGCCCGGCGATCTCAACGGAGACCGGCGAGCCAAGATTGATGAAGGTGCCAGCGACCCACTCACGGGCGAGGACACGGTTACGGAAGTCAGTGGACGGTTTCATGGGATGGAATGAGTTGAGAGCTGTCGCTGAGTTGAGAGTGGAGCTGAGTTGAGAGTTGTAGCTGAGTTGAGAGTTGAGGGATGAGAGTTGAGAGACGAAACTGCCTATGGGTCTTTAAAACGGATTCAGAAGGTTTGTGGGTCGAGGGCTCTCAACTCTCAGCTCTCAACCATCAACTCTGCCGATCACCTCTCAACTACGTCGCTCGTCAGAGCGACGTGTAGAGCCGATAGAGCGCCTGGGTGCCGCAGTCTTCCCAACCGCGGGCAGCGACCTGATCATAGAGTTTCTTGGCGCAGACCAGGCCCGGCAGTTCGAGCTTCATCTCGGCCGCGCTCTCGAGCGCGATGCGAAGATCCTTGAGGATGTGCTTCACGTAGAAGCCAGGGGCGTAGTTGTCCGCCAGGGCACGCGGCGCGAGATTCGTCATGGCCCAGCCGCCGGCCGCGCCACCGCTGATGCTGCCGTGTACTGCGGCTGGATCGAGGCCGGCTTTCTTCGCGAAGGCCAGCGCCTCGCACCACGAGACCATGCCGACCGCGACCGCGATCTGGTTGGCCATCTTGCAAAATTGTCCCGCGCCCGGACCGCCGTGCAGCGCGATGTTCTTGCCCATGAGCTCAAACAGCGGCTTCGCGCGGGCAAACGCGTCGGCATCGCCGCCGACCATGATCACAAGCCGGGCTTCCTTCGCGCCGAGGTCACCGCCGGAAACCGGCGCGTCGAGCGAACTCAAGCCACGCGCCTTCGCGGCCGCCGCGACTTTCACGGCGAGTGCGGGACTCGACGTCGTCATGTCGATCAGCAGCGCACCGGGTTTGGCGCGTTCCACGACGCCGCCCTTGCCGAGATAAGTCGCCTCCACGTCGGTCGGAAAACCGACGATCGTGAACACTACATCCGCTTCCGCCGCGGCCGAGCCGGCGGTGTCATGCCACTTCGCACCCGCCTCGATCAGCGCCGCCGCTTTTTCCTTCGTGCGGTTGTAAACGTGCAGGGTGTGACCGGCCTTCTGGAGGTGGCCGGCCATGCTGCGACCCATGACGCCGGTGCCGATGAATGCGATGGAGAGGGACATAAAACGGAGCGTGAAAGTTGAGGGGGAAAGGCGATGCAAACGGTTCGATCCGGACCGCGCGATGAAATTTTACGGAGGGACCGATCCGCCACTCGCCAGGCCACGGAATTCTTGTTTCCGTGATCGTCTTTCACCATGAAAAACTCCCGTCGCGACTTCTTGAAGACCTCACTCACCGCCTCCGCCCTCACCGCCCTCCCCGCGGGCCTCAGCGCTGCCGACACCAAGGCCGGAGCCGGCCGTGACTATTATGAATTGCGCGCTTACCGGCTGAAGCCCGGTGCCTCCAAGGCCCGGCTCGATGCCTACCTCGAGCGCGCCCTACTGCCGGCCCTCGAACAGCGCGGCATTCGGACAGTTGGCGCGTTCACCGAGCTGGAAGTCGACAAGGTCGCCGGCACCTCGAAGCCCCTCGTCGATTCGCCCGTCTGGGTCTTCATTCCGCACCCTTCGCTCGAGTCGTTCGTCAGCGTGAGCGCGGATCTCAACGCCGATCCCGCCGTGCAGAAGGCCGGCCAGGCCTACCTTGCGGTGGGCAAGGACGACCCGGTTTACACCCGGATCGATAGCTGGCTGCTCCGGGCGTTCGCCGGCATGCCGCACCTCGAGCAACCCGGTTTTTCGAAGCAGCGCATCAAGACCCGCATACTCGAAATGCGCAGCTACGAAAGCTTCAGCGAAGCCAAGGCCCTCGCGAAGATGGCCATGTTCAATGACGGCGAAATGGACGTGATGAGGAAGATTGGGATGTCGCCGATCTTCTTTGGCCAGGCGATCGCCGGTCGCGACCTGCCGCATCTCACCTACGCCACCTCCGCGCCCGACCTCGCGACCCATCTCGCGAACTGGAAGAAGTTCAGCACTCATCCGGACTGGGTGAAGATCAAGGATCTGCCGCAGTACGCTGATACCGTCTCGAAGAATACGCCGCACTTCCTCGTGCCGACCTCGTATTCGCAGATCTGAGTTCGATTCGAGGATGCCGCGCGGGGAATGCGTGGCGGCGAGCGTGAGAGATTGTGTGCGTACTCTGTCATTCTGAGCGAAGCGAAGAATCCACGCGGTCGCTTGCCTCGCGGGCCTGGATTCTTCGCTCCGCTCAGAATGAGAAATGGGGTTTTACGACGTTACACACAGTCTTGTAAGCGAGAGGAGCGAACCGGATTTTTTCCGCAGATGGCGGACCGATGCACCCCGATGCCGGTCAGCCTCAGATCAATCGCCCTAGCCTGGAGGCGCGGTGTCCCCGCCGCACACTTCCACCACCGCCGACGTTCACGACGGCTGCTTGCGCTGCAGAAGATCCCAACGGTTGCCGTAGAGGTCCTCGAACACCGCCACCGTGCCGTACGGCTCGGTGCGCGGCTCCTCGCAAAAGTGAACCCCACGCGCGAGGTAGGTCCGGTAGTCCCGCCAGAAGTCGTCCGTCTGGAGAAAAAGGAAGACGCGCCTGCCCGCCTGCCGGCCGATCTTCGCGGCATCGGCGTCTCCTCTCGGCCTGGACAGCAACAGGCTGCATCCATCCGAGCCGGGCGGCGCGATCAGGATCCAACGCTTCCCCTCGGAGACAATCGGCGTGTCTTCGATCACGCGAAACCCCAGCACCTGAGTGTAGAATGCGAGGGCTTCGTCGTAGTCGCGGACGAGGAGGGCAAGGTGGGCGATCGCCTGCTTCATGAATTCCTCATCGGACGGGACTCACGCCAAGGGCTGCACCTGACTGGTGTCCCATTGTGGCCAATTAATGACTCACCGTCCCGGGCTCCGCGCCTTTCGATCCCGTCGTCATTTCGTCGCGTCCGGAATTTCGTTCAGCGTGTAGGCCGCGCGGTCGTTCGCCAGCGGCTCGCCCTTCTCGGACGTGATGCCGAGATCGAAATCGAAACGGTAGACCCGGCCCTTCACCAGCGGGGGCAGGACGAGATCCACGTCCCGGCCTTCCGGGTTGAAGGTCACGCTCCGCACCGGCACCGCCGTGCGATCGAGTTCCCGCGAACCATAGGCCGAGCTGTACTCGTAGCGGTAGTGCTCAATCCGGTACAGCACCGCCTCCGCCGCGCGGCGGTTCGGCACCTGCGTGAAGCGGATCCGGAAGCCATCAGGCCGTGCGTGGATGGACTCGATTTCAAACGGCACCTGTCCCGTGTATTCGATTGAATAAAGCGCCCCGCGGTCCGGCTGACGCATCCAGCCCGGCTCCGTCAGGCCGCCGACCCAGAGACGTCCCGTCGGATCGAAAGTCAGCGACACCGGCCCGAGCAGGCCGCGATTCCAGAACGGGAAACAGGCGCCCTGATACTGGCCTTTCACCTTCTCCAACTGCGCCCGGATGATCGCGCCGCCTTCCATCACCTCGGCGAGGAAGAAGTGTCCGGCGAACGGGCCGAACTTCGCTCCGGTGTTGTTGTAGGTGACACCGTTGATCGACTTCGCCCACGCATAAGGAACCCACACCGCGGTCGGTCCGACGGGCTTCGATCGATGTTCGAGCTGCTTCGGATTTGGAAAGCCATAGTACCGATCCGGCACGAGCTGGGAGAGGCGGTTGCTCGCCATCCAGTTGCCCTGGTTGTCCGTGAAGAAGATGTCGCCGTCGGGACCGACCGTCCAACCGACGGGGTTGCGCATGCCAAACGCCACCTCTTCGACCTTCCCGCCGGCGGCGTCGGGCGTGATCCGGAGCGCCGATCCCGAACCCTTGATCGCCTGCGAATCCACGGCATGGCCGGCAAAGCTCACGATGTATCCGCCATTCTTATCCGGAACGAGGCCGTAACCCCAGTCGTACGACTTCGGCTCGATCAGCTGCGGGAAGGACATCACGTGCTCGAGACGCGGGCCGACGCCCTGCCCGCCCTCGGTCACAATCCGGGTCAGGTGGCGGCGGTTCTGCACGAGCAGCGACCGCCCGTCATGGTGCATCGCCAGCACATCCTGCAGATAGGCGCCGGTGAACTCGGTGACCTTCGCGACCGAACCCAGCTGCGGTCCGGCCTGGACCTGGAAAATTTCCCCAAGCTTGCCCGATGAAACATACACGGTGCCCGTTACCGGGTCGGTCGTCATCGCAAACGGCAGCACCCGGTGCTCGCCCGAGGGCAGCCGGGGCAGCGGATGCTGGACGGCCCGGAAACCCGGACGCGTCAACGGACCCGGCGGACCGGCGTCCCACTCGAACGACGCGGTCTTTGTCTTCGCCGCCGCCGGAACCTCCGCCACGGACGCGAGGGCGATCGTCCATTCGATCCCGGCGCTGCGCGCGCCGTCGCCCGGCGTGAACTTCGCCCGATCGCCAGCCAGCTGGAGCTGCCCGCCCGTTTGGACGACACCGGCACGGGCCGCGCTTGTTTCCGCCGCGGCCCCCGGGGCAAAGGTGACCGCCGCGCCCGCCGGGATGCCCTCGAACGTCAGCGCGCGTTGCAACGTCGCCCCGGAATTCGACTCGGTCAGCGCCAGCACCTCCCGGGTGGAAACCGCGGCCCCGGAGGCGAAGCTCGCCCGGCTGCGAATTTCGATCCCGTCGTTCCGCCGCGCCACATCGACCAGGGTGCGACTGGTGGCGTTCTCGTCCCCGGAGGCACGCGCGAGGGCGAGCGGCCCCGCGGCGCCGGTGAAGGTCAGTGCCTTGGTTCCTTCGATTCGAAATCCCCGGATCGCCGCGCGGTCGCGCAGGATCGTCGCATCTGTCCAGACGCTGTGCGGCGCGAAAGTCCGCTCATCATAGACGAGCACGCGGCCGTCGGCATAAATCACCCCCAGCGCCTCGAGCAGTTCACCGCCCGGGAGCCGTAGCGGGAAATAGGCCAGGCGCGGCGGCTCGCCGGTCGCGGGCCGGGGAATCGCGTCCCAGCCGGCGGCCCACTCCTTGAGTTTGGCGTTGTGCGCGGCGTTCGCGGCGGAAATCGGCGTCTCGACGATCGGGACCCGGCTGAGCACGTAGGAGACCACGAGCGCGACCTTTTCCTCACCGAGAACATCCTTCCACGGCGGCATGCCGGTATCGAGCGAGCCGTTCATCACCGTGGTGAAGATGTCGGCGGCGCGGCTGCCATGGTCCCAGATGTTGTCGGTCAAATCGGCCCCCACCACGGCCGCGTTGCCCGCCTTGCCGCGCAGATTCTCGAGGTGACAGGCCACGCAGTTGGCGTTGAACAAAACGCGGCCGGCCTCGAGATTGCCGGGGTTGGCCGCGAGCCCGCGGATCAGCGGATCACTGATCAGCGTCGGACCGGCGCCTTTTTCCCGCACGCGAGCGACCGCGGCTTCGAGGTTGCGTTCGAAACCGGCCGGGACCGGCACGTTGGCCGGGACCTGCGCCGACAGCCCGGAGGCACCGGCGATGATGCCAGCCAGGTTTGCGAGCAGGAGCCGGAAACGAATCCAGGGAGCGAAAAGCGACATGCCGGGGGGAACGGTTCGAGGGCGCGTGGCCGAGCGGACAGGACGGAGAAAGGGATCCCCGGCCGCCGGCGCAACGAGAATGGATGCCACGAGCAAGAACCAGCGGGCCAGCGGGGAAAGGCCGGGGTGCCTGTCTTTGGATCGAACAGGGAGAGAATATTCGATTTCGGAATCTCGATTTACCATGTGGCCGGCGCAGGCGCCTGCTCGACGCCCCGGGCCGCCCCGGCCCGATCGCGGTTCGACGATCGCCGTGCCGCTCCCAATCCGGCCGCCCGCTTGCCCCCGGCGGAGAAACATGAATGTTCACGCCTGCCGGTTCGTCCCAACGGGAATCCCATGTCACACCTCGGCCGAATTGCCCTCGCTGTTTTCCTGGCCGGCGCGACCGCGTTGCCGGGCCAGGTTTCCCCGGAGCCGCCGCGCGCCAGTGTCGCCGCCAACCGGACAGCCGAGGAACTCGACCAGTTGCTCGCCCCGATCGCGCTCTATCCGGACGCGCTCATTGCGCTGATTCTTCCGGCCACCACCGCGCCGGCGGACATCGTCCTCGCGGCGCGGCACCTCCGCGCCAACGGCGATCTCTCGCAGGTCGAGTCGCGCTCGTGGGAGGACAGCGTCAAGTCGCTCACGCGTTACCCGGATGTGCTTCGCTGGCTGGATGACAACCTCGACTGGACGAAGCAGGTCGGAGAAGCCTTCGTCGCCCAACCGGTGGACGTGATGAACGCAGTCCAACGGCTGCGGGCCCAAGCCCGGGCCGCGGGCACGCTCGTCGACACGCCCCAGCAGCAAGTCATCTCGGCGTCGGGCATGCTGCGGATTGTGCCGGCGCAACCGGATCGGATCTACGTGCCGGTCTATGACCCCAGCGTGATTTATCTCGAGAGTCGCACCTACGCGTTGCCGCCGCCGATCTTCTTTGGAGCCGGTTACCCCGTTGGGTCGTGGCTGGCCTACGAATGCGACTGGACGCAGCGCAAAGTCTGGGTCGGGGATCGGCATCGCCCGTGGCGCGGCCATGACTGGCGCCGTCCGGTGGTCGCGCCCGAACCGCAGCAGCCCAGATCCCGCGTGACCCAGTGGCGGGCTCCGGTGCGTCCGGCCCATCCCGCGTCCGTGTGGACCGGACTTACCCAAGGCAGCATCGTGCAACCGAACGCTTTCACCACGACTCCCGCGGTCCCAGCCCTGCCCGCGCCACAAACCTATGGCCGCGGCCGCAATCGCGGTTCCACGTCGCCCGCTCCCGGCCAAAACCAGCAGCCGGCCAACACCGTGACGCGTCGCGAGTATCCCGGGCCGCGCAGCATCGATACCACTCCGCCGCTGCCGGTGGTGCCGCCCATCACCCGCGCCGGACAAACGGGTTGGACCAACGGCCGGTCCCGGAGTTTGCCGAACACGGTTTCGAGCCTGCCCGCAAATTCCGCCCCTCCGCTGCCGATGACCGCACCCCCGCTGCCCTCGGCCCGTACCACCTATCCTTCGTCCATCGGGCTGACGCTGCCATCGCTCCCGGAAAACATCGCTCCCGCCCTGCCGTCGGCGGCGCCATCGTTGCCCGCCGTGGTACCCACCTTCAACGACCCGCCGGGCGGTGCCGTCAACTCGCCGCCGGACCGCGCCCCTCGCTCGCGCCACACCAACCGCGGCCAGTTGGATTAAGCGGGTGGCCGGAAGCGCTCAGGTCTTCTCCGCTGGCAAGGCGCTGAGGATAGCCTTCACCGCGGCCGCCAGCGGTCCGCGTTGCCAGACGACGTGCAGCCCCATCGTCGCGGACGGTTCACGCAGCGGACGAAACGCCACGCCCGGCACGCGCACCTTCGTCGAATAATCGGGGAGCAGGGCAATCGCGCCCTCCGTCACCACGGTCGAGAGCAACTCTCCCAGGCTCGGTGCCTCCTGCACGAACCGCGGTCGGAACCCGGCGCGGCGCGCGAGCCGGACAATCCATTGCCGGTGGCCCGGCAGATCGCTTTCCGGTACACCCACGAAGTGCTCCGACCTCAGTTCCTTCAACGCGATCGCCGCCTGCGCCGCCAGCGGATGCGATTCCGGCAGCGCGACCATCACCGGCACCGTGGCCACCCGGCGCACAAAAAACTCGCGCGCCAGCAATGGGCCCGCATGCCCCAGCAGCGCCACGTCGATGCGCCCCGCGCGCAGCGCCGCCATCTGCTCGCCCGGTGAAAGATCCCGCAGCACCACCTTGATCTCCGGGTGGCTCCGCCGCACCGCCCCCAACGCCGGGTTGAGATATTCGCCGCCCGCCGAAAGCACGTAACCGACCCGCAACGTCGTCCGCTGGCCCTGGGCACAGCGGCGGGCGTCGTCCAGCGCGGCCTCGAAGCTCGTCAATGCCGGACGCATGTTGTCTTCGAGCCGGTGGCCGGCCGCCGTCAGGGCAATGCCGCTGGGACTGCGTTCGAAGAGCGGGCCGCCCAACTCGTGTTCCAACGCCTGCATCTGCCGGGTCAGCGTCGATTGCGAAACGTGCCGCCGCTCCGCCGCCCGATTCATGCTCCCGTGCTCCACGACCGCGAAGAAGGAGTGCAGCAGGTCGGTGTTCATCGGGCGGAAGCTATGCGCGGAACGCATGACGGCAAGTCCGCCTGCGCAGTAGCCGGCGGGCCCCGTTGCTGATAGGTTCCAAGCATGTCAACCGAGACCACGTCCGCCGCCATCGATCCCCGGGTCAGGATCGGCCACATTCACCTGAAGGTCGCCCAGATCGATCGCGCCCTCGCCTTCTACTCGGGCGTGCTCGGGTTTGAGATTACCCAGCGCTACGGCCCGAACGCCGTGTTTCTCTCCGCCGGCGGTTATCATCATCACATCGGGCTCAACACCTGGGAGAGCGCGGGCGGACGGCCGCCGGCACCTGGTTCGACCGGGCTCTACCACGTGGCGATTCTCTACCCGACGCGCGCCGCCCTCGCCGATGCGCTCCGCCGTCTGATCGCGCACCGCGTCCAGCTCGACGGCGCCTCCGATCATGGCGTGAGCGAGGCGCTCTATCTCCGCGATCCGGACGGCAACGGCGTCGAACTCTACTACGACCGTCCGGAATCCGAATGGCCGCGGCAGCCCGACGGCGGCCTCGCGATGAACACCGGCCCGCTCGATCTCGACGACCTCCTCGCCCAGGCGTGAACCGGCCGACGCCACCGGAGGGAGAATCCGGCGTCCCGGCTATGGGGAAACCAATGCGACTTTGCCGGTATGGAGTGAGTACAGCGCCCCGACGATTATGATTCGGCCGGCCTTCTCCATCTCCGCGAGCAGCGGGCTCCGCTGGCGCAAGTCCGCCACCTTGAGTGCCACGTTCTTGGCGATGACACTCTCCACGAAATCCTTGTTCTTTGAATTGCGGTTCGCCTCGGCGTAACCGGTGACCGCGGCAACCGCCGGCTTAATCTCCTGCAAGAGGGCCGTCAGATTCCCAAGTTCGACGTGATCACAGGCACCCTTGACCGCTCCGCACGCCTCGTGCCCCAGCACCATGACCAGTTTGGCGCCGGCGACTTTCGTCGCGAACTCAATGGAGCCCAGCTGATCGACCGATTCGACGTTGCCGGCCACGCGACCGACGAAGAGGTCACCAATGCCCTGGTCAAAGACCTGTTCAACCGGAACCCGGGAATCGACGCAGGACAGGATGAATGCCTTCGGGTATTGACCGTCGGCCGTCGCGACGATCCGGGCCCGGGCGTCCCCGGGTGCGGGCCTTCCCTCGACAAAACGGCGGTTTCCTTCGATGAGTTCGGCCAGAACTCCCTTGGGCGTGAGAGCCTGTTGCTGCGCCGCAGTGGGCGGCAGGGTCGGCGCGGCGACGACGAAGGGGGCGGCGGAGAGGATGACGGCCTGGGCAAAGATGAGCAGGGATTTCATGGATTGTTAGAGCAGGATGACCTCGCCGGAACAGTGGGAGCGCGCGGATTGTACCGGAGGACCGCCCAGATGTTAGTAGTAACGCGCCGCGACTTTTCATTTTTCGGACAGCCCGCAATAGCTCCGCCGCAGGCGAAACTGACACTTCTCATGTCCCCCGTTGCTCGCCGCGGCGGAGTGACAGGCTGTAGACTTCAGCCCGGGCGCCACCCGGCGCGCACGACGCGATCGGCATTTCACCAGCTCTCGATCTCTTTAACCATAATCCCATGAAACACCACATCACCGGCCTGCACCATCTCACCGCGATTGCGACGGACGCGCAGACCAACATTAACTTTTACGCCGGGCTGCTCGGCCTCCGGCTCGTCAAGAAGACCGTCAACTTCGACGACCCGACCGCCTACCATCTTTATTACGGCGACGCCGCCGGCACACCCGGCACGATCCTGACCTTCTTTTATTGGCCGGGCGCATCGCGCGGCGTGATCGGCGCCGGACAGCCGAGTGCGATCACGTTTTCAGCCCCCGCCAGTTCGCTCGATTTCTGGGCGGAACGCCTGCAGCGGGCGGGCGTGACCGCGACGCGTCGCTCCCGCCTGGGCGAGGACGTGCTCGGCTTCGCGGACCCCGACGGCATTCCCGTGGAAATTGTCGGTGTCGATGAATCGCGCCTCGGCTGGACCGGTGCCGGCGTCGCGGCCGCTTACGCCATCCGCGGCCTGCACACCACCGAGCTCACGGTGCGTGACCCGGCGCCGACCGAATCGCTGTTGACCGACCACATGGGCTACACGCTCGTACAGCGGGACGGCAACCGCGCCCGTTTCGAGGCCGCGCCGGGTGGTCCGGGACGTTACGTCGACGTGATCGGCGACCGCGGCGCGCGACGGGGCACCGGCGGCGCGGGCACGATTCACCATGTGGCCTTTCGCGTCGCAGGCGACACCGGGGAACTCGACATGCAGGACCGCCTGAATGCGGCCGGCTTTCACGTGTCGGAGGTGCGGGACCGCCAGTATTTCCGCTCCATCTATTATCGGGAACACGGCGGAGTCCTCTTCGAAATCGCGACCGACGTCCCCGGCTTCGCGGTCGACGAGCCGGCGGCGTCGCTTGGTACCGCCCTCAAACTCCCGCCGCAATTCGAGCGCGCTCGCGCCCAAATCGAAGAGCTGCTCCCTCCGCTGCAGCCGGCGCGGCTCGCATCCTGAACCAGAACGGACCCGGGACGGTCCGCCGCCTCTTGACGCGCACGCCGTGTCCCTCGACGCTCCCACCTGATGGCCCACGTTTTGATCATCGACGATGACGCACCCTTGCGCGCGATGCTCGCCGAGATTCTCCAAACGGCGGGCCATACGACCACGGAAGCCGCGGATGGCGTCGAAGGCGCGCAGCGCTATCGGGCGAATCCCGCCGACGTCGTACTCTGCGACATCGTGATGAAGCAGAGCGGGCTCACGTTGATCCGCATCCTGACGGAGCAGTACCCCAACGTGCGCATCATCGCGATATCGGGCGTCGACCGGGTCCGTCTCGCGCACGCGAAAGGCTGCGGCGCGATGCGGACGCTGCGGAAGCCATTTTCGCCAAGTGAACTGATCGACACGGTGACGGAAGTGCTCGCCGCGGAACCGGGTTCACCCGCGCCGGAAAGTGCCGCCGGTCCGTCCGGCGGTTAGGCGGTTAGGCCGGCCCTACACCGAACGGTGAACGTTCAGTCGGACATTATCCGGGCTTGGACGGTGAGGGCACCGTCCCTCCATTGATCGCTCCTTCAGAGGAGAAAAACAGATCTTAAGAAAAATTTTCCCCCGATGGAGGGCGGGTGCCACACCCGCCGGTTTCTTTCCACTGCATCGTTCCGGCTCGAGAGGGGTGCCCGTCAGCGCGGAGTGTGTTCAGGGCAGTCTTCCTCCCTTCAACGCGCCCCGGGTTGACACCTCCGTTCGGCGCTGCGCCTTTGGGCGAATGTCCTCGCCCGTCGTTGCTCCCCTCGCCCCGCTGCCCGGTTCGCCGGATGCGGATGCGATCCTCGAGCGCTTCCTCACGGCGACGGCGGCACGGGGACTCACACTCTATCCCGAGCAGGAGGAGGCGATTCTCGAGCTGTTCGCCGGGAGCAACGTCATCCTCAACACGCCCACGGGCTCCGGCAAATCGCTCGTCGCGGCCGCGTTTCATTTTCGCGCCCTGTGTGCCGGTGAACGCTCGGTCTACACCTGCCCGATCAAGGCGCTGGTGAACGAAAAATTCCTTTCGCTCTGCCGTGACTTCGGGCCCGAGAACGTCGGCATGATGACGGGGGATGCGAGCGTGAATCCGCGCGCCCCGGTGCTCTGCTGCACGGCCGAGATTCTCGCCAACATGGCCCTGCACCGCGGCGAACACAGCGACGTCCGCGCCGTGATCATGGACGAGTTCCATTACTACGCCGACCGCGAGCGGGGTTACGCGTGGCAGGTGCCTCTGCTCGCGCTGCCCAACGCGCGCTTCCTCCTGATGTCGGCGACGCTCGGAGCGACCGACTTCTTCGAGCGGGAGCTCACGCGACTCACCGGCGCGCCGGCCCTCACCGTCCGCAGCGATCGGCGGCCGGTCCCCCTGGAGTACGAGTACTCCGAGTCGCCGCTGACCGAGCGCGTGGCCGACCTCATCGCGAACAACCGCGCGCCCATTTACCTCGTGTATTTCACGCAGCGCTCCGCGAGCGAGGCGGCGCAGGCGCTGATGAGTCTCAACGTCTGCACCAAGGCGGAGAAGGCTGCGCTCCAGGTGGAGCTCGAGCACGCCCGCTTCACCAGCCCCTATGGCCGCGAGGTCCGGCGCTGGTTGCGTCACGGCATCGGCGTGCACCACGCCGGCTTGCTCCCGAAGTATCGCATCCTCGTCGAGCAGCTCGCGCAAAAGGGATTGCTCAAGGTCATCTGCGGCACCGACACACTCGGTGTCGGGATCAACGTGCCGATTCGCACCGTCATGTTCACGCAACTCTGGAAATACGACGGCACCAAGGCCGCCATCCTGAGCGTGCGCGACTTCCGGCAAATTGCCGGCCGGGCCGGACGCAAGGGTTACGACGACACGGGCTACGTCATTGCCCAGGCGCCGGAGCACGCGATCGAGAACAAGCGCGCCGAGGAGAAGGCGGCCGGCGATGCGAAGAAGCAGAAGAAGCTCGTGAAGCAGCGGGCGCCCGAAGGCTCGATCGGCTGGGACGCGCGCACCTTCGAGCGGCTCCGCACCGCGCCGCCCGAAGAGCTCTCCTCCCACTTTGACGTCACCCATGGGATGCTGCTGCTCGTGCTCAGCCGCGACGCCGACGGCTGCCGCGCGTTGCAACGCCTGATTCGCGACTCGCACGAGACGCCACACCGCCAACGCGCGTTGCGCCGGCGGGCCTGGCAACTCTTCCGCGCGCTGGTCGAACGCAAGATCGTCGACTGGATTCCGCGCGAGGCCTCGGGTCGCAAGCTGCGCGTCAACGTCGAGCTGCAGGACGATTTCTCCCTCCATCAGGCTCTTTCCCTCTACCTGATCGACACGCTGCCGCTGCTCGATCGCGAGTCTCCCGACTATCCGTTCGACGTGCTGACCCTCTGCGAGTCGATCGTCGAGGATCCGGACGTCATTCTTCGCCGCCAGGTCGACAAACTGAAGACCGAGAAGATGGAGGAGATGCGCGCGGCCGGCATTCAGTACGAGGAGCGGATGGAGAAACTCGAGCAGGTGGAGCATCCGAAACCGTTGCGCGAATTCCTGTACGAAAGCTTCAACGCCTTCGCCGCCGCGCATCCTTGGGTGGAGCAGGAGAACGTGCGGCCGAAGTCGATCGCGCGGGAAATGTTCGAGCGCTACCTCTCGTTTGCCGACTACGTGAAGGACTACGGGCTGCAGCGCTCCGAGGGGGTGCTGCTGCGGCATCTTTCCCAAGTCTGGAAGGTCCTCGCGCAAACGGTCCCGGCCACGGCCAAGACCGAGCCCGTGATCGAGATGGAGGATTATTTCCGCGAACTCATCCGCGGCGTCGACTCGAGCCTGCTCGAGGAATGGGAGAAGATGATGCATCCGGATCAGGCCGCGGCGGCGGACGCGGACCCGGCGGAAAGACCCGCGCGGCCCGCGAGCTTCGATGTCACGCGTGACGCGCCCTCGTTCCGCCGGCTAGTGCGGACGACCCTGTTCGGCTTCCTGCAGGAAATTGCGGCGCGCGATTGGGAAAGCGCGGCGGCCCGGCTCCTCAGCGGGAGCACAGCGGCGCCCGCCGAGAATGAACCACT
The DNA here is from genome assembly GCA_947472765.1 of Opitutia bacterium. GTDB lineage: Bacteria > Verrucomicrobiota > Verrucomicrobiia > Opitutales > Opitutaceae > ER46. The sequence goes on from CANJCM010000047.1 coordinate 34,348, forward strand.
CTCGCCGGAGGCCAAGCGGGTCGCCGCGGCGTTTGCGGCGTACTTCGATGCGCGCGGCCGCTTCCGACTCGATCCCGAAGGCCGCTCCGCAAAGCACACGCATTGGACCGAGAATGCGCCGACCGGCGAATGGACAGTTGCGCAGGTATTGATCGATCCCGAGGGGCAGAACGACTGGGAGGCGACCTTCCGCGTTTCGCTCGCCACCTCGCGTGCCGAAAACCGCGCCGTCGTGGCCTTCGAGTCGCTGCAACCCATCGGCGCGGCGCCGATGGCGTCGCCGCTGGGACCATAGACAGGCTGCCGGAACATGGACCATTGACCATGGCCCACGACCGTGCTGCGGCCGACCTTTGACCGACCGACTGGAACCTCGGGATCGTACAAGCCGCCTCCCTGCAATCGGCGTTGGTCGGTTGGCGCCTTGCGCGCGCCCAATGGTCCATGGTCGATCGTCCAACGTCGCTGCACCGAAAGCGCGCCTCCAAGTCACCTAGTCGCGGCGCAACGCGCCGCGACAATCGCACTTGCCGGCACCGCGCGCCGACCGGTTAACTCCCCGTCCTGCCATGACCCTTGTCGAAGATCTCCAATGGCGCGGTCTCCATGCTGACTGCACCGACTCCAACGCGCTCGCCGAGCGCCTGGCCAAGGGACCCATGGCGCTGTATTGCGGCTTCGATCCCACCGCGGATTCGCTGCATGTCGGCCACCTCGTCGGGCAGTTGACGCTGCGCCGCTTTCAACTTGCGGGACACCGCCCCATCGCCCTCGCCGGCGGCGCCACCGGCATGGTGGGAGATCCGTCCGGAAAATCCGCCGAGCGCAATCTGCTCACCCGCGAGCAACTCGCGCACAATGTCGCCTGCATCAAGGGCCAGCTCAGCCGGCTGCTCGACTTCACCAGCGCCACCAATCCCGCGCAGCTCGTCGACAACGCCGACTGGACGGCCTCGGTCCCGCTGCTCGATTTCCTCCGCGACATCGGAAAGCATTTTTCGCTGAACGTCATGCTCGCGAAGGATTCCGTAAAGTCGCGGCTCGGCAGCGATGCCGGAATCAGCTTCACCGAGTTCAGCTACCAGCTCCTGCAGGCGAACGATTTTTATCACCTGAGGAGCACCCTGGAATGCGAGCTCCAGATCGGCGGCTCCGATCAGTGGGGTAACATCACCGCGGGCACGGACCTCATCCGCAAGAAGCTCGGCGTCACCGCGTGGGGCTGGACGTTCCCGCTGATCACGAAGGCCGACGGCACGAAATTCGGGAAGACCGAGGGCGGGTCCGTCTGGTTGGACCCGAAGAAGACGAGCCCGTATCGCTTCTACCAGTTCTTCATCAACACCGAGGACGCCAAGGTCTCCGAATACCTGCGCAAGTTCACCTTCCTCTCGCGGCCGGAAATCGAGGAACTCGAGGCGAAGCATGCCGCCAATCCCGGCGCCCGCGATGCCCACAAGGCGCTCGCCCGGGCCGTGACGGCGTTGGTGCACGGCGAGACCGAATGCGCGAATGCGCTCCGCGCCACCGAGATCATGTTCGGCGGGAATCTCGAGGGAATCAGCGAGGATCTCTTCCGCGACGTCGTGGGCGAAATCCCCACCAAGACCCTCGCCCGCGCCGTACTCGAAGGCGCGGGCTTGCCGCTCACCGAATTGCTCGTCCAGGCCGGACTCGCGACCTCGAAGGGCCAGGGCCGCAAGGACGTCGAGGGCGGCGGCATTTCGCTCAACAACGTGCGCGTGGGTGAAGTGGGCCGGAGTGTGACGACCGCGGATCTGTTGTTCGGCCGCTACCTGCTTTTGCGGAAGGGTAAGAAGACCTACACGGTGATCGACGTGGCGTAGACGCCAGTCCGTGCATGGCGGGCGGGTATCCCCACCCGTCAAGCCATTCGGATCCGTAAATTGGACGGTGAGGGCACCGTCCCTCCAGGGTTTCGGTTCCGGATCGCCGAGCCCCGTCCCTACAAAAGCTGCAGCCCGCCCCGGTTCGTAGGGGCGCGCCTCGTGCGCGCCTTGTCCGGGCATTCGCGCCGCAACACTCAGAAAAACATCGCCTCGCTCAGCGCCATGTCGGGCGCGAGCAGGCTGACGGCTGCCGCCAGCCGCGTGCGACCCGCGCCGAAGTCCGCGGTGAACAGCGCGGCGCCGGTCTTGAGATCACCGTGCCACTGAAACACCCGATCGGTCCGGGCATACTCGAAACGAACCGCGAGGCTGCCTTCCGGTCCGGGCGCGTGCGACTTCACGACGCCGGAAATTTTCTGGCCATCCGCGCCGCAGGCCGTGAGTCGCCGTTTCAGCCAGGCGAGCGTCACACGGGCTTCCGCGGGCAATGAGCCATCGTGCGACACCGTAACGCCGCGGAGATCCCCGACGAGCGAGTCGGGCGCATAGGCGGCCAGGAATTGGCCGATCGTCTGCCGGACCGGCAACAGCCGCGAGTAAACGAGGTCACGCACGTTGTTCGGCTTCGGCCACGGAAAAGTCAGGGCGTCGTCGGGCGCGATGGCACTGTCGATCAGCACGCGTTTCGCCCGGCTGAGAAGATATTGGTAGTCGGCCAGCCGAACACTGGCGGAGAAACGATGAGCCCAGTAATAGAGCGGGAGGTCCGTCGAGAGGCAGATCGAGACCTGATTCTCGAGAAACGGCCGGGCGCTGCGCGAATAGCTGAGCATCACGAACTCGACGCAGCGTTTGTCGGCCTTGGATTTGCCGAGGAAGCATTCGCCGTAAACCTTCGCGCGAATCTCGGTCGGCGCGGGCTCGATGTGCCGCGGGCACAGCACCACGATGCGACTCGGGTAGCGCTGGGAAAACCGCTTCACGACCTCGAACTGTTGCGCCGCATCTGCCGCAGTCGTGTTCAGGCCGAGGTGCAGGACAAAGTTCACCTGCGTGGCACGCGCGTCCTCGGCCTCCGGCGCGGGCCGGCCATCGGCGGCATTACCCGCCCACATGTCGCGCAAGCCCTTGCTGACGGCGTCGACCGGCACCTCGACTCCGGGCAGGGCGTCAAAAATCGCAGGCATGCGGTGGCAGCTCAGGGTTGGCGCCACACCTGGCCGGCGGAC
>CANJCM010000048.1 GCA_947472765.1 Opitutia bacterium
CTGCGCAGCAGTCGGACGAGGGCGCGCAACCGCGGGTCGTGCGCCGACTGCGCGGGGAAACAGAAGTCGAGGCGCTCTTTCCGAACCGGCAGGAAATCGAGGCCGGAGTCGGCCGCGGGCAGCCGGACGCAGACGCCGGCCTCGGCCCAGCCCGCGTGCACTGCGTCGGCGACGGCGTGATGACTCGGCACGACCTGACCGGACACGCGAACGCCCTCGATGAGTTGATCGAGACATTCGCGGGCCGCCGAGCCGGTCTCGCGCAACGCCCAGCGGCGCGGCTGGCGCACCAGGGAACTGACGGAGTGGAAACCGCTCGTGGAGGAAACGGCCACGCCGGTCTCCCATTCCGCCGCGCGCAGGAGTTGATATTTTTCCGGCGACGAGGCGCGGACGACCTCGGCATTCCGATCCGGCTGGTCGGGGGTGGAGTAGTGGAGGCCGGCGACATGCACCAACCCGCGGCGGAGCAGGTCCAACGCCGCCGCCCCGCCGCGCGGGAGAACGAGCAGCCGTCCCCCGGTTTCACGGGCGTAGGCCGAGGCGAGCAAGCCGGCCGCGGGATCGCAGCAGGCGAGGACCAGCGTGGAGGCAGCGACCTCGGGATTTCCGCCGCGGAGAACGCCTCCGGCGAAAACGCCGTCGTGGGGCGGCGGATTCAGGGACGGCGCCTCCACCGGGAAGAGCAGCCGCCGCCCGCCGACCTCGGCCTCCCAGTAACGGACGGGATCCCGCGGCGGGGTCCACGCCCAGTCCGGCGAGGGCGAGGCAGCCGCGCCGCGGTTCCGGCCAAAAAGTTCCTCCACCGAGCATTCGAGCGCGCCGGCCAAGGCGAGGGCGGCCGTGACCGCCGGAGTGAGCCTCCCCGCCTCGATGGCCCCGACAGAGCTCCGGGGCAGCCCGGCGCGCCGGGCCAGTTCAACCTGGGACCATCCCTGCCGCTGACGCTGGACAATGACCGGGTGAAGAGTGGATGACATGATAAGAGCCGATCCAGCTAGGATCATGGCAGCCGTCAAGGGCCGACTTCCTGCGGCACCCCTCTCGAGCCGGAACGATGCAGGGGAACGAAATCGGCGGGTGTGGGCACCCGCCCTCCAGGGTAGGGGGGATCGTTCAGACTTCATTTCGCGCTCCTCTCAAAGAGCAATCCCTGGAGGGACGGTGACCCCACCGTCCAGGGCTGCCATATCGTTCCGGCTCGAAATGGGTGGCGCGCAGCGCCGGGGTGTGTCGTCCGGTCTGTTATAACCCGCGACACCCGCCCGGGCGGCCGGATTGAGCCTCGTCACCTGTTCGTCACCCGTTTGGCACCGCCGTAACGAATCCGTAACACGGAAAACGGTACTCGTTCCCCGTTTGTCACGCGACCGACACACAACTGTAACATGGCTGGGCGATGGTGGAGCGGCCGGATTGCACCCCGGCCACCCTCATCCAAATGACCATCACCCAACTCACCCGCGGCCTCGCCTTTCTGGCGGGTCTGCTTGCCGTCACGGCGACCCTGCCCGCGCAGGACAACAGCACGCTGCTGAATCTGCTCGTCCGGAAAGGCATCCTTTCCGACCAGGAGGCCGACGATCTTCGCGCCGACCTCGCCAAGGAGAATTCCGCGGCGCTCGTCACCACCTCGAAGACGAACAACCTCGAGAAACTGTCGCTGACGATGCGCATGCAGACGCAGTTCGTCGATCTCGACACCGATGCGGGCGGCAGCGTGGCGAATCCCGCGAACATCCAGCACTTCTTTCAGCGCCGGATCTACTTCGGCGTGCGCGCGCAATTTTCGGCCAACTGGTCCTCGTACCTGAATTACGATTTCGCCGGCTCGACCTTCGACCAGGCGACCATCACCTGGAAGCCGAGCGAGCGGTTCGTCCTCGACCTGGGTCTGCGCAAGGTGCCGTTCGGTTACGACGAATGGTCGATCTCGAGCGGCGCGCTGAAGAGCATCGAACGCTCGACCGTCACGCGCTTCTTCGTCGAGTCGAACAACGGCCGCCGGCTCGGCGCCGGCAGCTATCACCAGGGCGTTTTCCTCGGTGGCACGTCGGACAGCGGCGAATGGACCTACAATGTCGCCGTGACGAATCCCGAGCGCGGTGAGGACGCCGTGGCCGCCGTCCCGGGCGTGGGCAATGCGACCAACAACAATTTCGCCTACTGGGCGAATGTGGGCTACACGAAGAAGTTCGGCCCCACGCTGCTGAATTCGTTCAAGGTCGGCGTCTCCGCCGGTCTGCTGCCCGATCAGGGTGGACCCACGAACGCCAGCCTCGGCCGCGGCTACGACCTCTCGGTTTATTCCGCCTACGCCGACCTCTACGCCGGCCCGTACTCGGTCGTCGCCGAGTATTACTGGGCGAACAACGAGCGCGGCGCCTCGCTCACGCAGGACGCGAAGCCGACCGGTTTCTGGATTCAGCCCTCGTATCGGATCGGCGCCTTCGAACCGGTCGTGCGTTACAGCTTCGCCGACTCCGATGGCCGCGGGATCGTTCCCGGCGACCTCGTCCGTTCCTCGCCGAATCCGGCGGCCCTCACGTTTGATCACCTCGCAGAATGGTATGCCGGGGTGAACTGGTACCTCGTCGGCAACGATCTGAAGCACGAGGTCAAGTTCCAGCTCGGCTACATCCACGCCGAGTCCACCCACCGCCTCACCGGCGCGGCCACGGTCGATCATCTCACGACCGACGGCGTGCGCAGTCAGATGCAGGTCAATTTCTAACCATCGCACGGGTCTCCCGACCCGGATCGTTCCCTTCCCACCTTCTTTTCATTTTTCACCCATGAACACGTTCAACTTCAAATCGTTCGCCGCCGCCGGCGCGCTGCTCCTCGGTGCCCTCACCGCGTCGGCCCAGGCCATCAAGGTCGACCCGGCTTTGCCCGAGTATCACCCGGCCAGCGGCATCTCCGGCAAGATCAGCTCCATCGGTTCCGACACCCTGAACAACCTGATGACTTACTGGGCCGAGGAGTTTAAGCACCTCTATCCGAACGTCTCGGTCGAGATCGAGGGCAAGGGCTCCTCGACCGCTCCGCCCGCGCTCATCGCCGGCACCGCCCAGCTCGGGCCGATGAGCCGCAAGATGAAGAACGAGGAAATCGACGCCTTCGAAAAAAAGTACGGCTACAAGCCGCGCCTCATCGGGGTCGCGATCGATGCGCTCGCCATCTACGTCAACAAGGACAACCCGATCAAGTCGCTGACCATGCAGCAGGCCGACTCGATTTTCTCGGCCACCCGCAAGCGCGGCGGCCAGAACGTCACGACCTGGGGCCAGCTCGGCCTGACCGGCGAATGGGCCAACAAGCCCGTCTCCCTCTACGGCCGCAACAGCGCCTCGGGCACCTACGGATTCTTCAAGGAGCACGTCCTCTCGAACGGCGACTACAAGGGCAGCGTCAAGGAGCAGCCGGGTTCCGCCTCGGTCGTCCAGGGCGTCGAAAAGGAGCTCGGTGGCGTCGGTTACTCTGGCATCGGCTACAAGACCTCGGGTGTTCGCGCCCTGCCGGTTTCGGACAAGGGCGGCCCGATCGAGGCCAGCCAGGAAAACGCGGAAACCTTCAAATATCCGATCTCCCGCTACCTCTACATCTACATCAATGCCAACCCCGCGACCGGGCCCGACCCGCTGGTGAAGGAATTCATCCGCTTCGTGCTCTCGAAGCAGGGTCAGGACGACACCGCCAAGGACGGCTACTTCCCGCTGCCGGCGAAGAAGGCCGCCGAGTTCCTCGAGAGCTCCGGCGCGAAGTAACGCTTCACACGGCAATCCTTGAAGTCCGACGTTGGCCTCGTGGCCCGCTGCGTGAGCAGCGGGATGACGTCAGGCGAAGCGATACCGAAGTCCCTGCCCTCACGGGCAGGGCTACGCCGAATCGTTCGATTGAAGTCCCAACGGGCGCGCGAAGCGCACCCGTCCGTCGCCTGAATGTCACAATCCGCCCCTTGTGGGTCCCCTGAGATCCCGGGGTAATCGCCTGCCACTCTCGTGTCTCTTCCTTCTCCTACGCTCCCGACTCCGCCCGCCCGACGCCTCGTCGGCTATGCAGTCTCGCGCCGGGTGAAGTGGATCGACTCGGCCGCGAACATCCTCATCCGCGCCGGGGGCGTCAGCATCATCGCGATTGTCGCGCTGATGTTCGTGTTCCTCGGCTTTGAAACCCTCCCGCTGTTCCGCGGGGCGAAGCAGAAGGTGGTCTTCGAGTCCCCGCTGCCCGGTGCCCCGGCCCCGGCCGCGATGCTGGCGCTCGGTCTCGATGAGTACGAATCGCACCTCTATTACGTCGATGCCACCGCCGGCGTGCTGCGGTTCGTGGACGCCGCCACGCGCAAGCCGGATTCGGAGTTTCCGATCCGGGCCCTCGGGAAGTCCAGGATCACCGCGGCCTATCGCACGCCTTCGCGGGACAAGATCGTGCTCGGGACCGACGACGGCCGGCTGATCTTTGTGGAGGCCAAGTTTGCGATTTCCTACACCGACACGGCCGAGCGCACGGTGAAGTCCGGCGTCGGCGAAATGGGCCAGGTCGCGGCGGTCGTGCCGGCGGCGATCGTGAAGGTCCACGCCCGGCAAAATTCGACGGGAGATTTTTTCTACGCCTACGCCACCGCCGACGGCGCGGTCTATTCCGGCAAGTTCGTCGAGGGCGAGCCCGCAGACGCGCCGCAGCCGGTGGGCCGACTCCGGGCCGGAACCATCGTTGGCCTCGCGACCGACTACGAGGGCAACAAGCTCTTCATCGCGACCACGGCCGCGAAGCTCTACCAGTATTATCTGGCCGAGCAGCGGGAGGAGCCGTTCCGCGTCTACGATCTCCCTGCGCCGATCACCGCGCTCGATTTCATCATCGGCGATGTCTCGCTGCTGCTGGGCTTCGCGGACGGTCGCGTCGAGTCGTGGTTCGGAGTGCGCGAGAAGGAAACCGACACGCTCAAGCCCATCCACCGGATCCACACCTTCGAAGCGATGCCGGCGGCGGTCACGTGGATCCAGCCGTCCGCTCGCGACAAGGGCTTCGCGGTGGGCTCCGCCGATGGCACGCTGAAACTCAACTTCACGACGTCGGAGCGGACGCTGCTCACTTCGAAGCTCCCGTCCGGCATCGCCGCCATCGCCTACGCCCCGAAACTGACCTCGCTGCTGGCGCTGGGCACGGATGGCACCACCCGGCTCACGGCGGTGGATAATCCGCACCCGGAAATTTCCTTCAAGGCCCTGTTCGGCCGCGTGCACTACGAGGGCTATGACGAGCCCGATTACATCTGGCAGAGCACGGGCGGCACGGACGACTTCGAGGGCAAGTTCTCGCTCGTGCCCCTGACGGTTGGGACGTTGAAGGGCGCGTTTTACGGACTGCTCTTTGCGATCCCGGTGGCCGTCTTCGCCGCCTTGTACACCTCGCAATTCATGGCGCCGTCGCTGCGGGTCTACTTCAAGCCGACGATCGAGATCATGGCGGCGCTGCCTTCGGTCGTGATTGGTTTCCTCGCCGGCCTCTGGCTCGCGCCGCTGCTGGAGGAAGTGATGATCGGAACGCTGCTCGCCGGCATCATGATCCCGCTCGCCATCGTCCTGGGCATGGTCGGCTGGGTGCTGCTGCCGCGCACGGTGCGCCGGCGCGTGCCCCCGGGGCTGGAATTGATTCTCGTGCTCCCGCTCGTCGCGCTCGGCTTTGCGGCGGCGCAGGCGCTCGGGCCCACGGTCGAGGGCCTGCTGTTCGGCGGGAATTACCGGCAGTGGATCTTCGACGCGTTCGGCCGGCAGTTCGAACAGCGCAACTCGATCGTGATCGGCATCGCGATGGGCTTCGCGGTCATCCCGATCATCTTCACGATTTCCGAGGACGCGTTTTCCAACGTTCCCCGCGCGTTCCGCAGCGCGAGCTTCGCCCTCGGCGCGAGCCGCTGGCAGACGGCCTGGCACGTCATCCTGCCCACCGCCAGCCCGGGCGTCTTCTCCGCGGTGATGATCGGCTTCGGTCGCGCCGTCGGCGAAACGATGATCGTGCTGATGGCGACGGGTAACACGCCGATCATGAGTTTCAGTCCTTTCAACGGCATGCGCACGCTCGCCGCCAACACCGCCGTCGAAATTCCGGAGGCCCCGATGGGCGGCACGCTGTACCGCGTGTTGTTCGTCGCCTCCCTCCTGCTGTTCGGGCTCACCTTCATCTGCAACACGGTCGCAGAGGTCGTGCGGCAGCGGCTGCGGGAGAAATATCAGGCCGTATGAGCGAATCGCACCTGACCCAGTCCACGAATCCGGGCACCCGGCTGCGCCAGATTTTCCGGCGTGGCGATCACCTGCTGTGGATGAGCGGCGGTGCGATGGGCCTCGCCATGCTGCTGATCGCGGGGCTGCTCGGCCTCGTTTTCGTCAGCGGGTTCACCTACTTCTGGCCCCACGAAGTCACGGCCGCCGATCGCGCGGACGGCACCAAGTTGCTCGGCCGGATCACGGATCAACAGCCCGGGCATCGCGATGCGGGTGGCCAGGTCATCAAGACGGCGCAGATCCAGTTTCGGATCGGGAACCGCGAGTTGTACGGCTTCGACTTTGTCTGGGTGCCGACGGCCGAGTTGGGAAATTTTCGCACGCTGCCGGACGTCGTGCAGCTCGAGCGGCAGGAGTATGGTGACTTTCTCGGCTTCCTGAAGCGGGTCGAATCCGCCGACGGCGCCCGGGTCGAAGGCCCGGCGGGTTGGGATCTGCTGCTCTCGCGTCAGCCCGTGGCGCGTGAACTCGCCGCCCGGGCCTCCCGGCTCCAGCGCGATGACATCGGCGCGGTCAATTACCAGATTCAGAAGGCCAAGCTCCGGCTCACGGTCGCCCAGCGCCGCGCCGGGCCGAACGGCCGGGTGCCATCGGAATTGCAGGGTGCGGTGGACGCCGAACTGTCCCGCCTCAACGCCGACTACGAGCGGCTCCGGGCGGAGAGCGCCGCGCTGCTCAAGCAGGCGACCGCCTGGCAGGCCGTGTTCACCACCATCGACGGGCAGGAGAAGAAGGTCCCGCTGGCCTCGATCGTCCGCGCGTTCCGGCCGAATGCGATGACCGTGACCGAGAAGGTCCGGCATTACCTCAGCCGGGCCGCCGAGTTCGTCTACGGCGAGCCGCGCGAGTCGAACACCGAAGGCGGCGTGTTTCCCGCGATCTTCGGCACCGTCATGATGACGATCCTCATGAGCCTCGTCGTGACGCCATTCGGCATCGTGGCGGCCTTCTACCTGCGGGAGTACGCCAAGCAGGGCCCCGTGGTGCGGATTGTCCGGATCGCAATCAACAACCTCGCGGGCGTGCCCTCGATCGTCTTCGGCGTCTTCGGCCTCGGCTTCTTCGTTTACTTCATCGGCGGCGGCATCGACCGGATGTTCTTTCCGGAGATGCTGCCGACGCCGACCTTCGGCACCGGCGGAATTCTCTGGGCGTCGCTGACGCTTGCGCTGCTGACGGTGCCGGTGGTGATTGTGGCCACCGAGGAAAGCATCGCCGCCGTGCCGCGCGGGGCCCGGGAAGGGTCGCTCGCCCTCGGCGCGTCCAAATTCCAGACCATCCTCAAGATCGTCCTCCCGGCCTCGGTGCCCGGCATTCTCACGGGGGTCATCCTCGCGATGGCGCGCGGCGCCGGTGAGGTCGCCCCGCTGATGATCACGGGAGTGGTGAAGCTCGCGCCCGAGATGCCGTTCGATGCCCACTTCCCGTTTCTGCACCTCGACCGGAAGTTCATGCATCTCGGCTTCCACATCTACGACGTCGGCTTCCAGTCTCCGAACATCGAGGCCGCCAAGCCGATGGTGTTCACCACCACGCTCCTGCTCATCGGGATCGTCATCCTCCTCAACCTCGCGGCCATCCGGCTGCGAGATCGCATTCGCAAGAAATACCAAACCGGAGTTTTCTGATGTCCTCTGCCGCCGTCCTCGAAAAACCTCCCGTGACCGCTCCCGCTCCCTTGCCACCCTCCCTGCCCGGGCGTCCCACCGCGGGCGCGGCCGCGCCCATCACCCTGCGCGTCGATCGCCTGAACCTCTCCTATGGCACGAAGCAGGCGCTCTTCGATGTCTCCCTCGACATCATCGAGCGGAAGGTCACCGCCTTCATCGGGCCCTCCGGCTGTGGCAAGTCGACCCTGCTCCGGTGCTTCAACCGGATGAACGATCTGGTGGACGGCGTCCGGCTCGACGGCCGGGTGCTGCTCGGCGGTCAGGATATCTTCGCCCCCGCCGTCGATGTGATCGAACTGCGCAAGCGGGTGGGCATGGTGTTCCAGAAGTCGAATCCCTTTCCCAAGTCCATCTACGAGAACGTGGCTTACGGCCTCCGCATCGCGGGTGTCACCAGCAAGAGCCAGCTCGACGAGGTCGTTGAGCGGTCATTGCAGCGGGCGGCGCTCTGGGACGAGGCCAAGGATCGCCTCCACGACAGCGCCCTCGGACTCTCCGGTGGCCAGCAGCAGCGACTTTGCATCGCCCGCGCCATCGCGGTGGAGCCCGAGGTGATCCTGATGGACGAGCCGTGCTCCGCCCTCGATCCCATCGCCACCGCGAAGATCGAGGAGTTGATCGTCACCCTCCGCGAGCAGTTCACGATCGTGATCGTGACCCACAACATGCAGCAGGCCGCCCGCGTCTCGGATCGCACGGCGTTCTTCTATCTCGGAAAACTCATCGAGTACGCCGATACCGGAGACATCTTCACCCGCCCCGCGAACCCGCAGACCGAGGCCTACGTCTCCGGCCGCTTTGGCTGATCTCATTGCCGAGTGCCGAATTCCGAGTGCCGAGTTTTCAAACCAGTCCTCCTGAATTCTAGCCTCCGCCCTCAACACTCAACTCTCAGCTCTCAACTGGATCGCACCTCTCAACTTCCGTCCGATGTCACACTCCGCCGAAGAAATCAGCCGCCTGAAGGAAAGTCTGCTCGCCATGGCCAGCCACGCCGAGTCCGCGGTCGCCCGCGCCATGCGGGCGCTCGTCGAGCGGGACGATGCCCTCGCGCGGCAGGTGCAGGAGGACGACAACATCCTCGACCGCTATGAAATCGAGATCGACGAGGCCGCGATTCACATCCTGACCAAGGCGCCGCTCGCGACCGATCTCCGGCTCACGACCGTGGCGATGAAGATTTCCCAGAATCTCGAGCGGGTGGGGGACGAGGCGGTGACCATTGCCCGCCGGGCCATCGACCTCGGGGCCGAGCCGCAGCTCAAGCCGTACGTCGACCTGCCGCGGATGGCGACGATGTCGCTCGAAATGCTGCGCGACGCAATTTCCGCCTTTATCAACCGGGAGACGGACAAGGCCCGTGCCGTCGTGCCGCGCGACACGGATGTCGACAATCTGAACCGTCAGCTGCACCGCGAGCTCTCGAGCTACATGGTCGAACGGCCCACGACGATCACGCGCTGCCTGCACTTGATGGTCATCTCCAAGAGCCTCGAGCGCATCGCGGACCATGCCACGAACATCGCCGAGGAGGTCGTGTACCTCTACGAGGCGAAGGACATCCGGCACGCCGGAACCAAGTCGGAATGAAGCAGAAAATTCTCGTCGTCGACGATGAGCCGGACGCGCTCGAAATCCTGGCCTTCAAGCTGAAGGAGGCGGGCTACGCGCCCCTGCTCGCCAAGGACGGCGCCCGGGCCATCACCCTCGCCCGCGACGAGCGGCCGGCGCTGATCGTGCTGGATCTGATGCTGCCCGAGGTCGACGGACTCGAGGTCTGCAAGATTTTGCGGCAGGATCCCGGCACCTCCGGGATTCCGATTATCATGCTCACCGCCCGCGCGACCGAAATGGACCGCGTGATTGGGCTCGAGCTGGGCGCCGACGACTACGTCACGAAGCCCTTCAGTCCGCGCGAACTCGTCCTGCGAATCAAGAAGCTGCTCGGGCGCGTGAAGGCCTCCGAGGAGCCCGTGGCGCACCTGCGCTTTCCGCTGCTCGAGATCGACGTGCCCAAGCATCAGGTGAACGTGGCGGGCACAGTGGTGTCGCTCACGGCCACGGAATTCAAGCTCCTCGAACTGCTGGCGCGGCGGCGCGGCCGGGTGCAGACGCGCGATCGGCTGCTCCAGGATGTCTGGGGTTACGACAACCCGATCGACAGCCGCACCGTCGACACGCACATGCGCCGGCTGCGCGAGAAGATTGGCCAGGCGGCCGACTATCTGGAGACGATCCGTGGCGTGGGCTACCGTTTCAAGGCGGAGGACTGAAGGTGGGGAGCCGGGCCTGGTCCGGCCTGCATCGTGTCTCGCCAAGCTCAGACCCTCCTCCTTGAGTCGCTGAATCAGCCATGACCGCCGGCGGTGCCATTCTTTTCCTGCTTTTAGTCGCGGCCCTGGGCCTGGCCTGGTGGTTGCACAGCCGCCTGGAGGCGGCGCAATCACGCCATGAGCGTGAACTGGCGGAGGAACGCGCGCGCCACGCCACGGCCCTGCATGAGCAAACGTCCCGCATGGAGGCGATGCTCGATGGCATGATCGAGGGACTCGTGGTGCTCGACGGGCGCGGCCGGATTGCGCGCGCGAACCGCGCGGCCGAAGCCATGTTCAGCTTCTCCCGCATGATGATCGGCGGCACGCTGCTCCAGGCGATCCGCAACCATGAGGTCGCGGCACTGGCCGCGCGGGCGGCGGCCGGGACGACTGCGATCGAACACGAGGTGCGGCTCGAGGGCACCAAGCCGCGAATCCTGCAGGTGAGCGCGGTCGCGCTGCGCGATCCCAATGGCGCCACCACGGGTGCGGTGCTCGTCTTTCACGAGGTGACGCGGCTGCGGGAACTCGAGGCCATGCGCCAGGACTTCGTCGCAAACGTCAGCCATGAGCTGCGGACGCCCCTCTCGCTGATCAAGAGCGCGGCGGAAACCCTGATCGACGGCGGACGTAACGATCCTGCAATCACTACCCGCTTCCTTGAGATCATCGACAAGCATGCGACCCGGCTGAACCTGCTGATCGACGATCTCTTGCTGCTCGCGCGGCTCGATTCGGGGCGCGTCGAGTTGAAATTCCAGCCGGTGGCTCTGCGGCCCGCGGCCCAGGAGGCGCTGCAGGATGCGGCTCTGGCGGCCCGCTCCCGGAACGTCACCCTCGAAAACCAGATGCCGGCGGAGGTCGTCGTGCGCGGTGATCCCGAGCGGCTGCACCAGGTGCTGACCAACCTGATCGACAATGCGATCAAGTACGGTCGTATCGATGGCCGTGTGGTCGTAGCCGGCCGCTTGCTGCCGTCCGGCGGGGCCGAATTCTCCGTCCGCGACGACGGGCCCGGCATCCCGCCCGAGGCGCTCGCGCGGATTTTTGAACGCTTCTACCGGGTCGACAAGGCGCGGTCGCGCGAGCAGGGCGGCACCGGCCTCGGCCTCGCGATCGTCAAGAACGTGGTGCAGGCCCATGACGGCGAAGTCCGCGTCGAGAGCGCGCCCGGCGCCGGCACGGAGTTCATCATCACGCTGCCCGCGGCGGCAAAATAGCGCGGCCTTGTTTTCCCTGCCGTCCCTCCTGCCCTGGAGGGCGGGTGCCCTCAACCGCCGAGTTCCTTCGACGGAGGGAATGGACAGTGCTCTTCTGCAATCGGAGTGATTTGAGCCTGAAGCTAGGAATTCAGGAATCGAACTCCAACCGATTCAGCCGCTGTCATTCTGAGCGCAGCGAAGAATCCATGCTCTCGAGGTAAGTGCCTGTGTGGATGACCAAGCCTGTCGCTGCGCTCGGTAACTTCGCTGCGCTCAGAATGACAGGGTATTCACACAGTCTGGTGAGCGAGTGGGCGAGTACGTTGTCGCAGACTGCTTGGATTCCGAAGTTGGCCTCGTAGCCCGCGGCGTGAGCAGCGGGACAACATTAAGCGAAGCGATCGAGAAGTCCCTGTCCTCACGGACAGGGCCACGAAGAATCGGCAAGACAGCAGGCGCGCGCACGAGGCGCGCCCCTGCGAAATGCGGCTCGAAGTGCGGAACGAAGCGGGCAGCGGGATGAGCGTAGGGCCTGCGGTTCTTCGCCCGATTGTAACGTGAGCGCCACGTGATCGGCACCCGCTCATGTTCTTCTGTGGGCGGTCTTTCGCACCGTCCCGTGAAAATCGCCCTCGTCACCGAAACCTTTCCGCCGGAAATCAACGGCGTGGCCATGACGTTTGGCGTGATCGTGCGCCAGCTCGGCAGCCGCGGGCATCAGGTGACGGTGTATCGGCCGCGCCGTGACGATCTGCCGGCGGGAGAAACGCATCCCGAATTCACCGAGGTGCCGATGCCGGGCATCCCGATTCCGCGCTACCCGCAATTGCGCCTGGGCTTTCCGGCGGCGGGGCGGCTCCGGCGCTGGTGGAGCGAGGACCGTCCGGACTTGGTGCACGTGGCGACCGAGGGGCCGCTCGGCGCCTCGGCGGTGACCGCGGCGCGCGCGCTCGGAGTGCCGGTGACCTCGAGCTTTCACACCAACTTCCACGCCTACACCCGGCATTACGGTTTCGGACTGGCGCACCGGCCGGTGCTCGCCTGGCTGCGCCACGTGCACAATCGCACGCGGCGGACCTTCGCCCCGACCCCGGAGTTGTGCGAGGAGCTGACCGCCCTCGGCTTTCGGGACGTGGCCCTGCTTTCCCGCGGGATCGACACCTGGCAGTTTCATCCCGTCCGGCGGGCCGAGGAGCTGAGGGCGAAGTGGGGCGCCGGGCCCGACGATCCGGTGGTGATTCATGCCGGACGGATGGCGGCCGAGAAAAACTACGGGCTGCTCGCCCGCACCTACGCCGCCATGCAGCAGGCGAATCCGCGCTGCCGGTTCGTGCTTGTGGGCGACGGACCCCTGCGCGTCCGGCTGCAGCGCGAGCATCCGGGCTGGATCTTCACGGGCTTCATTTCCCGGGCCGATCTGGCCCGCCACTATGCCTCGGCGGACATCTACGTTCATGCCAGCCTCACGGAGACTTTCGGCAACGTCCTGACCGAGGCCATGGCCAGCGGGTTGGCGGTCACGGGTTTCAACTACGCCGCCGCGCGCCAGTTCATCCGTCATGGGGCGAACGGCCTGGTGGCGGACTGCGAACAGCCCGAGACGCTGATCGACACGGCGGTCTATCTCGCCACCGACCCGCTGCTGCGCGCGCAGATCCGGCCGGCCGCCCGCGCGGCGACGGAGCACCAGTCGTGGGACCAAATCATCGCCCGGTTCGAGGCCGATCTCCTCCAGGTCGCAGGTGCGCCGAGTTCCTGCCCGGAACCGGTCCTGGCGTGAGTGCCCGCATCCTGATTCTCACCGCGGGATTCGGCGAGGGCCACAATGCCGCCGCGCGCGCGCTGGCGGCCGCCTGCGACGCCCGCGAGGGTCCCGGCACCGCCCGCATCGTGGATGCGTTTGCCCTCGCCTCGCCCCGACTCAATGCCGTCGCGCGCTCGACCTATGTCGCCCTGATAACCCGGGCGCCCGGGCTGTGGAGCGCGGTCTACCGCTGGCTGGATTGCTCGCCCTCCGCTGATCGCGTGATGGCTCTGCTCGCCCGCGAACGCCGGGTCCTGCTGGACGTGATCGACCGGGAGCGACCGCGGATCATCTGCAGCACCTATCCGGTGTACGCCTTTCTCCTCCGGCAGCTCGCTGCGGCCGGCCACCGGCTTCCTCCGCACTACAATGTCGTCACCGACTCGATCAGCATCAACTCGCTCTGGTGGCGTGCGGGCGCGGCCGGCTGGTTCGTGCCCAATCCCGAAAGCGGCGAGGTGATGATCGCGGCGAAGGTGCCGGCGGAGAAGATTCACGTGCTCGGCTTTCCCGTGACCTCGCATTTCGCGGATCACGGGGCGGGCGTGACGCCCGGGGCAATTTCGGCCGGATGTCCGCCGCGCGTGCTGTGCATCGTGAACTCGGGCACTCCGGCCGCCGCGGAGATCGCGCGTCGCATCCTGACTGACACCGACTGGGAGGTGACCTGCACCGTGGGAAGAAACTCCGCGCTTGAGGCCGAGCTCATGCGGCTCGCGCTCCGCCGCCGGCCGCCGACCCGCATCCTTGGCTGGACGGATCAAATTCCCCAACTGCTGCTCACGCATCATGTGGTCGTGACGAAGGCGGGAGGCGCCACGACGCAGGAGGCGCTGGCGGCCCGTTGTCCGATGATCGTGAACCAGATCGTGCCGGGGCAGGAGGAGGGCAACTATGAGCTGCTGCGCCGCCATGGCATCGGCGCCCTGGCCGAGACGCCGGCCGCGGTGCTGGCCGCCTTGCGCGGGGCGTTTGCCAACGATGGCGCGGTCTGGCGCGAGTGGCGGCAGGCGATTGCCGTTTTGCACCGGCCGGAAGCGGCGGCGGAGATTGCCGGATTCCTGCTTCGCCATTCCGGGTCCACGGTCGCCGGCGTGACGAAGGCCGGGCCGGCCGCGCTGCCCGACCTGGTGCCCGCGACGGTCTCACCGACGGGAGCCCGCGGGTGAAGACGCGCTTCATTTTTAATCCCAATTCCGGCCGGAACCGTCGGCGCACGTGGCTCGCCGGGTCGATCCGGGATTTCATCGCCTTGCGCGGCCTCGACGCCGACGTCGCGATCACGGAAGGGCCGGGGCACGCGACGGTCCTGGCGGAGGAGGCGGTGCGGCAGGAATGCGGGATCGTCGTGGCCGTCGGTGGCGATGGCACAATGAACGAGGTCGCGCAGGCGCTGGTGGGAACCCGGGCGGCACTCGCCCTCGTGCCGTGCGGCTCGGGCAACGGACTCGCCCTGCATCTCGGACTCCCTCTCGCCACGACCGCGGCGCTGCACCTCGCCGCGGGTGGCGAGGGGCGGATTGCGGCGATCGACACCGGCGTCGCGAACGGGCACCCCTTCTTCAATGCGATGGGCCTCGGGCTCGATGCCGAGGTCAGCCACCGCTTCAACCGGCTGACCCGCCGCGGGCTGCCGGCGTATGCCCGCGTGGCATTCGGCGCCCTCCGCTCGCTGCGGGGCGAAACGTACACGATCACCAACGGGGCGACCCACGAGACGATGGACGCCTTGCTGGTCGCCGTCGCGAACTCCGACCAGTACGGCAACAATGCGCGCATCGCCCCCGGTGCGCGGGTCGACGATGGCAGCCTTGACCTGGTGGCCGTGCGCCCGGTCGGTCTGCCGGGAGCGTGCGGCCTCGCCCTGCGACTTTTTCTTGGCGGCTTTGATCGCAGCGCGAAGGTGCGACGGCTGCGCGGCCCGCGCTTCCAGATCTCCCGCCGGGCCCCCGGGTTGATCCACACTGACGGCGAGACCCACGAGACGGATGCGATGGTCGTCATCGAGGTGCGGCCCCGCAGCCTGCGTCTCGTCGTTCCCGCCCGTTGTGCGGCCGTGGCCGCCCTGCCTTCTCCCGAACTTCAACTCACATGAAACTGCACGTCCGAACGGTGATCATCTCCGACGTCCACCTGGGTACGTCGGACTCGAAGGTGAACGAAGTGAATCACTTTCTCCGTCACGTCCGCTGCGCCAAGTTGATCCTCAACGGCGACATCATCGACGGCTGGCAGCTCACCCGCAGCGGGCAGTGGCAGAAGCCACACACGCGCTTCGTGCGAATTGTCCTGAAGATGATGGAGAAGAAGGACACCGAGGTCGTGTACCTGCGCGGCAACCACGACGATGTCCTGGCTTCCTTTCTTCCGCTCGACTTCGAGAACCTGCGCATCGTCGAGGACCACGTCCACGAGGGCCCGGCGGGACGCTACCTCGTTCTGCATGGCGATGTCTTCGACGTCGTGACCAAGAATTTCGTCTTCCTCGCGCACCTTGGCGACTGGGGCTACCGCGCGCTGCTGGGCATCAACCGGCTCTATAATGTATGGCGGAGCTGGCGCGGCCTGAAGTACTGGTCGCTCAGCCGCGCGATCAAGGCCCGGGTGAAGAAGGCCGTGAACCACGTCTCGAACTTCGAGGAACACATCGCGCGGCTCGCCCGGGAGCGGGGCTGCATTGGCGTGATGTGCGGGCATATTCATACCGCGGCCGACAAGCGCATTGGCGATATTCATTATCTGAACAGCGGCGACTGGGTCGAATCGATGACCGCGGTGGTGGAACACTGGGACGGCCGGTACGAGCTGATCGAGTTTACGCAGTTTGTGCAGCAGTACCCGATGGCGCGGGAAGTGCCCGAAGACTCGCCCGAGGAGTTGGTGGCAAAGTAGGTCGACGCCGACGCGCGAACGACACGGTGACGTTGGCGAATTGTCACGCCCGACCCCTTGTCAGTCGCCTCCGGGCCGGCACCTTCTTGAGACACTTCGCTGTCCAACTTTCGAACCCGCTTTCCCTCGTGATGACCATGCTCTCCCTTTCCGCCGCCCGGCGGATGCCGTCGGTCGAAGTGCCGGCCGACGTCGGATCGGATCCGCTCCTCCAACTGCAACTGCGGGTGGCGCGACGCGCGGATGAGGTGGCGCGGGAGTCGGCCTCCGCGCCGGGACTGGAGTGGATGGCGTGGATCCAGGCCGAGCGCGAAGTGTTCACGGGACTCGAATTGTAACAATCCCCGGGTTGCCCGCGGGAAGGAAGTGGCTTTGGGATGTCCGGGGGCGCCAATGCCTGGCGCCGTTCAGCCCCAATACCCCATGACCACGTCCCGGAACAAGCATCACGCCGCCCCGACGGCGAGGGAACTGCGACTCGACCTCGGCCTGGCCCAGCGCTGGGCGAAAACCGCGGCCGGCAACGCGAAGGTCGCCCGGACCGAGTACAAGCGCAGCCGCAAGGCGTACCGGCAGGCGAAACGCATCGCCAAGGAGGCCCGGAAGGAACTCAAGGCGCTCAAGAAGAAATTGGAGGCCACGCTCGCGTCCGCCTCGGCGCCGAAGCCGGCAAAGTCCGCGTCGCGTCCGACGAAGAAATCCCCACCGGCGGTGCGGAAATCCCGGGCGACGAAACCGGTCGGGACGAACCCGCCGAAGTCTCGTCCGGACGCGGCGATCGTGCCCCCGGTGGTGACGGCGGATTCCTCTGTCGCGTTCGAGACGGACCCGACAGCCGCGCCCGCCGCGAGCGGCTCCGCGGCGACGACCTCGGATCAAGCGTCCTAGCGCGGACTAGGAAGGGCCGCAGCCATCCGGGCGTGGACGAGCCCCGCCCCGACGACGCCTTTCGTAGGGGCGCGTCTCGTGAGCGCCCGTCTCGTCGGCTGACAGGCGGCGAGCACGAGTGCGATTACGAGCAAGAGTCCGATCGGCCACGCGGCGGAGCCACCGTAACCCTTGGAGGGCCGGTGCCCCCACCGGCCGGGGGAGAACGATGAAACATTTCGGCGGGTGAGGGGGCACGCCCTCCATGTTCAGGCTCTCGTGCTCGTGATCGTATTCGTGCTCATGCTCTCAGCCGTGGACGAGCTCCGCCCCGACGACACCTTTCGTAGGGGCGCGCCTCGTGCGCGCCCTGAATCAGGATTCGAACCCGGTGTATTCTGTGCACTCCGGGGTACAAAAATCTCCGGACTTAACCACCGAGAGTGCCCCTCTGCGTCCTCCCTTCACCTCTGCGCCCTCTGTGTTCCATCCGATCGCCGCACACCCAAACCGCCACTCGCTCACGCTCGCCGCCACGAGACGAAGTTCGCGCCTCCGATCTCCTAGCCGCGCGGAGCGCGCGCTCCGCGACGCCCTCGAATCACGGACGGCCCGGCCGGGCTCAGGCGCGCATGACCTTCAGGTTTCGAAATATTTTTCCCGGGCGCGGACCTGCACGAGCGTCCGTCCGGGCAGGATACAGGCCGTCAGGTAGCCGCCGTGCACGCAGCCGGTGTCGATGCCAAGCGACCAGCGTTCCCGCGCCGGTTCGGGGCGGGGAGTGTGTCCGTAGATCACAAAAGGTGGTCCGACCCAGAGCTGGGACCAGTGCGGCGCTGCCGGAAATTCGGAACGCTTGTGCGGCTGGCCGTCGGGTCCGACCACCTGGATGCGGGTCACGATGCGCGAGGCCTGACCGCGCCACGGACGGCCCGGCAGAAATCCGCCATGCACGAGGACGGTCGCCTGGCCGGGCACGCCATACGTCAGCCGCATCGCCTCGAGATAGGCCCAGTCCTTGGCGCGGAGTTGTTTCAACGTCTCGTAGTCGGACTTTTTGAGGTGGGTCGGGTCGCCGGTGCGGCGATAGTTCAGCAGGCGCAGCTCATGGTTGCCGAGCAGGGCGAGGTCCGCATGTTCCCGGGCGAGGTCCAGCACGCGCCCGCTCTCGGGGCCGCGGTTGACCAAGTCGCCGAGCAGGACGACACGGTCGCGACGCCCGGGCTGAATCTTCTGCAGCAACTCCTCGAACTCGGCCGCGCATCCATGGATGTCGCCGATGACTATGGTCCGTTCCTTCATCGGGCCGTCGGACGGGGGGCGGGCGGAGCCGCGTTCCGCAGCGTCGCCTCGGCCATGAAGTACCGCTGGGCGGAGAAAGGCGCGGCGGGCGGGAGCACGGGCACGGCGGCATACGAGCCGTCGGGCTGCAGCACCCGGGCGTCCTCGGTGTCCTCCAGTTCGTTCCGGAGGATGTCCTGCAGCAGGTGCTGCTGCAGGGCCGGGTCCTCGATCGGGAACAGTGTCTCGATCCGGCGGAAGAAGTTGCGCGGCATCCAGTCGGCGCTCCCGCAGTAGACGAGCGGCTGACCGCCATTGCCGAAGTGAAAGATGCGGGCGTGCTCGAGGAACCGGCCGACGATGCTGCGCAGCCGGATGTTTTCGCTCAGGCCGGGGACACCCGCGCGCAGGCAGCAGGTGGCGCGGACGATCAGGTCGATTTGGACTCCCGCAGCCGAGGCGGCGTAGAGGTTGTCGATCGTCTCCGGGTCGACCAGTTTGTTCATCTTCGCGATGATGCGCGCGGGTCGTCCGGCACTGGCGTGCGCGGCCTCGGCCGCGATCAAC
This sequence comes from Opitutia bacterium, assembly GCA_947472765.1. GTDB lineage: Bacteria > Verrucomicrobiota > Verrucomicrobiia > Opitutales > Opitutaceae > ER46. Next base: position 18,889 of record CANJCM010000048.1, read on the forward strand.
TCCTGGGTGCGGCGGTGCAGGTTGAACGGTGCCACCAGCAGCCGGTCGAACTGCGGGGTCCGGCCGAGCCCGGTGAGCACGTTGAACAACTGGGCAATCTCGGCCGCCACCTGCGGGCGGCAGGTGAGCAGGCTGACATCGGTGTAGAGCCGCGCGGTCCGTGGGTTGTAGTTGCCGGTGCCGAGGTGCACGTAGCGGCGAAGTTCGGCGCCTTCGCGGCGGACCACGAGGCAGCATTTGCAGTGCGTCTTCTGGCCGACGACGCCGTACACCACGTGGACCCCGGACTCCTCGAGTTCGCGGGCCCACTTGATGTTGTTGGCCTCGTCGAAGCGGGCCATGAGCTCGACGAGCGCCGTGACCTGCTTTCCCGCCATCGACGCCTGAATCAGCGCCCGCACGATCGGCGAGTCGCCGCTCGTCCGATAGAGAGTCTGCTTGATCGCGAGGACATCCGGATCGCGGGCGGCCTCGTCGACGAACTGGACGACCGGGGCGAACGAATCGTACGGGTGATGCAGGAGGATGTCGCCCTCGCGGAGCGCCGCGAAAATTTCCGGCTGCCGGACGAGCGCCGGGCATTCAGCCGGGGTGAACGGCGGATACTTCAGGTCCGGCCGGTCGATCATGTCATAGAGGCTCATCAGCCGCGTGAGGTTCAACGCCCCCTGGATGCGATACGCGTAGACGGGGTCCAGATCGAGATGCCGGCACAGGGTGGCGAGGAGCTCGGGATCGACCCCGTCGTCGATCTCGAGCCGGACCGCGGCGCCGCGGCGCAGGTTGCGCAGTTCCTGCTCGATGCGCTTCAGGAGGTTCTCGGCCTCCTCTTCGTCGATGTACAGGTCGCTGTTGCGCGTGACCCGGAAGGCGTGCGCGCCGCGCACCGTGTAGCCGGGGAGCAGGGCCGCCGCGCACAGCTTGATAATCTCGCTGAGAAAAATGTAGCCCTGCCGGCCGTCAGCCGAAGGCGGGAGCGGCACGATCCGCGGGAGGCTGCGCGGCACCGGGACGAGAACCATCACGGATTCCGCGGTGCCCTCCGCGGGACTCGCGACGGACACGAGCACGTTGAGCGATTTGTGCGCGAGCTGCGGAAACGGATGCGCCTGATCGACGGCGAGTGGCGTGAGCACGGGCAGCACCTGTTGATCGAAGTATTGGCGGACGTAGTCGCGTCCGGGCGCATCGAGCTCCGCCGCGCCTTGGATCGCGATGCCCGCGGTCGCGAGCCGCGGGATCAAGTCGTACTGCCAGCAGCGGTACTGTTCGCGCACCATCGCCGCGACCTCGCGTCCGACTGTCCGCAGCTGTTCGCGCGGCGTCGTGCCGTCGATCCCGGCGACCGCCGTGGCCGAGTCAGCCTGCTGCACCAGGCCGGCGACGCGGATCTCGAAGAACTCGTCCAGATTCGAGCTGACGATGGCGAGGAACTTCACCCGCTCGAGCAGCGGATTGCCGGGGTTGAGGGCCTGGTCCAGCACGCGGCGATTGAACGCGAGCCAGCTTTGTTCGCGATTCCCATAGATCGAGCGCGCCGGCTTCGGCACGGCGGAGGAAGTCAGGGTGCTGCGCTTGGCGCGGGAGGCGGACATGGAAGCGGCGAAATTCGAGGTGCGCTCCGGGTGAGACGAGCCGATACCAAATCCGTCACGAGATTGTCACCGACGGGGAGGAATTGAATTCCGAAGTTGGCGTTGTAGCCCGCTGCGTGAGCAGCGGGACGACTTCAAGTGAAGCGTTCGGGAATTCCCTGTCCTCACGGACAGGGCCACGACGAACCGCTTAACTTCGGAATCCACGGAGGAGTTGACGGGAATGTAACCCTCGCGGTTTGCGGCCGCGCTCCGCCGCCCGCCTCAATCAAGCCGATGACAAACGATTCGCAGGGGAACGCGGTCCTGAACGCGGCGGCGGCTCCAGTGGTCAACTACTTCACCACGCCGGACGCCGCGCGCCGTTACGCCCGCAGCCGGCCCGGCGGACACGATCAGGTGCTGGAGTTGCTCCAGCACGTGCTTGCGGCGCAGTTGCCGGTGGCCCGCGCCCTGGACGTCGGCTGTGGCACCGGCCACTCGACGGTGGCGCTTCTGCCCTATGCCCGGGCCATCGTGGGCATCGACTCCTCGTCGGAGATGCTCGCCCAGGTGCCGCCGGAACCGCGGATCGAATTTCGCAAGGGCTATGCCGAGGATCTGCCGTGCCGCTCGGCGGACTTCGACCTCGTGACGGTGAGTTCCGCCTATCACTGGTTCGATCACGATCGCTTCCTCTCCGAGGCGGCGCGCGTCCTGCGGCCGTCCGGCTGGCTTGTGTTGTACAAGGTCGGGTCGATGGGCCGCCTCCCGGACCGGCCGGATCTCGATCGCTGGCGTCGTGAGGTGCTGCGGGAGCGATATCCCAAGGTGGCGAAAAACCAGGAGCCGCTCACGGCGGAAAAGGCGGAGGACTTCGGCTTCCGCGAGGTGCGGGTGGAGACCATGCCGCACACCCGTCGGTACAGCCTGGATGAATACGTCGACAACCTGATGACGCACAGTCGCGTGATCCGGGTGGTCGACGGCGGCCAGGAGTCCCCGGCGGCGGCGCGCGCCTGGCTCCGCGCGGAGCTGGCGGCCTTTATTCCCCCCGCGGGTGCCGAGTTCACCCACGAGGCGCGGATTCACGTGCTGCGGCGGCAGGCCGGCCCTTGAATCCATGCGAACCCAGGGGCGAATCGTGATCGGCCGCCGCCCTCACCGTGAGTGGGCGAGGGCCGGCCGCATGCTGCGGTCACGGACGTGGAGATGGATGCCGCTGTTGCTGGCGCTGGGGACTTCCCTCGGCCGGGCTAGCCCGCCGGACGATTGGTCAGCCGCGGTCGCCCTCTATGAATCCCGTTGCTACTCGGCCGCGCGCGAGGCTTTTGCGCGGATCGCGGGCGACCGGCCGGGCGATCCGGCGATCCACTTTTACCTCGGCCGGCTGGCCCTCTGGTTTGATGACGAGCCGGCGGCGCGGAGTCATCTGGAGTCCGCGGTGGCCGCGTCGCCGGCGGAAGCGCGCCTGTACAATGCGCTCGGCGACGCCTACGCCCTCGCCGCCAGGAATGCCCCGCTCCTCTCGAAGTTCGAGTGGGCCCGCCGGTGCAAAGCCGCCTACGATCGGGCGGTCGACCTCGAGCCCGACAACCCGGCGTATCGCTGGAGTCGAATGGCGTACTATCAACTGGCGCCGCGCCTGGCCGGCGGCGGTCTCGGCAAAGCCCACGCGGAAGCTGCGGAGATTGGCCGGCTGGACCCGATGAGCGGCCGCATCGCGCAGGCGACGCTTCTCCTGTCGGAGAGCCGGGCGGCCGACGCCTTCGCCCTGTTCGACGAAGTTCTGCGCCGGGCCCCGGATGATTTTCTGGCGCTTTATCATGTGGGTCGCTGTGCCGCGCTGAGTGGCGAGCAGCTGGCGCGCGGACGAGCGGCGCTGCAGCGCTGCCTCGACCTTCGTCCCCCGGTCGGCGACGGCCAGCCGACCCTCGCCAGTGTGCATTACCGGCTCGGCAACATTCATGAGCAGGAGGGCGATCGCGCCGCGGCCGCCCGTGAGTTCGCGACCGCCCGGGCGCTGCATCCCGACTTCCGGGCGGAGAAGATCGCGCTGAAAAACTGAGGCGCGACGGGCGAATTCACGTCGTGCGGGAGATTGCCTGATGACCCGGCCCCGTCCCAATTACCTTCCTGCCACCCCCGGCCGCTCGAGTTCCCTTCGAGTGGAAATCCCTGACTCCGCTCCTCCATGTCCCACATCCCCTTGTTTCCGATCTCCGGCCTCGGTCAGCCCCTGACGCGCCGGACTTTCCTCCGCGGCAGCGCCTCCTTTGCCGCCGCGGCTTTCCTTTCGAACCGCGTCGCGGGGGCCGTCACCGCGGCCCGGGCGCTGCCCGCCTATCCGTTCACCCTTGGGATCGCGTCGGGCGATCCGGCGCCGGATGGAGTGGTGCTGTGGACCCGGCTCGCGCCGCGCCCGCTCGAACCGGGTGGTGGCATGTCCCCCGAGCCCGTCGAGGTCGGCTGGCAGGTGGCGGAGGACGAGGCGATGAACCGGGTCGTCCAGCAGGGAACGGCGATCGCCAATCCGGCGTGGGCTCACTCGGTGCATGTGGAGGTGAACGGGCTCCAGCCGGGCCGCTGGTATTGGTACCAGTTCAAGGCGGCGGGTGAAATCAGTCCGAAGGGACGCACGCGGACGATGCCGGCGGCGGGAGTGATCGCCGAGCGCCTGCGCTTCGCTTTCGTGTCCTGCCAGAAGTACGAGATGGGTTACTTCACCGCCTACGAGCATCTCGCGCGCGAGGACCTCGATCTGGTCGTGCACCTCGGCGACTACATCTACGAGAAGGGCGACGACGCGCAGGCGGTGCGACCGCATGGGACGCCGGAGATTTTCACGGTCGACGACTATCGCGCCCGGTATGCGGTCTACAAAAGCGATCCGGCGCTGCAGGCGGCGCACGCGATGGCGCCGTGGATTGTGACGTGGGACGACCACGAGGTGGCGAACGACTACGCGAATGCGATTCCCGAGTTTCCCGATCAAGTGACGACGGCGGATTTTCTCCGGCGCCGGGCGGCCGGCTATCAGGCGTACTTCGAGCACATGCCGCTCCGGCGGAGCGCGCTCCCGAGCGGGCCCGACATGTTGCTTTATCGGCGACTGCATTACGGCGGGCTCGCGGCGTTCCACGTGCTGGACACGCGGCAGTATCGCACGGATCAGCCGCTGGGCGGCGGCACCAAGCCGCCGGGGCCGGCTCTGCTCGATCCGAAAGGCACGATCATGGGCGAGCGCCAGCGCCACTGGCTCTTCGACGGACTCGCCGCCTCGACGACTGCGTGGAACGTGATCGCCCAGCAGGTCATGGTCGCGCGGCCGGACCTCGTGGCCGGACCGGAGGTGGGCGTGAGCATGGACAAATGGGCGGGCTATGAACACGAGCGCCGGCTCCTGTTGCGGCACCTCCGCGATCGCAAGATTGCTAATCCGCTCGTGCTGACCGGTGACGTTCACACCAACTGGGCCAACGAACTTCCCACGGACTTCGATCGGCCGGATGCGCCGAGTGTCGCGACGGAGTTCGTCGGCACCTCGATCACGTCCGGCGGCGACGGCACGGAGCGGTCCCCGACGCATGACGCGCTGATGTCCGAGAATCCGTTTGTGAAATTTCACAATCGCGAGCGCGGCTACGTGAGTTGCGAGGTCACGCCCAAGGCGTGGCGGTCGGATTTTCGGACGGTGCCGTATGTCCGGCGCCGGGGTGCTCCGTTGCAAACCCGGGCCTCGTTCATTGTCGAGTCAGGCCGGCCGGTGCTGCAGCGCGCGTGACGGAGGGAACCACTGATTCGCACTGATAGGACACTAATCAATGCTGGCTGCCCGGATTAGTGTCAGCTCAGTGAAAATGAGTCGTTCAACCTCCGCACCGGCCGGTGGTTTTTCGTGGCGAGGTGAGTTCGTAATCGCACATCGTCACCGCCGATGAGCACGCTGCACGGAAAATCCAAAATCAACGTTGGCCTCGTGGGCCTCGGTCGCATGGGCATGGACTATGCGCGATTCCTCTCGGGGCGCGTTCCTGGCCTCGTGCTCACCGCGATTTCCGATCTGCGCGCGGATTCCCTCACGGCGGCCAGCGCCGAGTTGGGTTCAGCCAAGGCGTGGGCCGATTACCAGGATCTGGTGAACGATCCGAACGTGGACGCGGTCGTGGTCGTCACGCCGACCCTGCGGCATCGTGAAGTCGTGGTCGCGGCGGCGGCGGCCGGAAAGGCGATCTTCTGTGAGAAGCCGCCGGCGGTGACGCTCGAGGAGGCGCGGGTGATGCAGGCGGCCGTCGCGCGGCACGGGGTGTTTTTCCAACTCGGTTTCATGCGTCGCTTCGACTCCGGGTATGCCGCGGCCAGGCAGAAGATTCTCGCCGGCGCGATCGGCCAGCCCTGCGTGTTCACGGCGACGTCGAAGGATCAGGTGCGCCCGCCGCTCGATTACCTGCGTCCGGAAAACAGCGGCGGCCTCTTCGTCGACATGGGTATCCACGATTTCGATCTGGCGCGCTGGTTCATGGGCGACGTGGCGAGCGTCTACAGCACGGCTGGTGTCCTCGCGTATCCCGAGATGAAAGCGATCGGGGATTGGGACAGCGCGCTGGCCAATCTCCGTTTCCAGAGCGGGGCGATCGGGATGGTGAGTCTCGGTCGCAAGGCGGTGCACGGTTACGCGATCTATGCGGAGATCGCCGGCACCGAGGGAACAATCCGGGTCGGCTACGATCGCGAAACGCCGATTCTGCTGCTGACCAAGGACACCGTGACCCACGACACCGTCCCGAGTTTCTCCGAGCGGTTCGAAAACGCGTTCGTGGCGCAGCTCCGGAATTTCGCGGAAAATCTCCGCGCCGGACGGCCGCCCGCGATCACGATCGAGGACGGCATCGCCGCTCTGAAGATCAGCCTCGCCGCCACGCATTCGGCCCGGAACAACCAGATCGTCGAACTGACTCCGGGGAATTAAGCGGACGCGCCGCACACCCCCCGGCGCTGTCCCACGCAGCGGACGACAAAGCGCTTGGCGATCGAAGGCTGGGCGCTCCGTGCATTCTGTGCGCTCGGTGGTCAAAATTCCGGGATTTAACCACAGAGTGCACCGGGTTCACCGCGTGGAGCACTGATCGCTGAAGGTTCAGCTCGACGGAATGCGGCCGTGGACGGTGAGGGCACCGTCCCTCCATGGGAAAGAGCTTCCACTTGGAGTGCGGGTGTCGCACCCGCCATTTCAGGACGGCGAGCGGATTCGAGCCCCGGTTTCGTTCCAAGTCACCTTTCTGGATTTAGAGTGAAGCCGCGTGAATCGATCCGTCGCACGCGTGGTTTGCGGACGTCATTTGTGACAGGACGGTAAACTTCGCGATAAAACCGCACCGCCGCTGAACGGCTGAGCCGCGCCTGCGTCTTTCCCTCTGGTTATTGTGTGTGTTGTGGCAGGGGGCCGCCTGGCAACGGGCGGCCCCTTCGCTTTTGCACCGCCCGTCTGAACCGGCCGCGCCGCCCCAAACCAAGTTTGTCATCTGTTACTTGGATTCCGAAGTTGCCTTCGTAGCCCGCTGCGTGAGCAGCGGGACGACATGATGCGAAGCGTTCGAGAAGTCCCTGTCCTCACGGACAGGGCTACGACGAACCGCTGAACTTCGGAGTTCAGGTGTTAGATGACAAACGTGGCCAGCCTCATCGCGTCCCAGTCGTGGATGTAATCCATTAGATGACATCAGAGCTCGGGTGGGTTCGAGGTAGCCCTGCCCTGTGAGGGCAGGGACTGCTTCATCGCTGCACGATATGTTGTCCCGCTGCGCACGCAGCGGGCGACAATAGCATGAAGCCCGTCCGCCGATTCGACTACGCCGCGTCCGGATTGCGGTTCAGCGCCGCCGCGTAGCGAAGTCCGTCGAGGACAAGTTCGGGCACGATTTCGTCGAAGAGTCGCTCCTCCTCGAAGAGCCACGCAAAGCCGCCGGTGCCGATGACCTTTGGGGGCTGGGCGGAAAACGCCTCGGTGGTCAGTTGCGCGAGCAGATTCCGGATGGCGCCGACGTGGCCGTGATACACGCCCGAGTGAATGCTTTCGATCGTGCTACGGCCCAAGGCGGCGGCGGGGCGGGCAAGTTCGACGCGGGGCAGCTTTGCTGTGCGGCTCGCGAGGATGTCGAGTGAGAGTCCGATGCCGGGAAGAATGGCGCCGCCGAGATAGTCGCCGGTCGCCGTCACGACGTCGAAGGTCGTGGCCGTGCCGCAATCCACCACGAGGATGTCGGTGCCGGGATGACGCTGGAGCGCCCCGATCGCGTTGGCGATGCGATCGGAGCCGACCTCGTGCGGATTCCGATAGCGCACCTTGAGCCCGGTCTTCACGCCCGCCTGCAGGATGAACGGGTCGCTGCGGCAGTAAGCGATGCACGCCTGGCGCAGCGCGAACAGCGCCGCCGGCACGACGCAGCAGATCGCGGTGCGGGTGATGGCGCGCGGATCGAGGCCGTTCTCGCGCAGCACCGCCGCGAAGAACACACCGAGTTCATCGGCAGTGCCGAGTGGATGGGTGGACTTGCGGAACTGGAGGCGCAGGGAGTCGCCCTCGAAGACGCCGCCGTGGATCTGGGTGTTGCCGACGTCGAGACAGAGTAGCATGGGGAGGGACAGGTTGAAGCGGGAAAGGGTGAGGCGGAGGGAAACCGCGCTACACGCGAAAGGGCGCGGGCAGGCGACAGACTGGATTTGAACAGGAAGGCAGGGAGGATCGGGGAGGGGTTCAGGCCGGGATCAGGAGACGTTCGAGGGAGGCGGCCAGCTCGCCGCGCGAAGCGCAGGCGATGGGTTGGCCGTCCGCGGGGTGGATCGTGGCGGGAAATTCCGCCCCGGGGCGCTGGTCCGCGAGGTCGTTGTGCACGATGAAGTCGGGGCGGGCACGCTCGCGGAGGATTTGGATTTCGGTGGCGATTTCGTCGGCTGACGCGTGGTCGGTGAGCTTGAAGGCGACGAGGCGGATCCCGTGATTCGCGCTGCGCGATCGGAGCGTGTCGAGAAGCTTGGGATTCGGGCGCAGCCGCAGCAGTCGCGAGGTGGAGGAATCGATCTTCGCCGGCGGATGAACATCGCCCGGTGGCACGTCAGCAAACTCCACCGAGAAATCTCCGACCGCAGCGGCATGAATCACGGCGTCGAAGCGAGTCCCGCCGAGGAGCCGGTTCAGCAGCGCATCGAGATCCGAAAATGTCGTGAACACTTCCTCCGCGACGCCGGGCGGCGCGGTTTCGGCCAGACGTCCGCGGGCGAGGGTGACATGGTGACCGTGTTGGGCAAAGTGCGCGGCCAGCAATGCGCCGGTCCGGCCGGTGCTGAGATTCGTGAGCACCCGGACGCCATCGATCGGCTCCGCGGTGCCGCCGCTGGTGATGAGCACGCGCAGCCGGGGACCGGTCGGTGACAGGGCGGCTTCGACGGCGGCGACGATTTCGGGCGGGTCCGCAAGCCGGCCGGCCCCGATTTCGCCGCAGGCCGTGCGGCCGGCGCCGACGTCGATGAAGCGGGCGCCCCAGGACTGGAGCTTCTCCACCGCGGCCTGCGTCGCGGGATGGGCCCACATCGCGGGGTTCATCGCCGGTGCAATCAGCAGCGGCTGGTTGCGGTCCCGGGCGAGCAGGAGCGCGCCGGCGAGATCGTCCGCCAGGCCGGCGGCGGCGCGGTTGAGCGTGTTGGCCGTCGCGGGGCAGAGCAAAATCAGGTCGGCCCACCGCGCGAGTTCGATGTGATCGAGGGCCGAACCTTCGGCGAAGAGATCGGTGGCGACCAGCTCGCCCGTGAGGCCTTCGAGGGTGGCCGCACCGATGAACTGCCGCGCCGACGCGGTTGCGACCGTGCGCACCCGATGACCGCGCTGCACGAGCCGCGAGATGACATCGCACGCCTTGTACGCCGCGATCGAGCCCGAGAGAATGACGAGAAGATTAGAGGGCATCGCGTGGCTCCGGTTCGACAGCGGGCGCCGGCTCGACCGGGAAATGATCGATCAACCGCACGCCTTCGAGGCGGATGGCGCCGATGCGATGGCGGTCGCGGTCGTCGACATAATCGACCTCGAAGCCCTCCTCGCGGAGTTGGGCGGCAGCCTCGGCCGCGTTGGCGGCACGGCGGAGGAGGGCGGGAAAGTGCGCGAGCCGTGCCCGGGCGGCGGGCGACAGCCGCCGGTTGCGCGAGCTGAGGGCGACGCCGTCGGGATCGCGCACGGTCGGGCACGGCACCACCGTCAGCGGCAGGAAGAACGCATCGACCATCCCGCGGACGAGTTGGAGTTGCTGCCAGTCCTTCTCGCCGAAGTAGGCGCGGTCCGGCCGGACAATCTGAAACAGCTTCAGCACGACGGTGAGCACACCCTCGAAATGGCCGGGCCGGTGCAGGCCTTCGCCGCGGGTGCTGAGATCGTTTTCCGTCACCTGATAGCGATACCCGTCCGGGTACATCGCCTCGGCGGGCGGGGCGAACACGGCGTCGGCGAACGGGCGCGCGAGATCGAGGTCGGCCTCGAGGGTGCGGGGATATTTCGCGAGATCGGCGGGATCGTTGAACTGGGTGGGGTTGACGAAAATGCTGAGCACGACGCGATCGTTCTCGGCCCGGGCGCGCGCGAGCAGCGCGGCATGACCGGCATGGAGGGCGCCCATGGTGGGGACGAAACCGATGCGGCGGCCCGCCCAGTCAGGGCTGGCGCGAAGCCGCTGCCACGAGGGAAGGTCCGGGCAGTACGTGATCATGCGATGAACTCCGCGGCGGCCGGGAACGTGCGCGCCTTCACGGACGTGGCGAAGTCGGTCAGGGCTCCGGTCACGAGTTCGTGCCCGGCGAGAAAGCGCCGCGCGAACCGGGGTTGAAACGACGGATTGAGCCCGAGCAGATCGGCGAGCACGAGCACCTGGCCGGAGGTTTCCCCGCCCGCGCCAATGCCGATCGTGGGAATGGTCAGCGTGCGCGTGACCGCGGCGGCGAGAGCGCCGGGCACGCATTCGAGCACGAGGGCGAAGGCCCCGAGTTGTTCCAATCGGACCGCCTCGGCCTGAAGCTGGGCCGCCGCCTCCGGTTCGCGGGCCTGGATGCGGTAGCCGCCGAACTGATGCACGGATTGCGGCGTGAGTCCGAGGTGGCCCATCACCGGGATGCCGCTGCCGATCAAATGGGCGATCACGTCCTCGTGTCCGGCTACGCCCTCGATTTTCACCGCGTTGGCGCCGGCCTGGATCAGGGCGCCGGCGGCGGCGGTGGCCGGGGCCAGGCCCTGGCGCGTCGCGAGGAAAGGGAGGTCGGCGATGATGAACAGATCTCCGGCCCCGCGGCGCACCGCGGCGACGTGTGGCACCAGCAGTTCGACGCTCGCATGGACGGTGGACGGAAAACCGTGGGAGACCATCGCGACGCTGTCGCCGACGAGAATGGCGTCCACCGGCGACGCCGCCACGAGCCGCGCCATCAAGGCGTCGTAGGCCGCGACGATCGCAATGGGCTGCTGTTCCCGCCGGGCGCGGGCGAAATCAAGAATGGTCTTCACGCTGCCTCGATGGTTTCCGTGAGCGGAAGACCTGACGGCAGGTGAGGGAGGACTTGGGTGCTTGTCGCATGGCGATCAGGCCGCAGTTTCCCGGTGACGGGAGTTGAAGTTGAACATCTCCGGTCGCGATCGTGTTCGCGCTAGAGGGGGCACATGGTCCGGGTACCCCGCGATTGCGCAAACGCAATCTGCGTCACCGAGTGTCCGCGTTGGAGCAACGCGGACACGATGCCAGCCCGACGTGATGCAGCCGTGGACGGTGTGGGCACCGTCCCTCCATGGATTCCTCTTTGAGAGGAGGAGCAATCCCAGGTCTGAAAGATCTACATGCCATGGAGGGCGGGTGCCCTCACCCGCCGGTTAGCCGGACCGGCGCTACCCGACGAACAGGCGATTCGATTTACTCGAACCCAAGAAACTCTGCGTCCTTCCTTAACCTCTGCGCCCTCTGCGTTCCCGGTTTGAAAATCCGCACCGGTCGGAAACGCGGCCGGACGCTTTACCAGCGGTTCGAACGCTTCGAGACCTGGATTTCGCCGCGGGGGAGCGGGAGATCGAGTTTCTCCACCGCCCGATCGAAGAGCAGCCGGCGCTGTTCCGGCGAGAGACCGGGTTCGAGCGTCGCGATGCGATAGTCGCGATAGGCGTCGTCGTTTTCCTTCCGAATCGCGATGCGGCTCGCGACGATCAGCGCCTGATCGACGCGTTCCTTCTTCGGGTCCTTCAAGAGTTCCGCGCCTTCGCTGCGGATGGTTTCCTGTTCGTTGACGAGTTCCGCGAGCCGGCGGCCGTAGGCGTCGGCGACCCGGGTGAGCTCGGCGTGCACCTTGGCGAGAATCTCCGCTTCGCCCGCCGGGGGAGCGGTGGCGGGATCGCGGGCCGGGAGCACAATCACCCTCATGCCGTTGTCGTCAAAACGGTACGCGCCGCGGATGCGGACGTCGTTGTCGTAACGGCGGGCGAGGATCGCGTCGGCTTTCGCGGTGGCATCGCGCACGGCGAGGGCGCGATCGCGCATCACATTGGCGACGCGGTAGGCGAGAATCGGTGGCAGCGGGGAAAATTCCTCGGGCTTCTCTTCGGGGGGAAGATCGGCCAGCCCGCGGCGGATTTCCTCGGCCAGCGACTCGAGGGTCGCGAAGCCCGCGGCTTGCTGCTCGGCGAGTGACTTCAGCGAAGCGCGAAACGGCCCCAGGGCGGAGCCGTCGTAGGCATGCACCCGATCGTAGAGCTCCTTCTTGAGCTGTGATTTCTTCGTCTGATAGGCCGCGACCTTCGTGGCCAGCGCGGGCGGAAGGTTGTCCGGCAGCGTGATGCGGGCCGGCTCCGGGGAAAAGAAGATGGGGGCGGAGGCGTTGACAGCGGGTGGACCGCTCTCGGCGTCCACGGCGGACTGCAGCTCGATCACGATCTCGCGCATCAGCCGGCGCTGCGAGTTCGAGAGGGCCCGGTGGTAAAAGGCATAGCCACGCATCACCATGGCGATCTCGCCGGGCGAAAAGCCGCGCTTTTCCTCGTCGACGAGGTGCCACTCCCGCATCGCCGACCAGCTGAAGTTGGTCGTCACCAGGTCGCGGCGGAGCTCCTCGGCCATTTTCTCGAGTTCGGCGATCTTCGGTGTCTGCACCTTCGCGAGCGCCTCGAGGGCCTGGCGGCGGACGGCCGGCTCGGCCTCGCGGTGGCGATCCGCCGTGGTGCGAATCTCCGTCTGGAGCACCACCTTGGAGGTGCGGTAGACCTCGAGGTCCTGGCGCACGGACAGATAGAGCGTGTTCGTGAACAGCCGCGTGCCGAGCGCGGGGTAGAACGACTCGTTGACGAACTGGGCCAGCTCCAGCGGCGCGGCGAGCCGGCCGGGCGGAGTCACGAGGTGCGCCACGGGGCGGTCCAGGGCCGGCGGGTTCGGCGGATAAAAAATCGGGACGCGCTCATCGCGGCGCACGCGGCGCTCGGGGATCAGCGGGATTAGTTCGCGAAACGAGGGGTCGTCGAACTGCTCGCGCTGCTGCTGGCGCAACTGTTCGTTGATATTGCGCTGGGCCGACACGGGGACAGCGAAGCCCGTCAGCACGGCGAGCGCGACGAAAGCAGACCTGAGACGAACCGGGGAGCCGGCGGGGTAAGCGGTCCCGGCGCGAAGCGACACGGGGAGATGCATGGCAGTCGGGGACGGTAAGCGGACCGCGGGAAGTTGGTGAAACCCGGAAAAAAAGCCAACACTACCTGCGTAACAATTCGGACTAGAATCCGAGCGTGACCGCCAGCCGCTCCAGTCCGTAGCCGAGGAGTCCCGTGATCGGGATGGTCAGCACCCACGCCCAGATGATGCGTTCGACGACGCCCCATTTGACGGCGCTGAAGCGCTTGGAAGCGCCGACCCCCATGATGGCCGTGGAAATGACGTGGGTCGTGGAAACGGGAATGCCCTTCAGGGCGGTGATATGGAGAATGAGGGCGGCGGTCGTCTCGGCGGCGAACCCATGGACGGGCTGCATTTTGACCATCTTGTGCCCCATCGTGCGGATGATCCGCCAGCCGCCCGCGGCGGTGCCGGCCGCCATTGTGATGGCGCAGGTGAGGACGACCCAGGTGGGGATACCCTTGAACTCCGTCACCCGCAGGAACGAGGCCCACTCCGGCAAATCCTTGAACGCGCCGGTGCTCGTGCCGCTGAACAAGGCGAGGGTGATGATACCCATGGTTTTCTGGGCGTCATTCGAGCCATGACCGAAACCCATGAAGCCGGCGCTCAGGAGCTGGGCCTTGCCAAAGATGGTGTTCACCAGCCGCGGGGTCACCCGGTGCAGGCAGATGGTGAGGATCCACATGAGGACGGCGCCGCCGACAAAACCGACGAGCGGCGAGGTGAACATCGGCAGCACCACCTTGGGCCAGAGGCCGACGGCGGCACCCTTGGAGTCCTGCGCGGACCAGATGAGGACGTCCCAGTTGCCCTGCGCGGTGGCGAGCGCCGCTCCGCACAGGCCGCCGATCAGCGCATGGCTCGAGCTCGAGGGCAGGCCGAGCCACCAGGTGAAGAGATTCCAGATGATCGCGCCGAACAGGGCGCAGAAAATCGTCAGCATGTTGACGGCGCTCGCCTCGACGAGCCCGCCGCTGATGGTCTTGGCGACGGCGGTGCCGGCGAGGGCGCCAACGAGATTCCAGAAGGCGGCCCACATCACCGCCTGGCGCGGGGTCAGCACCTTCGTCGAGACCACGGTCGCGATCGCGTTCGCGGTGTCGTGAAACCCGTTGATGTACTCGAAGACGAGTGCCGTGAAGAGAACGAGCAGGAAGAGCGTCATGACTTCGGCTTGAGATCGCTGGCTGTTGTAGCCCGCTGCGTGAGCAGCGGGACAGCATCGACCGGAGCAATGAAGAGGTCCCTGCCCTCACGGGCAGGGCTACCCAAACCGACGGCCATGGCGCGGAACTGCAGACCCGTCACTGCGGCTGAAAGGAGAATCACCAGCCGGCAAATCATGAGTGCTTCAGGACGATCTGCACCACGATGTTCCCGGCGTTGCGGCAGCGGTCGACGGCCTGCTCGACCATCTCGTACAGCTCCTGGAGAATCACGAGCTCCTTGGCGTCGTAGGGCCCGTGATAAAGATCTTTCAGCAAGGTGAGCATGACCTTGTCGGCCTCGCCCTCCGCGTATTGCAGCCGGTCGTTGGCCTCGCGGATCTTCTCGATGTTCGTGCCGCCACGGAGCTGCTTCACCATGAAGGCCACGGCCTCGGCCGCCTGCAGCATCAACTCGGCCTGGCGCGCGAACGCGGCGTTGGGCACGCGGCCCGGATAGATGGAAAGGCGCTCGACGATCTTCTCGACCTGCTTCGGGATCCGGTAGAGCGCAAACGAAAGTGCCTCGATGTCCTCGCGTTCCAGCGGGGTGACGAAAGTCTTGCTCAGTTCCTCGGTCATTGTCGCCCGGATCCTCTTTTCCTTCCGCCGCGTCTGGATGAATTCGTCCAGCGTCGCGGCATTCGTGCCGCCGGCGGCGATCTTCTTCAAGTACGCTGCAAAGAGATCGACACTCGTCTTGGCCTCCTCGGCCCCCGCCTCGAGCAAATCAAAGAATTTGTCATCTTTTCCCAGCAGCTTTTTGAGCGAGAACATGATGCGAGTTGAGTAGTGCGGAAGGTTACGATGGCGAAACAAATCGCGGTCATCCCTTGCCCCGGAGACGGATCCAGAGGTTGCCCAGGGTCTCGCGCACCGCCGCCGTGCTGCGTTCGAGCGCGGGGATGTCCCAGAGCAAGTCCGTCCACGACCAGTCCGCGTTGTTCTGCGCCAGATAGTCAGCCGGGCAGGGGACCGCGTTCACGCCGGCATGGCGGAACAGGGCCATGGCCCGCGGCATGTGCCACGCGGTCGTAACCAGCGCGACGGGGGCGTCGCCGATTTCCCGTTTCACGGCGAGCGACTCGTCCTCGGTGTCCCGAACCTGTTCACTGAGGATAATCCGGCCGGGGTCGACCCCGAGGGAGACGGCGGCGCGGGCGAGGACGGTGGCGTGACTCGGGTTGGTGCCTTCCGGTGGACCGGAGGCGAGGAGCTTCGCGTTCGGCAGGACGCGCAGAATGCGGACGGCCTCGGTGAGCCGGCGGGACGCGGACTGCGAGAGTTGAGCGAGACCCGAGCGCCCCGGGCTGTAACCATTGCCGGAACCGAGCACGACAACGTAGTGGCAGGCGGCGAGATCCGGCGGCACGTTGCCAGCGGTCAGCTCGGGAATGGGAGGATAGCGATTCTCGAATGGCCGAATCAGCCAGTAACTGATCTGGATGTTGCTCGCCGCCAGCAGCACCGCGCCGGCCAGCAGCATGAGGCTCGGGCCGATCCGGCTCGGGCGACGCCGCCAATACACCACCCCGCCGACCAGCAGCAAAATCAGGCAGAGGGGGAGCGGCATGAGACCGTAAGCCGCGAGTTTCTTCGCCCAGAAAAACATCGGAGCAGCGAAAGGAACGCCTGTGGTCGGGGCGAGCCATGAAATTGGCGTCCGGCGTCCTCCCCCCGGATCCTGATCAGGAAGATCGGGGAGTTCGGGAAGCGGGCGGATTGGACCTCTCCGCGATCTTCCCGGCCTTCCTGTTTAATCCGGCTTGGCCCCCGTTGGTAGCGGCTCCGCTGCGCTGCGACCTCTCCTTTCCCGATCCCGTCATCGCCCACTCGAGCGCCACTCGCTCACTCTTGCCGCCGCGAGCGGAAATTTTTGCGCCTCTTGACTGCATCCGGCCGAAAGAATTCTTTCGTGGTCGCGCGGTCCGCCGGAGCTGAGGCGGCCCAGCTATTTTCCAACCCCCCATGAAGAAACTTCTCTGTCTCCTGACGCTGGCCATCGCGGGCGTCACCGTCGCCGCCGCGGCCGAAACCTACCGGATTGCCGTCATTCCGAAAGGGACCACCCACGAGTTCTGGAAGTCGATCAACGCCGGCGCGATCAAGGCGCAGCGCGAACTCGCGACCCAGGGCATCACGGTGAACGTGATCTGGAAGGGTCCGCTGAAGGAGGATGACCGCGAGGCGCAGGTGCAGGTCGTCGAGAATTTCGTCGGCCAGCGGGTCAGCGCGATCGTTCTCGCCCCGCTCGATCGCCGCGGCCTCGTGGCTCCGGTCGAGACCGCCGCCCGCGGTAAGATCCCGGTGGTCATCATCGACTCCTCGCTCGATTCGAAGGCGCCCGTGAGCTTTGTCGCCACCGACAATCGCGAGGGCGGCCGGATCGCGGCGCGCAATCTCGGGAAGCTGCTCGGCGGCAAGGGCAACGTCATCCTGCTCCGTTATCAGGTCGGCTCCGCCAGCACCGAGGACCGCGAGGAGGGGTTTCTCGAAGTGATGAAAAAGGATTTTCCCGAGGTTAAGCTGCTCTCGACCGACCAGCACGCCGGTCCGACTCGCGACACCGCCAAGCGCGTCGCGGAAACGTTGCTCAATCGTCACGGCCGCCAGGTGAACGGTATCTTCGCATCGAACGAGTCATCCGCCACGGGCATGCTGCTCGCGTTGCGCGATGCGGGCCTTGCGGGCGGCAAGGTGAAGTTCGTCGGCTTCGACGCCGGCGAGACCCTCAACGCCGGACTGAAGGCCGGCGACATGGCCGGCTTCGTGGTGCAGAATCCGATGCGCATGGGCTACCTCGGCGTGAAGACGGCGGTGGCCGCGCTGCGGGGTGAGAAAGTCGCCCCCGTCGTGGACACCGGTGTCGGCTTTGTGACCAAGGAGAACATGAACACGCCGGAAATGGCGGAGCTCCTGAATCCGCCGCTGGATCAGTATTTGAAATGATCCGACCGGGGTTGAACCACTAATTGGCACTCATCGGACGCTAATCCGGCACGCACCGGCCCAACCGGGTCGTGGTTCGGCTCACCATCCGTATCCGATTAGTTCTCCTGAACTCTTTCTCTGGTCTGTCATTCTGAGCGCAGCGAAGAATCCACTCAGCCGCCGTTGCGCAGCCGTTGGCCTCTTCGCTCCCCACAGGATGGGCGGAGAATTTAAGCACCCTCTTTTTGGGGCCGTTCATGTTTCGAGTCGGAAGGGCAGCGGCAGCACAAAGGCTGCGTGTCTTTTCATGCCACCCACCGTACTTACTGGGTGTACATTCTCGCGAATCGCGTGAACGGCGCCTTGTACGTGGGTGTGACTCGTTCGCTCGAGCGGCGAATGTGGCAGCACAAGACCGGTGCGAACGAAGGCTACTCCAAGCGGTACGGCCTGAACCGGCTCGTTTACTGCGAAGACTTTCGAGATGTCACCAATGCGATCGCGAGAGAGACGCAGCTGAAAGGATGGCGGCGCAGCCGAAAGATTTCGCTGATCCGAAAGCAAAACCCCGGTTGGGAGGACCTCTCGGCGACGTGGTTTTAGCCCGGGCGTCAGCTCTTGGTCGCCGGTCATTCCGAGCCGAGCGGGGAGGCCAACGCCTTCCCGCGACTGGCCGAGTGGATTCTTCGCTGCGCTCAGAATGACAATCCGGGGAGGCAGGGAGTAAGTGCAGATCGGAGCTTCGAGACTTTTGGCTTGAGCGTATTGAAGGTGGATTCCCGCCCATCACCTTCCTTTACTCGCTCGCTCCGGACATGCCCGCCCCCGCACTCCCTTCCGCCCTCCGCCTCGCCGGCATTGCGAAGAGCTTCGGCGCGACGCAGGCGTTGCGCGGCGTTTCGCTGGAGGTGGTCCCCGGCACGGTGCACGCCTTGATCGGCGAGAACGGCGCGGGCAAGAGCACGCTGATGAA
>CANJCM010000049.1 GCA_947472765.1 Opitutia bacterium
GCCGGCGAACAGTGCGGTCGCGACAAAAGTGGAGCGGATGAATTTCAGGTTCATGGGCTAAAAGGGCGTTATTCCTCCTCGCAAAGACAAGCCTGTTTTTTGGTCGCCGCGCCGGGTTGGAAAGGGGGAGGGCGGATTCCAGTCGAGTAAGCGGACAATCTGCATTCCCCGAGGGTGCGGATTCTTGTGTCACCGCGCGGCTGAGGCCGGGCGGGTTTCGCCCCGCACGGCGATGTAGGCCACCAGGTCCGCCATCGCCTGTGGCGTGAGCGACGCCTCCAGTCCTTCCGGCATGAGCGAACGACGCATGCTGGTCACACTCTTCACGCCGTTGCGCAGGATCACCTGTTCGGTCCCGTCGACTCCGAGCAGCGTCAGGCTGTTGCCCGCCTCGGCCGCGAGGAGGCCGCCAAGGGTCCGGCCGTCGTTGGTCGTGACCATGTAGAGCATGTATTTGTCTTCGATCGCGCGATTCGGATCGAGAATGTGCGGCACGAGGTAAGCCGCACTCCGGTCGGCAAGGCCCGCCAGATCGGGACCGATGGCGCGACCACCGGCGTCGCCGAGCTGATGGCAGGCGGCGCAAGTACTGGTGAACATCGCGCGACCCCGAGTCGCATCGCCGGGTCGCGTCGCGAGTTCTTCGAGGTAATGGTCCACCAGCTTCTGCCGGTCGGGATTGGCGCCCGATTGGAAGAGCTCCGTCGCCCGCGTCGCGATCCGTCCGTCGCCGTGATTGAGCAGGGCGGCGCGATGACCGGCATCGATCTGCGAGAGCATGGCTGGCGAGGTGGCGACGCGATCGAGCAGGGCCAGGATCCAAGCCGGCCGGGTCGCGATCGCATCGAGCACGGCGCTGCGCACCACCGGGACGGACTGATCCCAACCTGCCAGCAATTGGGCGGGCACCGTCGGCTGCGTCATCTGGCCGAGGGCAGTGGCCGCCGCCACCTGGACTTCGATCGGACTCCCCGACGCCAACAGGTTCGACAACGTCGCGGCATCCTCGTCCTGACGGTCGACGCCCTGGCCGAGGACGGCAATTGCCGCGGTCCGCGCCGGGGTGGCCGCGGTGCGATCGAGTGCCAGCCGGCGCGCCGCCGTGAACAATGCGAGGGTGCTGTCGAGGGCGGGGCGGAGGGTCGCGTCGGCTTCAGCCTGAAGCCGGGTCAGCGAACCGCCGGTGCGGCGGAGCGTCGCAAGCAGGTCAGCGAGGGCGCCGAGCTGCGCGGTCGGCACCCCGGAATCCCCCGGTGCCAACCGCGTGAGGAAAGTACCGAGCGCCGTCAGATTGCGGGTCGCGAGGATGAGTTCGAGCAGGGTGCGATCCGTGCCGCCTCCGGCGTTCATTTGGGCGATCATGACTCCGGCGTGAGGACGAGCCGAACTCATCGCCGCCGCGAGAATCAGCGGATCGTCGCTGCGGCGGACGAGCCCGGCGAGGGCGGTGCCGGCTTCGGGCGCAGACCATTCGCCGAGGCTGTAACCGACCTGCTGGCGGACGGCCGCGTCGGGATCGCTGGCCAGCGCGATAATCCCCGCGAGCAGTTCAGGTGCGGAACCGGCAAAGCGATCCGACAACTGAACCGCCTGCCGGCGAACCCGCGCGTCGCGATCGCGCAGCGCCCGCGCGACCGTGGCCGGCGGAAGTGTACCCAGAGTCTCCAGGGTCCAAAGCGCCTGCACGCGTACGGCGGCGGACGGATCTTCGGTCGCGAGCCGCTCAAGGGCGGGCGAGGCCGATTTCGCCTGCCGCCAGATGAGTTGCTGCTGGGCGAGATCGCGGACCGTCCCGTTGGGGCTGCGGAGTGCCGCGACCAGGGCGGCTTCATCGGCGCGGTCGAGGCGCGGGATCGCGCGCGGCGAACCGTCACGCGGCAGAATCCGATAGATGCGGCCCTTGTCGTGGCCGGCCCGCAGATCGCCGAGTTCCTTCATCCACGCCTCGGGAATCCACTGCGGATGCTCGATCACGATTCGGTACATATCGACGATGTACAGCGCGCCGTCGGGACCGGTGCGCGCGTTGGTGAAGCGGGACCAGTTGTCCGAGGACGAAAAGACCTCCGAGTTCTGCTCGGAGGGTGCACGGTCGCTGGTGAAGGTGACGCCCGCCGGCGTGACCAGCTGGCGGCTGACGAGGTTGTGCACCGGTTCGCAGACAAAAACATTTCCGGCGTAACTGGCACCAAGCAGATCGTCGCGGTAGATCATGGTGCTGCACGCGGACGTGAAGCGGTTCTTGCCGAACGGATCGTTGAAGCGCGCGAGCGTCTGGCTCGTGGGATAAACGGGCGCCTGCCCGGGAGTCTTCGGCACGGGGATCGTGGCATTCGGTGGCGCGAGCACGCTGTTGCGACGGAGATAGCGATCCTCGAGCGCGTAGTGCCAGACGGGGTTGGAATTGTTTCCACCGAACCAGTTGCCCCAGTCGTCGCGATTCCGTCCGTACTGGGAGCGACCATACAGCGGCTCCATCAGGCCGGCTTCGGCCTGGATGCGCAGATCGCGCCGTCCAAGATCGAGGACCTGTCCCGACACGCCCGATTTCAACAGTCCGCCGCTGTCGCCGTTCGAAAGGTAGAGCCAGCCGTCGAGGCCCCACTGCAGTCCGTTGGCGCGGTGCTGCTGGTTGCCCTCGCCGAGACCGGTGAACCAGTTCTCCCGCTTGTCGGCCTTCCCGTCCCCGTCCGTGTCCTCGAGGTAAATGATGTTCGGCGCTGCCGTCACGAGCGCCCCGTTTCGCCAGGGCAGGACCGAGCTGGGAAAGTTCAGCCCCTCGGCGAAGAGCGTGACCTTGTCGTAACGTCCATCGCCACGCGTCGATTCGAGGACCTTGATTCGACCACCCGGCGCTCCGCGCCCGTCGAGGCCGAGCGGATAGTCGGCCATCTCGACGACCCACATCCGGCCGTCCGCGCCCCAGGCGACGGAGATTGGATCCATGACCATGGGTTCGCTGGCCACGAGTTCGACGCGCAGGTCGGGTGCGACCGTGATCGCCGCCAGCGATTCGGCGGCGGAGCGCGGTGCGGGCAGGATGACCTTCGGCGGCGGGGGCAACTGGTCGTAGGCGAGGGCGGAGGCGGCGCTGGCCAGAATGAGGCCCAGGGCGAGCAGACGACGAGGGGAGGGCGAGGACATGGAAAGGTGATCGCGGTCGAGTGGGGGGAACGGGGACATGAAATCACGGCCGGACCCGGCGTGTCGAGGGACGGCCGTGGTGTCATTCTGAGATCCGTGACCGACGGGAAGACCTTCGCTGGTTCGGATGATAAACCGTTTGTCATTCTGAGCGCAGCGAAGAATCCATGTCCTGGTGGGCCGATGGCGTGGATTCCTCGCTGCGCTCAGAATGACAGACGGCTTCACCCGGTCTCACTTCGCGGACGGCAAAGCCGGCCGCAGTATTCTTGTTCTCCGGAAACTCGGCATTCGCCATTCGGCGTCCGGCATTCTTTAGATTCCGCCCTCCCTGTGATGAATACTTTCCTCGTCCGCCCCATGACCCCGGCCGATCGCGGCGAAGTGGCGAAACTGATCCTGGCGTCGGTCAACACATGGTATCAGCAGCACGGCATGCCCGCGATTTTTCAGGGCGGCCCGGAGCTCACGGATATTTTCTACGAGGTGTATTCAAGCCTTGAGCCCGGCTGCGGTCTGGTGGCGGCGCACCAGCCGTCCGGCCGCCTGATGGGATCGTGTTTCTTCCATCCGCGGCCGCGGCACGTCGCGCTCGGGATCATGAATGTGCACCCGGATGACTTCGGGCACGGTGTCGCGCGGGCGTTGCTCCGCGCCATCACCGACTACGCCGATCAGCGCGGGCTGCCGGTTCGCCTGACGCAGAGTGCGCTGAATCTCGATTCATTCTCGCTCTACAACCGGGCGGGCTTCGTGCCGCGTTCGGCGTATCAGGACATGCTGATGGCCGTTCCCGCCGCGGGCCTGCCCGCCATCGCACCAGCGGCGGAGGGCCGGTTGCGCGACGCGACCCTGGCCGATGTGCCCGCCCTCGTTGCGCTCGAACTCGAGATCAGCGGCGTCACGCGCGAGGTCGATTGCCGCCACGTGATCGGCAACGCCGCCGGCTTCTGGCATACCTCGGTGTTCGAAAACGCGGCCGGACAAATCGAGGGTTTTCTCGCGTCGTCACGTCATGCTGCCTGCAACATGATCGGCCCGGGATTCTGCCGCACCGAAGCGCAGGCCATCGCGCTCATCCATCGCGAGCTGAACGCGAATGCCGGGCGCACGCCCGTGGTGCTCGTGCCGGTCGAGCGCTCTGCCGTCGTGCAGCAGCTCTACGCGTGGGGCGCGCGCAACTGTGAGCTCCATTTCTGCCAGGTGCGGGGGGCGAGCCAGCCGTTCGCCGGGCTGAATTTTCCGACGTTCCTGCTGGAGACGGCGTAATTTGCCGGCGCGCCGGTTGACGCCGGGGGAATGGTCCGGCCAACTCTGCGGGATGAATCTCCCCGAGCTGGACCAAAGCTTTCTCCGCGAACTCGTGAAGGCTTCGCGCCAGAAGCATCATCACGTGAAGTGGGTCGATCGGGACGGTTCCGATCGTGTGACGGTCCTGAGCGCCGCCGAAGTCGTGCGCGTCAATCAGCTCGCGCAGCAGGCTGGCATCTCGAAGGCCGAACTTTTGAAGCAGGCCGCGCATCTGCCCGTCGCGCGCTGAGCCGCCGATGGTCGCCTGACGTTCCTGCGCGGAGCGATGTTCGCAGATCTCGGGCGCGCACGAGGCGCGCCCCTACGACGGCCTGTCGGCACGACTTTCCTAACCATTCGCATTGTAGGGGCGTGGCTTGTCCACGCCTGAGGCGACGGCCGCCGTTCTTGATCCGCGCCCAGCTTTTGCCGTTGAGCCCCGCTGGCGTGGCGTCCTACTCACCGGGCCATGCTCGTACACACTGTATTCTTCTGGTTGAAACCTGAACTGACCCCGGCGCAGCGGGCCGAATTCCGGCGCGGCGTCGAGACCCTCACGCAGATCAAGGCGGTGGATAAGGTCTACATCGGCAAGCCGGCGGCGACCGAGAAGCGCCCTGTGATCGACGACTCGTACGACGTTGGTCTCACGGTCATCTGCAAGGACACCGCCGCGGAGAAGGCCTACCAGGTCGACCCGCTGCATCTGGCGTTCGTCGCGAACTGCAAGCAGTTCTGGACGCGGGTCCAGATCTACGACGCGGACTGAGCAGGACTCACCGTATCCCTGGATTTAGGTAGCCCTGCCCGTGAGGGCAGGGACCACGTCTTGCTGGGCTTGAAGTCGTCCCGCTGCTCACGCAGCGGGCTACCAGCAGCTTCGGATTCCGAGACCTTGGTCAGGTCACCACGTAAGCCGCCTCGTGGCCGCTATTTCGCCTTCGATACGACGAAGGGCGCGAAGTAGCCGGTCTGCGTCGCCGGGAAGCGTCCTTTGATCCGGACGCCATCGTCGGTGTGCTCCTGCTCGTGGATTTGCCCGAGCTCGTGGAGCCGCGCGATCACGTCATAGCGATCCGGGGGGACCAGCAATTCGGTCGCACTCACGGTATCGGTCGCCAGTTCGAGGCAGCGGGTCTCGAGTTTATCCAGACCGGCGCGGGTGCGGGCGCTGACGCGCAGTCCATCCGGCTCCAGTTGGCGCGCCCGTTGAATGAGCGCGGGAGTGGCGGCGTCCACCTTGTTGAACACCGTCACGATGGTCTTGTCGCCCGCGCCCAGCTCCGCGAGCACGGCGAGCGTGGTGGCGTGGTGCTGTTCGAAATTCGGATTCGAGACGTCGAGGATGTGCAGCAGGAAGTCCGCGACGACGACTTCCTCGAGCGTGGCCTTGAAGGCCTCGACCAGGCCGTGGGGCAGGCGCCGGATGAACCCCACCGTGTCAGTGACGAGGAGCTTCTGGTTGCCCCGCAGCACGAGCTGCCGGGTGGTCGGATCGAGCGTGGCGAAGAGCTTGTTGGCCGCGAGGACCTCGGAGCCGGTGAGCGTGTTCAGCAGGGTCGACTTGCCCGCGTTGGTGTAGCCGACGATCGCGCAGGTGGGCACGGGGACGCGCTGGCGTTTCCGGCGCTGCACGTCGCGCTGCTGGACGACGTTGATCAGCTCGCGCTTCAGGTGCGAAATGCGATCGCGGACGGTCCGGCGATCCTGCTCGAGCTGGGTTTCGCCTTCACCGCCCATGGCGCCTTTGCCGCGCTGACGGGAAAGATGGGTCCACGCCCGGGTCAGCCGGGGCAGCGAGTATTCCATCCGGGCCAGCGCGACCTGCAGCATGGCTTCGCGCGTGTGGGCGCGGTCGGCGAAAATTTCGAGGATGACTTCCTGCCGATCGATCACGGCGAGACCGGACATCTCCTCCCAGTTGCGCTGCTGGGCGGGGGAGAGCGCCTCGTCGAACACGATGACATCGGCGCCATCGGCCTTGGCCTGCGCGATGAGTTCCTCGGCCTTGCCGCTTCCGAGCAGGAGGGCCGGGGTGGGGCGGCGAAGGTTGACGAGGACGGAGTTGGTGACGCGCAACCGCAGGTTCTCGACCAGCTCCTTGAGTTCCAGCAGCAACTCCGCTCCTTCGCCCGGGGCCATGGTGTCGGTCTGGATGCCGACGAGAAAAGCGCGTTCGAGCTGGGTCGGTTTGTCGGTGAGGAAGTCAGCCATCAGTAGGAGTCAGGCAATCGGTCGCGGTCGTGGAGTCAAACGGGCGTCGCGGCCCGCGGGCCTCAGCGGGCGAAGAAAGGATTATGCAGCTTTTCCTGCCCGAGCGTCGTGATCGGGCCGTGCCCGCAGGCGAGCACCGTGTCGCGCGGCAGCGTCAGCAGCTTTTCCTTGTTGAGCCGGAATTGCTCCTCGAACCGCGTCGCGCTGCCGCCCATCGAGCTGGCGAAGATGGAATCGCCGACGATCGCCAGCGGCCAGCTCAGCCCGGTGATATAGAAACTCGTCATGCCCGGCGAATGACCGGTGGTGGAGAGCGTCTTGATCGCGATGGCGCCGATATGAAAATGGGCGTTTTCCTTGAACGTCTTCGCGCCCGGATAGTCGCTCGGCTCGAGTTCGCTCGCCCACACCTCCGCCTTCGTCTCCTTCACGAGCCGGTCCAGATCGGCCACATGATCCTCGTGCGTGTGCGTGAGGAAGACATAGCGCAGGCTGAGTCCCTCCGCGTGGATCACGTCCAGCATGGGTTCCGCCGTGGCACCCGTGTCGAAGGCAGCGGCAATCTTCGCCCGCGCGTCCCACACGAGGTAGCTGTTCACCGTCATGCTGCCATAGGTCGTGTTGAACACGGCGAACCCCTTCGGGAAAACGGGCTGCTGCGGGTACCAGCGTTTGTGGGCCAGCGCCTCGAGGGCGTCGGGCGAGAGGCGCAGGTGCCGGGCAACGCGCCGGATGATGGCATCGTTGACCTCGCCCTTCTTGACCGCGGCGAGATCCGCGAGCGTCACCTCCGCGCGCTGCGCCAGTTCGGCATCCGTGATTTTCAGGCCGCGCTGGGCCTTGTTGATCACATCGTCAAAATTGTCCTCGAGCGGAATGCGCGCCATGCCGCACTCAAAGCGCCGCAGTCCAGAGAAGCAAAGAGCAATTGGAATTGCGCGCGACGCGCTCCGCCTGACTCTCGCTGCATGATCCGGAACGGCATCCTGAATCCCCATCTGCTGTCGCTGCTCGCCCGCGTGCGACACACCAATGCGCTGGTCATTGCCGACCGTGGCTTCCCGTCCTGGCCTGCGGTCGAGACGATCGATCTCTCGCTCGTCGATGGCGTGCCCACGGTTCTGCAGGTGCTGCAGGCGATCCGCGCGAACTTTGTCGTGGCCGAGGCCTATATGGCGGACGAATTCCGGCAGGTGAATCCCGCCGGCGTGCAACGGACGTTCGCCCGGGCCTTGCGGGGTGCAAACCTGACGCATGAGCCGCATGTGGCGTTCAAGCGCCGCGTGCCCGGCGCCATCGGGCTGATCCGGACCGGCGATACGACTCCTTATGCCAATCTGATTCTCGTGTCCGGCTGAACCCGATCTGTGTCACGGGCGGATTTCCCGTTGCCACCCGCCGGAGCCGCCGCCTTTGTTCAACTCCCCATGAGTACTCCCTCCGATTACCTTACGTCCCTGTATTCACTCCGTGGCAAAGTCGCGGTCGTCATTGGCGGCACCGGCGAGCTCTGCGGTGCCATGGCCGAGGGCATGGCCGGCGCGGGAGCCGAGGTCGTCCTCGTGGGCCGGAATGAGGAGAAGGCCAAACCGCGCATCGCGCGGATCGAGGCGGCCGGCGGCAAGGCCTGGTTCGCGTCGGCCGAGGCGAGCGAAAAGGCCGCCCTTGAGCAGCTCCTCCAGACCGTCCTAGCGAAGTCGGGCCGCGTCGACATCGTCGTCAACGGCGCCGGGGTGAACTCCGCGACCCCGTTCCTCGAGATTGCCGAGGACGAGTTCGACCGGATCGTGAAGATCAATCTCAAGGGCGTGTTTCTGGGCTGCCAGATTTTCGGTAAATATCTCGTCGATCGCGGCGAGGGCGGCTCGATCATCAACCTGGGTTCGATGTCGGGCATTGTGCCGCTGTCGCGGGTCTTCACCTATTCGGCGACCAAGGCCGCGGTGCACAATCTCTCGAAGAACCTCGCCCGCGAGTGGGCGCCGAAGCGCGTGCGGGTCAACACCATCGTCCCGGGCTTCTTCCCGGCGGAACAGAATCGCAAGATCCTGTCGCCCGAACGGGTTGCCAGCATCATGACGCACACGCCGATGAAGCGTTTTGGCGAGGCCCGCGAGCTGATTGGGGCGACGCTGCTCATGGCGAGCGATGCGGCCGGCGGTTTCATCACCGGGTCGGAAATCGTCGTGGATGGCGGCTACCACGCGATGACGATTTAACCGGTGGGGAGGGCCCGGCGCCCATCGGGGAATTCCCGGTGGGCCATCCGTCTGGTCAGATGCGGCCTAGTACATAGGAATCTCTACAGGCCCTTAATTATTGCCAACAGTCGCTTGCTATAGGGCGTCGGACCTACTAGGTATGTCTTTCATGGCTACTAACAAATTGAAGGAACTCGAGGCCGCGCGGGCCAAGCTCGCGAATCTCGAACAAGCAATTGCGAGCGAACTTCGCTCCGAACTCGCGGCCCTCCCGGCCCAGTACGGTTTCGCGACCGCCAGGGAATTCGCCGCCGCCGTCCTCTCCGCCTCCGGAGCCCGTCGCGGCCGCAAGCCGAAGGGCGCCGCCGCCGCGAGCACGGGTGGCAAGCGCCGCCGCCGCGCCGTCATCACCGATGAGACGCGCGCCAGCGTGAAGAAGATGGTTGAGGGCGGGAAGACCGGCAGCGAGATCGCCAAGGCCCTCTCGATTTCCCTGCCCAGCGTGCAGAACATCAAGAAGGCGCTGGGGCTCGTGAAGAAGCGCTAAGCGCAAACTTCCCGGCTGATTTTTTCACCCCCGCCAACCGGCGGGGGTTTTTTGTTTTGGCGGGAGGGCACCGATGCCCGAGGGTGACCCGCGTATGACACCCCCTTTCATCCAGGCCAATACGAACGGTCGCCTGCACTCTGCTCACGAAGCGTCGATCACGCCGCTGAGCCGCGGCTTCCTGTATGGCGACGCGATCTACGAAGTGTGGCGTTCCTACGACGGCGGGCTGTTCGCCTGGGAGGAACACTTCGTGCGCCTCGAGGCTTCGGCCCGTTCCGTCTATATGGAGCTGTCGTTCTCCCGCGCGACCATTCTCGGCGAAATCCGGCGCACGGTGGCGGCGTTTCGCACCACGACCGGTTTTCGCGGCGATGTCTATGTCCGGCTCCAGGTCTGGCGTGGCGCCGGGCCCATCGGGCTCGACACCGCGCTCGCGGACCGGGCGGAGTTTGTCCTCCTCGTGCAGCCGTGTCCGGTGCCGTCACCGGAAAAGCTGCGCACCGGCCTCAGCCTTTCGCTCGCTACCAGCCTGCGGCGCAACCCGATCGAGAGCCTGAGTCCCGCGTGGAAGACGGGCAATGCCCTCAACGCGATCCTCGGCCTGCGCGAGGCGCGCGCCCGCGGCGCCGATGAGGTCATCATGTTGAACCTGCGCGGCGAGGTCACGGAGGCCGCGGTCGCCAATGTCGCCTTCGTGCGCGAGGGCGTGATCGTGACGCCACCCCTCGAGGCGGGGATTCTCTCGGGCATCACGCGTCAGCTCATGCTCGGCCCGGTCGCGGCGCAGATCGGAATCCCGACGAAGGTCGAGGTGCTGACCCCCGCGGATTTCCCGGCCATGAGTGAGTGCTTCCTGCTCTCGACGACGCGCGACGTGATGCCGGTGGCTTCACTGGACGACCAGAAGTTCCGGGTGGGCGAGGGCACGGTGGGCGCTCGGTTGAAGGCGGCGTTCGGCGATTACGCCCGCGACTACGTCCGCCGCCATCCGGAGCTGGCGGTCTGACCAAATGGCGATTGCGCCGCGCGCCGCGCCCTCGCGAAACTTGGGCATGCGTTTCCTCGGCATCGACTACGGCACCCGTCGGATCGGGTTGAGCTTCGGCGACGAACTCGGCGTGGCGACGCCGCTGCCCGCGATCACCGAGGCCGATCGCGAGCGGCAGTGGGTCGCGCTGCGAACCGTTGCCACGCAGCGGAGGATTACCGAAATCGTCATCGGCCATCCCGTGAACATGGACGAAACCGTGGGCCAGAAGGCGAAGGAGGTGGAGGCCTTCGCGGAGCGGCTGCGAACGGAGTTCAAGCTGCCGGTGCATCTGGTGGATGAGCGGCTCACGAGTTACGAGGCCGAGTCGACGATCGCCAAGTCGAAGCGGCGCGATCTGCGGGCCAGCGGCATCATCGATTCCCGGGCCGCCACCATCATTCTGCAGGATTATCTCAATCTGCGATTCCCCCCAAATGAGGTGCCGGCGTGACCTTGTGTCGTGACGCCGCGGCGCGGCACACTTGGGTCGGATGACCGATTTGCGACCATGAGTCTGAAGGCCCAAGGCCCGGTGCGGCGCTGGAAGTGCGTCTGCGCTTACGACGGCACGACCTTCGCCGGCTGGCAGAGCCAGCCCGGCGGCCGGAGTATTCAGGACATCATTGAGACGCGGCTCGCCGAGATCCTGAAGAGTCCGGTGCGCATTCAGGGCAGCGGTCGCACGGATGCCGGCGTTCATGCCCGGGCGCAGGTGTTTCATTTCGACGCGGCCTGGCCCCACGACACCTCGAAGCTGATCACCGCATTCCGGATCGGCCTGCCGGAGGGGATTCAGATCCGGTCGATCCGGGCCGCGGCTCCGAATTTCCACGCGCGGTTCAGCGCGACGGGCAAACGCTACGATTATCATGTGCATTTGGGCGATGCCGACCCCTTCCTGCGGCCCTTCTGCTGGATTAACTTCAAACCGCTCGACGTGACCGCCATGCGCGCGGCGGCGGCGGTACTGCAGGGCCGTCATGACTTCCGGGCTTTTTCGGCGGTCAATCGCACCCCGCGGGAGGACAACGTCCGCGACCTGAGGCGACTCGAGGTCGTGCAGCATGGGCGCCGCATCCGCATCATCGCCGAAGCGGACGGCTTTCTCTACAAGATGGTGCGCAGCCTGGTCGGTGCGCTTGTGGCCGTGGGTGAGGGCAAGCTGACCGTCGCGGAGGTGAGGTCGCTCTTGCACGGTGGGGAACGGGTCGCCGCCGTGCAGACCGCGCCGCCGCAGGGCCTTTTCCTGACCCGGGTCGATTATCCATGAAGTCGCGGCTGCGGGCGTGGGCCGACGGACTCGGCGACGTGGTCTTCCCGCGCTCGTGCCTCCATTGTCAGGCCGTCGTGGAGCCGCCCGCCGGGGACGGAGCCGGTCTGCGCCATCTCTGTCGGCGCTGCACGGCCCTCGTCGAGGTGGTGCGACCGCCCCACTGCCTGACCTGCGGTCATCCGTACTACGGCGCCGTCGAGGGTGAGCGGATGTGTCCGCATTGCGAAGGGCTTATGCCCGAGTTCGGTGAAGGCCGCACGGCCGTGCTGTTCAAGGGACCTGCCCGCACGCTGGTGATCGAGTTCAAGTATCACGGCGGCTTGTATGTGCTGGAGGATCTCGCGGCGATTTTCCGGCGCGCGCCGGAATTGCTGGATCACGTGCGCGGGGCGGTGCTCGTGCCGGTGCCGTTGCACCCGCGCAAGGCCCGGGAGCGGGGCTACAATCAGGCGGAGCTGCTCGCGACCTCACTGGCCGGGGCGGCCGGCGGCGGGACGGCCGTGGTGCCATTGTTGCGACGCCAGGTGGACTCGGAAAGCCAGACCGCGCTCGATCGTCAGGCGCGGCTGGGCAGCTTGAAAAATGCCTTTGCACTGGCCCCGGGCGCCTCCCTTACTCCCGGGCAACATTACATCCTGGTAGACGATGTTTTCACGACCGGTTCCACGCTCAATCGCTGCGCTCACGTGCTCCGCCGGGCCGGTGTCCTGAATCTCGACGTCGTCACCTTCGGCCACGGCTGATCCTCCATGCATTTCCTCAAACCGACGTACACCGTCCGCAAGATCCGCAAGAAGGACATCCCGAAGGGCCTTTACACGAAGGATCCGGCTTCCGGGGACATCGTTTTCAACAAGGAAGTGGAGGACAACCAGATGGTGGCGCCGAAGAGCGGGCACCATTTTCCGCTCGGGGCCCGGGCCCGGATCGCGAAGCTGCTGGACGAGGGTTCGTTCGAGGAGCGCGACGAGAAGGTGAAGTCGAGCGACCCGCTGAAGTTCGTGGACTCGCAGCCCTATCCGGACCGGTTGAAGCGTTACGAAAAGGACAGCGGCCTGCCCGAGGCCGTCATTTCGGGCAACGGCAGGATTCATGGCATCGACGTGGCGATTGCGGTGATGGATTTCCGGTTCTGCGGCGGCGCGATGGGTGCGGCGGCGGGCGAAAAAATCACGCGGACGATCGAACTCGCGGCCCAACGGAAAATCCCGTGCCTGATCTTCAGCGCCTCCGGCGGCGCGCGCATGCAGGAGGGCATCTACTCCCTGATGCAGATGGCCAAGACGAGCGCGGCGCTGGGTCGCCTCGCGCAGGCGGGCGTGCCGTTCATTTCCATTTTGACGCATCCGACGATGGGCGGCGTGACCGCGAGCTTTGCGACGCTCGGCGATGTGATCCTCGCCGAACCGGGCGCGCTGATCGGCTTTGCCGGTGCGCGGGTAATCAAGGACACGACGAAGCAGACGCTGCCCGCCGGATTCCAGACCGCCGAATTCCTGCTCAAGCACGGCCTGATCGATCAGATCGTGAGCCGGCTCGAGATGCGGGATCGGTTGCACGAGATTCTGTCCGCGTTTCACCTGCGCAAGCAGGCGCCGCGGATCGAGCCGGTGCGTTCCTGATTCGGGCGACGTCCTCCGCATGAGCGCTCCGTCCGATTACGCGGCGGTGAGGGACTTCCTGTATGCGCAGAAAGCGCACGGCACGAAGTTCGGCATCGATCGGATGACCGCGCTGGCCGGGGCGATCGGCCATCCCGAGCGGCGCACACCGGCAATTCACATTGCCGGCACCAATGGCAAAGGATCCGTCGCCGCGATGGTGGAATCAATCCTGCGCGCCGCCGGCTGGAAGACGGGCCTCTTCACGTCGCCGCATCTCGTGCATCTTGGGGAGCGTGTGCAGGTGAACCGCGTGCCACTGGGCGAGGCGGACATTCTGCAGTACATGGCGGAACTGCGACCGGTGGCGGATGGGATCGCCGCGGCGGATCCAAATCTGCGGCCGAGTTTTTTTGAGTACCTCGCCGCGATGGCGTGGCTGGAATTTGCGCGGCAGCGCTGCGACTTGGCGATTTTCGAGGTCGGCCTCGGCGGGCGGCTCGACGCGACGAATATACTGGAGCCCGAGGTGAGCGTGATCACCTCGATCGGCCTGGATCACTGCGAGATCCTCGGGAATGAAATCGCGCAGATCGCCGGCGAGAAAGCCGGCATCATCAAGCCCGCGCGGCCCGTCGTGATGGGACGCGTTCCGCCCGCGGCCGAGGCGCGCATCCGGGCGGTGGCGACGGAACGCGGGGCCCCGTTGGTCTCGGTCCGCGAGAAATACGGGGACGCGATCGAGAACTATCCGCCCTGCGGATTGCTCGGCGATTATCAGCGCTGGAACGCGGCCACCGCGGTCGAAACCGTCCGCGCGCTCGATGCCGGCTGGCGAATCTCCGACGCGATGATCGCGCAGGGTTTGCGCGACGTGCGGTGGGCCGGTCGCTGGGAACGGCGTCGCGTGAAGGATCGTACTGTCATTCTCGATGCGTCGCACAACGCCGAGGGCGCCACCGTGCTCGACGCGAACCTCGCGCAACTTGTCGCCGAGACGGGTCGGCGGCCGATCGTGGTGACGGGCGTGTTGGGCCTGGACCGGGCGCGGGCTCTCCTTCCAGTCATCGGCCGCCACGCGCGGGAGGTGTATCTCGTGGCCCTCGCTGAACCGCGAGCGTGCCCGGTGGACGAGCTGCGATCCTGCCTGCCCTCGAACTTCGCGGGTCGCGTGGCTGAAGGCCGGGTGGAAAAGATCTTTCCGCTCCCGGGGACCTGCACTCTGGGTGAGCCAGGTGACGTGATTGTCGTCACCGGTTCAATCCACCTGCTGGGAAGCGTCGCGGCACGTCTCGGCGACTGAGCCTCGCTTTTACGCCACCGTCGGCCGGCGCGTGTGCCACTGGGTCGCCGCCTCGTAGGCGTGGGCGAGCCGGAGGACGACCGCATCGGCCCCGAGCGGCGCCGAGATCTGCAGGCCGATCGGCAGTCCCGCTTTGGTGAAGCCGCAGGGCACGGAGATCGTCGGCCAGCCGTAGACGTTGAAAGGAGAGGTGTTTCGCAGGGACAGCGATCCGAGTGCCATAGAACTCGCGATGTCCTTGTTCACCGCGGCGAGCAGCGGCGGCGCGATCGGGCTCGTTGGGGAAATGAGAACATCGATGCCGGCGAACGCGGCGCCGCCGGTGCGTCGCGTCATCTCCACCTGCCGCCGGCCCTCGATGTAGGTGTCGGCCTTCACGTCCGCGCCCGCCTGCAGCCGTTGCAAGGTCTCGGGCTGGTAGAGTTGCGGCGTCTTCGCCAGAAAAGGCGCGTGGTAGGCGTGAGCCTCGGCGAGCCGGACCGCCGCGCGCAACGGCTCCTGGCTGCGCGCCGTCAGCTCGATGTCGCGTACTTCCGCCGTGAGCCCCTTGAGCACACCGATCGCCTCGTTCACGGCGGCTTCGACGTCGGGCTCCAACTCGGCGAAGAAGAACGAACGCGCGACACCGACGCGGAGCGCAGAGACTTTTTCCTTCAGCGCCGCCACGTAATCCGGCACCGGCATCGGTGAACTCGCGAGGTCGAGTGGGTCGTAACCGGCAATTACCTGCAACACGATTGCCGCATCCGTCACCGTGCGGGTCAGCGGGCCGGCGTGATCGAAACTCCACGAGAGCGGGATGACGCCGCGGCAGCTCACGAGTCCGTAGGTCGGCTTGTGGCCGACGATGCCGCAGTACGCCGCCGGCTGGCGAATCGATGCGCCGGTGTCGGAGCCCATCGCGGCGAAACACATGCCCGTCGCGACAGCCGCGCCGGATCCGCCGGAGGAACCGCCGGCGATATGGCTTTGATTCCATGGATTGCGCACGGCGCCGAAGTGGCTGACGGCAGACGTCGCCCCGTAGGCGAACTCGTGCATGTTCGTTTTTCCCACGATGACGGCCCCGGCGGCCTTCAAGCGGCGCACGACCTCGGCATCCTCGGTGGGAACGCGATCCTTGAAAACGCCGCTCCCGGCCGTCGTGCGCACGCCGGCCGTGTCGTAAAGATCCTTCAACGCGATCGGAATGCCATGCAGTGGGCCACGGTAACGCCCGCCCTTGATTTCGTTCTCCGCGTCCCGGGCGCTGGCCAGCGCCGCGTCCGCCGTGACGGTGATGAACGCGTTCAGCACCGGATTCAGCCGCTCGATTCTCGCGAGACACGCCTGCGTGAGAGCAACGGGGGAGAGGCGCTTCCGACGGATCTGCTCCGCGGCGTCTTGCAGTGTCAGTTGCGTCACGTCCGTGGCGTCCGCCGGCGCCGACGTCGCTCCGACCGCCGACGGGAGCAGTGCGCCCGCGGTTCCGGCGGCGGCGAGCGCGAGAAACGAGCGCCGGGAAATATCATTGGCCTCGCTCGAGGTCCGGAAAGCGTCGCCAGCGTCGGGGAGGGGATTCATCGCGGTGGAATTAATTGGGCCGCGCCCGCCAATCCTGTCGAGGGCGAATGGGCGCGAGCGCCCTCCGCCGCAGCCCCCGTCACGCCGTGAGCGCGCATCGCTCGCCGCCCGTACACTCGAATGAGGCCGTCGGGCCCGCCGTTTCAGGTCCTCGTTCTGAAGCCGGCCAGCCCCTCCTGCATGTCATCTATTCCCTGGATTCCGAAGTTAAACGGATTGGCGTGGCCCTGTCCGTGAGGACAGGGACTTCTTGATCGCTTCGCCTAACGCCGTCCCGCTGCTCACGCAGCGGGCTCCGAAGCCAACTTCGGAATTCAGGTATTCGATGACAATCCGGGCTAATGGCGACTGGTGTGGGAGGTGCTCGTCATCCGTTAGATGACAAGTCCGTCTGCTCCCGGAGGGAAAAATCCACGGTTTGTCATCTGATAGATGACAAAGACGCGCGGGAGCTGACCGGGAGTCCGGGTGTGCCTTCACCTGGCGGCCTTCTGATTCTGCTGTCCGGTGGGTGCTTTCCGACCCGTGATTGCAGGCTGGCGGTTCCGCCGGCCTCGACGCACCTTGTTGCATGGAAAAGCTTCGTTTCAGCGAGTTGGGGCTGTCGCCCGAGATTTTGAAGGCCGTCGACAAGATGGGTTTCGAGGAGGCGTCGCCCATCCAGACGGCGGTCATCCCGACCATTTTGTCCGGCCGCGATGTCGTGGGCCAGTCGTCCACGGGCTCCGGCAAGACCGCGGCGTTCGCGATTCCCGCGATCGAGAAGGTCGCCCTCGACGTCCGCGGCGTGCAGGTGCTGATTCTCTGCCCCACGCGCGAACTCGCCGTCCAGGTGGCGGAGGAAACCGGCAAGCTCGCCTTCTTCAAACGCGGCGTGCGCGAGGTGCCGATCTACGGCGGACAGAGTTACGAGCGGCAATACCGCGCCCTCGAGGCCGGGGCGCAGATCGTCATTGGCACGCCGGGCCGCGTCATGGATCTGATGGAGCGCGGCGCGCTCAAGCTCAGCCAGCTCAAGATGGTCATCCTCGATGAGACGGATCGCATGCTCGACATGGGCTTCCGCGACGACATCGAGCACATCCTCAAGAACGTGCCGGAGCAGCGTCAGCTGCTCTTCTTCTCTGCCACCATTCCGCGGGCGATTCAGGACCTCATCGGTCGCTACACCCGCGACCCGGCGTGGATCAAAATCGATTCCGTCGCGCAGAACGCACCGCAGGTGGATCAAATCTGGATCGAGACGGATCGCCGCTCGAAGATCGAGGCCCTCACCCGCCTGATCGATGTCCACGATTTCCGTTACGGCATCATTTTCTGCAGCACGAAGATCATGGTCGATGAGCTCGACGAGCATCTCCATGCCCGCGGCTACATGACGGATCGGCTGCACGGCGACATCACCCAGGCGCAGCGCAATCGCGTGATGGAAAAGTTCCGCCGGCGCGCGTTCGAGTTTCTCGTCGCGACCGACGTGGCGGCCCGCGGGCTCGACGTCGATGATCTCGAGGTCGTGTTCAACTTCGACCTGCCAAACGACGCCGAGGATTACACCCACCGCATCGGCCGCACTGGTCGCGCCGGCCGCTCGGGCCGAGCCGTCACCTTCGTCTCCGGTCAGGAGATCTATAAACTCCAAAGCATGGTCCGCTGGGCCAAGCTCAACATCCGCCGCGGCACCGTGCCTTCGCTGGACGAGGTCGAGGAGGCGCGCACGAATGTCTTCTTTGAGAAGATTCGCACGACGCTCGACGCGAAAAACTTCCGGCCGCACGACCGGATGATCGATCGTCTGCTCGATCAGGGTTACGCGAGCACGGACATCTGTTCGGCGCTGATCCACTTGCTGCAGGGCGGGGGACCCGGGGCCGCCGCCGCTCCGGGCGCCGCTTCGGCTCCTTCCGCCGCGAAAGCTCCGCTCGAGGGGCCCGCCAAGAGCGGTGCACGTCCTCGCGGCGAACGTCCCGTGCCGCCGGCGTTCCAGGCCGTCGCTGCCGCCGGAGCCGCCCGGGAGAAAGTTCGTCCCGAGTCGGCTTCCTCCGCTCCGGCGTCGAACGTCACGGCGGAGCCAGAGCCGGATGCCGGAGCCAAGCCGAAGTTCAACCGCCCCGGTCGCACCGGCCAGGAAGCGGGAATGAAAACCATCTTCCTCAACGTCGGTCGCAAACAACTCGTCACGCCGGCCGACATCGTCGGTAAGATCGCGGGCGTCACGCGACTGCCGGCTTCCGTCGTCGGTGCGGTCGATGTCCATCAACGCCACACCCTCGCTGATGTCTCGGCGGCCGAGGCGGCCTTCATCGTCAAGAAACTCACCGGCATCCGCGTCAAAGGAATCGCCCTCGAGCCGACGATGGCGACGGGCAACGAAGTCGCGGACTAGATCTTGAACCACTGATTGACGCTAACCGGTCGCTGATTGAAACGCGGCCGGACGGTCTCGATCCCAAACCTCGATCCTTTTCACAGAAGGCGAGCCAAGGTCGGTCCAAGCGGCTGGACTGGGTTAATCAATTCTCCGCGGCTCCGCGTGAGAGGCCTGGCCGAACTTGGAGTGGTTCCGGTATGGCAGTGTCGCTCGGGAACGCGCATCGCGCGTTCCCTCCCTTGACACTCCGCGCGCGCGGCGACTATGTCCGTGGCTCGTATGGAAGTAGCGCTCGACCAACCTGTGCTGGTCTTGAATCGCCTCTGGCAGGCGGTGAACGTCATCGGCGCACGACGGGCTTTCGGGTTGTTGTCCCGGGGGCACGCGCAGGTGGTCCATCATCACGACCATGACTTTCGGACGTTCGCCTTGCTCGACTGGATCGATTTTTCGGCGAACAACCCGCCACATGTCGAACTCGAGACCGTGCGCACCCCGAGCCGCACGATCCGGCTGCCGCGCGTGATTCTGCTTACGTTCTTCGACAAGCTGCCGTGCAAGGAGCTGAAGCTCACGCGCAACAACGTCTTCGAGCGGGACAAGAACACCTGCCAGTATTGCTCCCGGCCGCTGCCGCGCGAGCAGCTCAATCTGGATCACGTCATCCCCCGCGATTACGGCGGGAAGACCACGTGGGAGAACATCGTCTGCTCGTGCATCAAGTGTAACACGCGCAAGGCGAACCGTCTTCCCCACGAGGCGTCGATGCGCCTGATCCGGAAGCCCTCGCGCCCGAAGTGGCGCCCCGTCATCTCACTCGTCCTCGGCAACCAGCGGCATGAAGTCTGGAAGGACTTCCTGGATGTCGCCTACTGGAACGTGGAACTGGAGGAGTAATCCCGCGTTCCGTTGGTCGGTATAGCGCTTAGGTTCCGGCGGATCGGGGTGATTTTTCGGCGGCAGTCCGCCGTCGTTCCGCCTTCGCTATTCCGCCCCGCAGATCCTTTATTTTCCCATGCCTGCTCTCGCCACTCTCATCATGACTGTCATCGCCGGGGACCGTCCCGGACTCGTGCAACTGCTTGCGAGCCGCGTCGCTGATCACGGCGGCAACTGGCTCGAGAGCCGCATGTGCCGGCTCGGTGGCCAGTTCGCCGGCCTCCTGCGCGTGGAGGTTCCCGCCAGCCGCCGCGACGAACTCGTCAACGCCCTTCGCACGCTCGAGGTCGATGGACTCCGCGTGATTATTCATGCCGAAGGCGACACGACTTCGACCTCGGCTGCCGATCGGGGCTCCCTCGTGATGGTCGAGATCGTGGGCAACGATCGCCCCGGCATCCTGCGCAGCGTCTCCGGCGTCTTCGCCGCGCATGGCGTCAACGTCGAGGAGCTCGCCTCCGAGCGGGTCAGCGCACCGATGGACGGCGGCCGTCTGTTTCAGGCCCGGGCGACGCTGCTGCTGCCACCGCAGGTGAAACTTTCCGCGGTCCGCGCCGACCTCGAAAAGATCGCGGCGGATCTCATGGTCGACGTGAAGCTGGAAGCCGGCAGATGAGTCGGGGAGTGCCCCGAGCCGAGCCGGTTTAACCACGAAGACACGAAGGCACGAAGTTTTCGGGTTCGGGACCCAACACTCCCGGCGCTGCGCGGTTTAACTGAATTGATCCGGCTCGGGAGATGTGACCAAACGGCGGGGGGCTCGAAGAATCTCTGTGTCTTCGTGCCTTCGTGGTTAAGTCAGGGATTGGTCGATCCGGGCTTCGAGAATTTCTGCCGTGCCAGCACGAGCAGGATCAGGCCGGCAAAGAAATCGCTGAGTCCAATCAGAATCCGCAGCGGGGCCGGGACCTTCTGCAGCACAAAGAGAATCAGGACGCCGCCGGTCATCAGCACGGTGGCCAGAATCAGCACCGTGTTCCTCTGGCGGGCCCGCAACGCGGCGAGTCGCGCGGATTCCTGAGCCGGGGTTTCGCTCTCGGGCGGGTTCAACGGTAATCCTCGCGCACCGGACTGAAGATATCGACGACCTTGCAGTCGGTGACGCCGCGACAGCCGTGGGGGACGCCGCCCGGAATCAGCAGGCAGTCGCCGGGCCGCATCACATGCACTTCGCCGCCGACCGTGAACTCGAGCGTGCCATTCACAATGTATGACACCTGTTCGTGCGGATGCTGATGCATCGGCACGACGCCGCCCGCGGCGAGGATGACCTCACCAACGGTGGTGTGTTGACCGTGGGCGTAATGGCCGCGCACGCCGGCGAAAAGATTGCGAGGAGGGACCGAGGGCAGATGCAGGAGGGGCATGATTAGGCGAGGGGTAGAGCGATACGCATGGTGGTGCCGGTGGATCCGGAGCGGAGCAGGGTGATGTTGCCGTGATGACTGATCAGGATCCGCTTGGCGATCGCGAGTCCGAGTCCCGTCCCGTCGCTGCGGCCCGAGAGGAAGGAATCGAAGATCCGATCGCGAATCGCGTCGGGCACCCCATGGCCGGTGTCCGTGATGTCGAGGATGGCGAAGCTCGCGCCGGGGCGCTCCTCCACGGAAGGCGTGAGCGTGATTCGCCCGCCCTCGGGCATGGCCTGCGTCGCGTTGATCAGCAGATTGAGCAGCACCTGCGAGATCTGGCCCTTGTGCGCGTTGACGAACATCGGCCGCGTCGGCGGCTCGAACTCCGTGGTCACCTTGCTCTGCGCGAACTTGAGCCGGACCAGGACCAGCGTGTCCGTGATGATGTCGCTGAAGGACCAGCGTGAGTGCAGGCTTGAAGGCGCCTGCGCGAAACTCAGCACGCGGCCCACGATCGCCTCGAGCTGATCCAGCTTGTCGCCGATGACGCGCATGTCGGTGCGTCGCGGATCGTTCTCCGGAAAGGTCCCCAGCCCGCCGTACAGAAGTTTCAGCACCGTGAGCGGATTCCGGATCTCGTGGGCGATCTCAGCCGCGAGCAGGCCGAGCGTGGTGAGGCGCTCGTTCTTGCGGAGGACGTCCTCGCTCTGGAAAACGCGGGCGTACAGCCGGGCGTTCTGGAGGGCGACGGCCCCGAGGCTGGCGAGCGCGGCGCAGAGTCGCTTCTCGTCGTTGTCGAACCGATGCGGCCGGTCCGTGAACACCGCCACGACGCCGAGCACTTCGCCCTCGATCCGCATGGGAGTCGCGAGCACCGAGCGGAGGGTCGCGTCGGCGGGCAGGTCCGCGAGTTCGCGGAATTCAGGGGACTGGATGTCCACGAACCAGGCCTGCCGCTTCGTGTGGACGGCCGCCGCCACGAGGCAGGAATCGAGCGGGATGGACTCGCTCGACAAATGGCTGGCCTCGGTTCCCGTGAGCGCGGCACAGCGGACTGTCCCGCTCGCGGCGTCGTGGAGATAGAGGGCGCAGGCCCGGGCCTGGAGCATCCGGCAGGCCTCGCGCGTCAGCGTCTCGAAGAGTTCCTGCTGCTCGAGCTTGGAGACGAGCGAGAGCCCGGCGTTCATTAGCGACTCGAGCTGACGCGCCTTGTTCTTGAGATGCCCGAGCTGCCAGAGTCGCCGCATGACGCGCCCGGCCTCGCCGGCCAGCAGTTCGAGCAGGGCGAGGTCGTCAGGCGTGAAGCCGTGGACGCGATCGCTCTCGAGGTCCACGACGCCCAGTACCTGATCGTTGTCGATGATCGGCACCGTCATCTCGCAACGCGCCGCCGGCCGGACTTCGATGTAGCGCGGTTCGATCGTCACATCCGGGACGAGCACGGATTTCCGGTTCAGCACGCACCACCCGGTGATTCCGTGACCCGGCTTGAGATCGCCGCGACCGATGACGCCGCCGGTCCCGGCCTGAACCTCGGTTTCCAGCCGGCCGGTGTCCGGGCTGAGCAGCGCGATGGAACCGGCATCGGCGTGGAACGCGCGGATGAAAAGGTCCATCAGCGTCTCCAGGGCAATCGCGGGATCGTCGGTCCGCGTGGCGATCGCCATCAGCTCCGCCAGATAGGGCAGCGAGCGCGGATCGGACGTCACTGGCACCCGGAAACGGGAAGCCGCGGCGTCGCTGGATTCGGGAGATGACACGACGACAGTCTTGGGCGGGCGTCGCGATCATGGCCAGCGGCCATTTTCGTTTTTGGCTTAGGCTGCCGCTTCGCTCGGTACTCGAATGAGGGACAGAGGCCTGCCGACGAGAAGCAGCCGGGCACTGATGGGTGGACGTTCAGCTCGACGGAATGCAGCCCTGGACGGTGGGGGCACCGTCCCTCCATGGATTGTTCCTGGAGAGAAGAGCGAACTGACGTCTGAACGATCCGCCTACCATGGAGGGCGGGTGCCCACACCCGCCGATTTCGTTCCACTGCATCGTTCCGGCTCGAAATGGGCGCCCGCAGGGTGGGGTGTGTTCAGGGGTCACCGTGCCTGACCAAAATCCGGCCGGAGTTCACGGCGCAGCATGTCGAGCGCGTAGGCCGTGTAGATCCATTTCCGGTCGGGGCTGATGCGAACGTAATTGTTGCGCGAGCGATTGGAGGGCGAGGGGATGACCATGTGCTTCGGTGCGCTGGCCGGCGCACCCACGGGCGGGGCGGCCTGCGTGCCGAGCGCAGTTCCGATGAGCAGGCGACCGTCGGGCAGCACCATCATGCCGTCGAGCCGGCCCTGGCCGTCCGAGGGCACGGCGAGCTGATAAGCCGGGCGGTCGGGTCCGGTCACCTTGGAATTCGCATCGAGGGCAAAACCATGGACGAGGTCGGAGCCGAATTCGGCGACAAGCAGAGTCTTCTGATCGAGCGAGGCCGCAATGCCGTTGGGTCCCCATTCGAGCTTCACGCCGAGCTCGCGCTCGAAGGTCTTGGGCGCGAGCCGCCATACGAGCCGCGTGCCGGGTTCCGTGTAGAAAATCGTGCCGTCACGCAGGATGACGATGTCGTTCGACTGCGTGCCTTCCGTGACCTTCACCTTCTGGCCGGTGGTCGTATCCCAGGCATAGATGCAACGGTCGCCGCTCGAGCAGCCGTAGAGCCGTCCGTCGGGTCCGAAGGCGATGCCGTTGGCGCGGCCCGTGGCGCCGTCGAGCAGCGTCTTCACGCCGGTCACACCGTCGATCCGGTAAAGTTCATTGCGCGGCACATCGGTGAAATAGAATTGGCCGTTCTTGTCCCAGGCCATGCCTTCGGCGAACTGGTGACCGGTCGAGACGACTTCCCAGGCGGAGTCCGGCGCAAAAACCAGATCGGGCGGGGGAGCGGGGGCCGGGGCAGGAGCGACGGCCGCGAGCAAGCGGCCGGGGATGAGCAGCAACAACCAGCAGGCGTGACGGGGTGACATGCGATGAGCGAAGCGTGACGGGCCGCAAAAAACAATCCGGAGATGGCCGCAAGGAGGCAGGGACGGCAAAAGACCAAACCGCGTTGGCCGCAAAGAGGCATAGCGCGGCGGAGCCGCGACCAAATCAGACTTCAAGCCTTCGAACCCCGGAGTCTAAGCGCAAAGCTGCGAAGGCGCTAAGGGCGACTCGACGATCCTTTTCACGCGGATACGCGGAGACGGGAGATTCTAAAACAGGGAGATCGGTGCGACCAGGAAGCGAACGCTCCGAACTTCCCGACCTCCCCGGCCTTCCTGTTCCGATCGTCTGAAATCCTCGCGTGAGCCGACGATCCGGAAGCAAAGTAGTGAAAATTCCCCCCAGAAATTAAACGCAGAGGTCGCTGAGGACGCAGCGGCCGGACAGAACCCCTCCGTGTCCTCGGCGTCCTCTGTGTTCAAACGGTTCAGCTCCGGAACATACGGTAAAATCTGCTCCGGCCGACAGTTCGTTCTGGCGTCAACCGTCTGTCGTCCGCCGACCGAACGAGAGATTTGGCATCGCGCATTCGGCGGCACACCAAACGATCGCCGTTGGCTCGGTTTCTTAATTCTTCCTCCTTACTTTTCCTCCGTCACCAGCAGCCCGAAACACACGGCACCCACGAGGCACGCCGCGCCGGCCGCGATGAAGGCGGCAAAGTACTGTCCGGTCGTCGCGACGATCCAGCCGGTGACAACGGGAGCCACGAAGCCGGGGATGTTGCCGCACGCGTTCTGCAGGCCGGTCCAGCGGCCGGCCGCGGCGGGTCCGGCGAGTGCCTGGGTCAGCGCGTGCAGGTTCGACGCATACACGCCGAGCGTGAAACAGGAGGTGAAGAGCGCGGCGAGCGCCCAGTTCAGATCGGACACCACGGTCAGCGGGAGCAGCACGGACGTGAGCAAAAGCCCAATGACGAGGAAACGTTGCCGCGTCCGCACGGGCGATCCGCCACGCGCAATCAGCCGGTCCGCGAGCATGCCGCCACCCAGCGACGGCAGCACCATAATCAAAAACGGATAGGCGCCGATCACGCCCATGGACTTCAGCGAGAAGTGCCGCTCGTTGACGAGATACGAGGGCAGCCACGTGAGCACGAAGTACCACGCATAGTTGGCACCCATCAGTCCGCCGCACGTTCCCCAGAACGCGCGACGCCGGAACAGCTCGCGCCAGCCGATCCCCGGGGCCTTGGAGGCGGCACCGGTGGCTGTGACAGGTTCAGCGTGGCGCAGCCGGGGGGCGAACAAGAGCCATGGCACCAGCCAGATCAGGCCCGCGACGCCGACGATGATAAAGAGCGAACGCCATCCGTGGTCCGCCATCAGCCAGGCCCCGCAGGCGATTCCGATCGCCGGTCCGATACGCGCACCGAACGCGTCTATCAGCGAGTTCGCGAGTCCACGCCGATGCTCGGGAATCACCACAGCGAGAATTCGAGCCGTCGCGGGATAAGTGACTGATTCGCCGACCCCGAGCAGCAGCCGCATCGTGAGGAAACCGGCGAAGCCCGTCATCGCCGCCGTGCCGAGCGTTGCCGCTGACCAGAGGAGGAATCCGCCGGCATACACCCACTTCACGTCGATGCGATCGCAGAGCCAGCCGA
This sequence comes from Opitutia bacterium, assembly GCA_947472765.1. Classification (GTDB taxonomy): domain Bacteria; phylum Verrucomicrobiota; class Verrucomicrobiia; order Opitutales; family Opitutaceae; genus ER46. The sequence continues at coordinate 25,462 of CANJCM010000049.1, forward strand.
CGCCAATCTGACAGAACGCGTAGGTGAAGAAGAAGGCCGAGAACAACCAGCCGAACTCGGTCGGCTTGATGCCCAGCTCCGGTCCGATCACCGGCGCGGCGACGGACAGGTTGCCGCGATCAAAGAAGCTGATCGTCATCCCCACGACCAGCAGGGCGACGAGGCCCCAGGGACGCGCGGCAGCGGGGTGGGGCGAGGACATGCGCGTGGTCAGAGGGAAACGAGAGCGGTTTAATTATTAGCGCAGCCATCGGGCATGGATGAGCCACGCCCCGACACGGCTTCCGTAGAGGCGCGCCTCGTGCGCGCCCGCGATGTCTAGCCGGATACACTTCAATTTAATCTGCACTAGCGCGCTCCGCCGGGCCGGTGATCGAGCGCGTTCAGCTTGTCGACGCGGCGTCTCACATCGGGATCGGTGCTGTATTCGGCCGCGAGGTAGGCGACGAGGCAGTCCTCCATCACCTTGCGTCCGATGACGAGGCCGCCGATGCAGGCTACATTCACATCGTCGTGCTCGACGCACTGGTGCGCGCAATAGATGTCGTGAATCAGCGACGCGCGGATGCCGGACAGCTTGTTGGCCACGATGCACGCGCCCACGCCGGAGCCGCAGACGAGAATCGCGCGGTCGGCCCGGCCGTCCTGCACGCGGGCGCAGACGTCGCAGGTGATGTCGGGGAAATCGACGGGTGTGTCGTTGAAGGTGCCGCAGTCCTCGACCGTGTGGCCCAGCCCGCGGAGGAATTCGATGACGAAGCTCTTCTGAGCGAAACCGGCATGATCGCTGCCGACGGCGAGACGAAATTTCTTCATGGGGTGATGCGTTTGTGGAGTCGGCCGCAAAACGCGCAAGCGGGAACCCGGCCGCGGAAGGGCCGCGAAGTATGGTGAATCGGCCGCAAGAAGCAGCCGGCCGGAGCGATGGCCGCAAAAAGGCTCAAAAGGCGCAAAAGCTGACCGAGGCGGTTGCGGGCTCTGAGCGAGGGCGGGTAGCGCCGCGTTTCCGAACCGGCGGAGATCGTTCCCGAGTTGGAGTGCCTGCCGCGTGGCACGGGTCTCCCGACCCGTGTAGACTGTATTGATTACCTTCCCGCTTTCACGGGTCAGGAGACCCGTGCCACCCGCGGCGCTCCTGACCCGAACAATCAGAAGTACGAATCCAAAAACGCCGCCGCCTCTGAGATCCCGCCGATCTTGTTCGTCGCCTGGCGGTAGAATTTGAAATTCAGCTCGGTCTCAGGGCGGCCGTCCTTCCAATCGGCGAAACGTTTGAGTTCGGTGCGGCCGAGCGGTCGCTTGGAGAGGGCGGTCCGGCGAACCGTGATGTTCACGCGCGGCGTCTGCCGGGCGATGCCGGGCTTCCGTGGGACGGCGCTCGCCGAGGTGATTACGCCACGCGCCACGAGGCCCGATCCGTCTTCGGTTTCGCTGGCGAAGATGTAGATCGTATCGCCCGCCACGATTCGCCGTCCGCCGTACATCGTCTTCTGCGCGGGGAATGAGAATCTCGTCGCCGACGGTTTGGTCACTTCGGCCTTGATGAGGTAGGCGATTGTCGATCGCGGGAGCTGTGATGATCTTTTCATTTATCTTTCGTCCTCGGTCATTCTGAGCGGAGCGAGGAATCCAGAGAGAACCTAAAGCCGGGAGTGGATTCTTCGCTGAGCTCAGAATGACAAGCCGCGGGGGCTCGGGGGCGGATGCCGATGGTCGGCGCCAGCGATGCGGTTCCCGAGCGCCCCGTGGTGCTCAGGAGCGCGGCGCGGGTGAGGATGGGCGTCCCCGCGCGACTTCGGCGGTCAATCGATCCAGATTCTGCTCGTTGGCCGGCGTGATGATCGCCGCGACGCGGCGGGCGAAATCGGCGTCTTCCAGGATCTGGGTCCAGTGCACAAGCGTGCCGGTGCCGGCGGAACTGAGTTCGATCGTCAGGTCAAATTTCGGCTCGAACAGGTGGCGGATGACGACCTTTCGTGCCGCGCCGATTTCGACGAAGGTGTTCTCGTTCGGATAATTCGTGCCGTCCGGCCCGTGCATGATGAAGGACCACTTTCCGCCCGGCCGAAATTCGCAGACCTTGAACGTGTTCGTGAACCCCGCCGGTCCCCACCAGCGCGCGAGGCGGGCGGGATCGCTGATCGCGGCGAAGACGTCGTCGGACGAAGCGTCAATTTCACGCGAGGTCTTGAAGGTGCTCATGGTTGGGGCAAAGGAAGAAGTAAGAGGGAAGAAGGAAGAAAACCGGCCGTCGGCGGAGGTACGAATTGGAGCGTTCCGAAGGCTGGCGGGTGAGGGCACCCGCCCTCCATTAATTGAGGTCGTTCTGTCATTGAGCGTTCAGAGTTCAGCGTTGGACGTTGCGCATTGCCTAGCTCGACGCTTCGCCCCTTCGCATCTTCGCGCTTAACCCCAACGACAAAAACATCGCCCGCGTCCGCGTTCGCGACACGCTCGCCGGCATCATGCGCACCGGTCACCCCATCCTGGCGCTGGGCTTGTTGCTCGCCGCCGTTTCCTTCGCTTCGCCGACTTCGTCTGCCGCCACCGCGCGGCCGCCGAACGTCATCATCCTGTTCGCGGACGACATGGGCTACGCGGACATCGGACCGTTCGGCGCCAAGCCGGGCATCACGCCGCAGCTCGATCGCATGGCGACGGAAGGCCGGCGGTTTACGAGCTTCCATGTCGCCCAGGCGATTTGCTCCGCGTCGCGCTCCGCCTTGCTCACGGGTTGTTATTCCAATCGCGTCGGACTCACCGGTGCGCTCCGGCCCGACGCCGACTACGGCCTCTCCGCCGGCGAGACGATCATCCCGCAGATGCTCAAGGCGCGCGGCTATGCCACCGGCATGGCGGGCAAATGGCACCTCGGACATCACCCGCAATTTCTGCCCGTCCGCCACGGTTTCGACGAATACTTCGGCCTGCCGTACTCGAACGACATGTGGCCGTTCAACCCGGATGCCGCCGCGCCGTTTCCGCCGCTGCCGCTGATCGAGGGCGAACGAACGCTCCACACCATCACCACGCTGGAAGAGCAGGGCACGCTGACCCAGCGCTACACCGAGCGGGCCGTGAGCTTCATCGAGCGCAACCGCGACCAGCCTTTCTTCTTCTACCTCGCCTACACGATGCCCCACGTGCCGATCGCCGCGAGTCCCCGGTTCCAGGGAAAGACCGGCCACGGGCTCTATGCCGACGTGATCGCGGAAATCGACTGGAGCGTGGGCGAGGTGCTCGCCGCGTTGAAGCGCCAGGGCCTCGACGACAACACGCTCGTCATCTTCACCAGCGATAACGGTCCCTGGCTCGTCTACGGCGACCACGCCGGTTCCGCCGGCCCGCTGCGCGAGGGAAAGCAGACGGCCTGGGAAGGCGGACTTCGCGTGCCGTGTCTGATGCGCTGGCCCGGGAAGATCCCCGCCGGCACGACCTCGAACGATTTGCTCATGACGATCGATCTCCTCCCGACGATCGCGAAACTCACCGGCGCCGCGCTCCCAGCGAAGCCGATCGACGGGCTCGACGTCTGGCCGCTCATCGCCGGCACGCCCGGCGCGAAGAACCCGCATGAAGCGTATGCGTTCTACTATCAGGGCGAACAACTGCAGTCGGTCATCTCCAGTGATGGACGCTGGAAGCAGTTCTACCCGCACGGTTACAACTCGCCGAAACAGCCGGCCGGCATGGGTGGCAAGCGCGGCGCGAATATCCCGATGAAAGTGGAGCGGCCGGCGCTCTACGATCTCGTGAACGATCTCGGCGAGACCAAGGACGTCTCGGCCGACCATCCCGACGTCGTGCAACGCCTGAACGCTTTTGCCGAGAACATGCGCACCGAACTCGGAGACTCGCTCGAGAAGCGGGTGGGGCGCGCGGTGCGGCCCGCAGAAAAGCTGGCGAAGTGAGAGCTGTTGAATCTCGTCTATCAGCCTGACCTCACGTTTCGAATCCCTGCCCTCACGGGCAGGGCCACGTTTCAGTCGTGGCCCGCTGCGTGAGCAGCGGGAGAATTGGCCTGCCAATATGTGTCAGTCCATTCGGCGAGCCTCAATCGGAGGGATGAGTGAAGCTAGAGCAGATTGAGGTGAAGTGTAGCCGATCAGAAATTGCGGGCGCGCACGAGGCGCGCCCCTGCACGAAATGACAATCGATGTAGGGGCGCGCCTCGTGCGCACCCAAAATATGCCTACGGCATTCTTTAACCCGCTCTGGCGATGGAGGGCCGGTGCCCCCACCGGCCTTGGGTTCACGCGCGGGGACCCCGAACCTGAGATCGTCCGCTTCCGTGCATTCGGTGCACTCCGAGGTCAAAAGCTCCGGAGCTTTCACCACTGAGTCTAAGGACTACACTGAGTGGAGACTCGCAGCGAAAGTCGGCGCGAATGCGCATCCATTACGACGCCATCGAGTGTTTTTAAAACCGAGGCAACCCGAGCCAAACCGAAGCAAAGCAACGGTCCACCCAGGACTCTTCGCGCCTTGGCGTCTTCGCGCTTAACTCGGTAAGGCGATCGAGCCGGAACGATGCGTTTAAATGTAGGGCCGGCGCTCGTCGCCGGGCCACTTTGCGAATGAAAACCGTGGCCTGCCGACGAGCGGCAGCCCTGCACCCTATGGTGTTCGACTTCACCCTCGTGAACCGAGGACCAACTGCATGATTCCGGATCGCGAGGGCGGAACTTGAGTTGAGCGTTGAACGTTCCGCGTTGCCCCCCACAACGTGCGGTTCGTCCTTTCCCCGTTCGCGCCGCTGCTTTCGCTCCGCGCCCTTTCGCCGCTGCATCCACTCATGACTCCGGATAACTCTTCCGCTCCTCCGTCTGCGTCGCCCGTCGATTCGGCCCGCACCACCGTCCACGAAGCGCCCCGTCGGACGCCGGTGGCGGCCGATGTGGACGTGCTGGTCGTCGGTGGTGGCCCCGCAGGCGTGGCCGCGGCACTCGCGGCGGCCCAGTCCGGCGCACGCACGCTCTGCATCGAGCGGCACGGGATGCTCGGGGGCGTTTGGACCGCCGGACTGCTCAACCCGCTCTTCGATGCCAACAACAAGGGCTGGATCGTGCAGCAGTTGATCGACCGGCTCACGGCGGCCGGCGCGTGGCGAAAGTGGAATTGGACGAGTACGTTCGATACCGAGACAATGAAGCTCGTCCTCGAGCAGATGATGGGCGAGGCCGGCGCGGAGTGGTGGTACCAGAGCATGGTGGTCGATGCGATCGTCGAGGACGGCCGCGTCCGCGGCGCGATCGTCGAGAGCAAGGCGGGCCGTCAGGCCGTGCTCGCCAAGGTCGTCATCGACTGCAGCGGCGACGGCGATCTCGCGGCCCGCGCCGGAGCGGGCTTCGACCTCGGGCGCGCGGGCGACGGACTCTGCCAGCCGATGACGATGATGTTCGAAGTCGAGGGACTCGGCACGTTTCCCGAAATGCAGAGTTCCGAGGTGCTCTTCGATCACATGCAGGAAGCGATGGCGCGGACCGGCCAGGTCACGCTGCCGTTCGGTCGCGCGCGGAACGTCCCGTGGATTATTCATCTTCCGCATCCCGGCACGGCCGCGGTGCAGGCCACGCACGTCTACGGCGTGAACGCCCTCGATCCCCGCGAACTGACCCGCGCCACCGTCGAGGCCCGGCGGCAGGCCCATGAGTTGGTCAAGGTGCTGCGCGGCACGCCGCATCTGCAGGGCTTGCGGATCACGCAGACCGCCGCCGCGATCGGCGTGCGCGAAGCCCGGCGGGTGCGGGGACGGTATTGCCTCACCTTGGAAGATATCAGCGCCGGGCGCCGCTTCGACGACGCGGTGACGTTCGGAACTTTCCCGCTCGATGTGCACGAGGTGAATCCTTCCGACAAGGTCCGCTCCTCGCGGATCGTGAAGACGATGCCGTACGAAATCCCGCTGCGGAGTCTGCTGCCGGCGGGACTCGAGGGCCTGCTCGTCGCGGGTCGCTGCATTTCCGGGACGCATGAGGCCCATGCGTCGTATCGCGTCACGGGCACCTGCATGGGCATGGGGCAGGCCGCAGGGCTCGCGGCGGCGATGGCCGCAGCGGAAAACGTGCTGCCGGGGGCGCTGACGGGACGCGCGTTGCTGCCGGCCTTGCGCCAGCGGGGCGTCGGACTGCTCGAGGCGAAGAAGCCGGAGGAGGTCGTGGGCGATCTCTACGGCGAAAAACTGGTGTGGCATTGACCCGACCGGTTTCCCCGATCGATCGCTGCGCATGAAGATACCCCATTTCCGCTGGTCGATCGCGGGCCTGCTCTTCGTCCTCTCGGTCATCAATTACATCGATCGGCAGACGCTCTCGATCCTCGCGCCGACGATTCAAGCGGACCTGAAGCTGACCGATCAGGGTTACGGCAACATCGTCAGCCTCTTCCTTGTCGCCTACACGATCTCGTATCTCGTCTCGGGGCGAATCGTGGACGCGATCGGATCCCGGCTGGGCATGGCGCTCTTTGCGGGCGGCTGGTCGCTCGCGCAGATCGCCACGGGCTTCACGCAGTCGATCGGCTCGTTCGGACTGTGCCGGTTCTGGCTCGGGCTGGGGGAGGCCGGAGGGTACACGGCGTCACCCAAGGTGGTCAGCGAGTGGTTTCCGCCGAAGGATCGCGGACTCGCGGTGGGGATTTACGGCGCGGGTGCCTCGGTGGGCGCCACGATCGCGCCGCTCCTGGTGATTGGCCTGGCGACGCGGTATGGGTGGCGCAGCGCGTTCCTCGCCACGGGACTGTTGGGCCTGCTGTTTGCCGGGTTGTGGTATCTGATCTTTCGTCCGCCGGGCCAGCACGGGGCGCTGCATGAGTCGGAACGCGCGTTGATCATTGGCAGCATGCCGCCCGAGCCGCCGGCGCCTCCGCTGTCGGAGACGACGCGATGGGGCATCATCCTCCGCACGCCGGCGGTATGGGCGTTGATGGCGGCGCGGCTGCTGACGGATCCCGTGTGGTACTTTTTCCAGTTCTGGCTGCCGAAGTATCTCTACTCGAACCGCGGCTTCTCGCAGGAGGAACTCGCGAGCATGTGGCTGATCTTCCTCGCGGCGGACATCGGCTTCGTGGCGAGCGGCGTGCTGGCGGGTTCGTTGATCAAGCGCGGCTGGTCGGCGCGGCCGGCGCGGCTGCGGGTGATGCTGGGCTGCGCGGTGATTGTTCCGATCGCCCCGCTCGCGGCCTACGCGACGACGAGCGTCGGACTGTTTGCGATCGCGATGATCGTGGTGCTGGCCCACACCGCCTGGCTCGCGAGCATCAGCACCTATGTCGTGGATCTCGTGCCCAAACCGATCCTCGGCACGGCGTTCGGTTTCATCGCCGCGGGCAGCGCCATCGGCGGCATCCTGATGAACCAGGCCGTCGTGTGGACGATCACGAACTGGTCCTACGACTACTGCTTCTACGCGATGGTCGTCCTGCACCCGCTCGCCTATCTGTTGCTGCGCAAGTTCGCGGTGAAAGAGTGGCGGCTGACGTGACGACGGAGGGCGGAGGGCGGACGGCGGACTCAGACCGGATTAAGCGCAAAGACGCCAGGACGCGAAGTCGTGAGGGCGGGCTTGGGTCGATGGCACAACTCCCGCGCCTTTGAACCGGAACCAGGCAGTTGAACCACAGATGCACACAGATGGGGAAGACCCCGGCCATCGCCCGCCAAACGGTGTGCCTGATTTCTAGAGCGGGTTAAAGAATTCCGTCGCCATATTTGGGCGTGCACGAGCCACGCCCCGTCACGAAATCACAATCGATGTAGGGGCGCGCCTCGTGCGCGCCCGCAATTTCCGATCGGCTACACTTCAACTTAATCTGCTCTAGCCGTCCTGGGTTGGATCGGCGCCTCTGAATCCGTGTCCATTTGTGTCCATCTGTGGTTGTTTCCACTGCTTGGATCGGGCTGGCACCGGATGCGAACCGAGGCCAACCGACTCCAGGCTGTCGGAACGGGAAGAAGGCATTGGCTCGAACCCGGTTCGACTCCGGAAAAACCGCATGGAAGATTCGAGCCGGGTCGTGAATTAAAGCTCTCAAGTGGTCGGGCAGCGATACGATGATGGGAGGGCCAAAAGGGGACACGTCTTGACTCTTGACAAAGCGACGGCCTGACGAGGATTTTGGGACATGGCGAGGAAGCTACGGGTGGAGTATGCGGGGGCGTGTTATCACGTGTTGAACCGGGGAAACTACCGGCGCGATTTGTTCACCGGGAAAGGGGCGGCGGAGGCGTTTGAGCGGACGATGTTCGAGGCGGCGGATCGGTTTGGGTGGCGGCTGCATGCGTTCGTCATCATGTCGAACCACTACCATCTCGCGCTGGAGACTCCGGAGCCGAACCTGAGCGAGGGGATGAAGTGGCTGCAGGGCACGTGGGTGATGCGCTTCAATCGGTTTCGGGGGCAGGTGGGACGGCCGTTTCAAGGCCGGTACAAGGCGCTGCATGTGGAGCCGGGGCCGGCTCTCGCCCAGGTCGCACAATACATCCACCTCAATCCGCGGCGGGCGAAGCTCGTGCGTCCAGGCCGGCTGCTGGATCATCGCTGGAGCAGCCTGTGGCATTTCGTCGGAAAGAAGCGTCCGGGCTGCCTGGAGGCGGCAACGATCCTCGCGGAGGCGGGCGGACTGCCGGATCGCGCGGTGGGTTGGCGACGTTATCTGGAGTATCTTGAGGTGCAGGCCGAGGAGGAGCAGGAGCTGCGGGACAAGAAATTTGGCCGGCTTAGCCGGGGCTGGGCGTTGGGCTCAGCGGAATTCAAGGCGGGTTTGCGCAGGGATCTTTCTGAGCGAGGCGCGCAGCTTGACCGTCTGGCGCTCGCGGGGGCGGACCGGACCGGGCAGCAGGAAGTGCGCGCGGAGATTTGGGAGGAAAAATTGCAGATCGCGGCGAAGGCGCTGGGCATTGAATTGAGCAAGTTGCCGGCGCCGTTCTCAGCGCCAGAGAAGGTCTGGCTGGCCGCGGTCATGAAATCGGCGACGTCGGTGTCGAACGGGTGGCTGGCAGAACGACTGCGCATGGGCCGACCTGCGAGTGTCAGCCAGTTCGTGCGGCGGTTCCGGCTGGCCGGAGGACTGGAGCAGCCGGCCATGCGAAGGGGCGTGTCAAGAGTCAAGACATGACCCCTTGTCCCCAA
>CANJCM010000050.1 GCA_947472765.1 Opitutia bacterium
GATCCGGCGTGCTCGCGAGGGCCATGATGGAGGAAATGTAGATCATCCGGCCCCAGCCGCGCTGCATCATGCCAGGGGAGAGGGCGCGGCTCAGCACCATCAGGCTGGTCACGTTCAACTCGAGTAACGAGTCCCAGTCCGCGTCTTTGATTTTGTCGATGGGCTGCGGGATGTTCCATCCGGCGTTGCCCACGAAAATGTCGATCTTTCCCAAGCGACCGAGGGCGTCGCGCGCCAGTTGTTCGGCTTGCGGACGCTGGCCGACATCCGCCACGAGGGGCTCGACCCGCGAACCCGTCTCTTTGGCGAGCTTGGCGGCCGCCGCCTCGATCTCGGGCTTGGACCGGCTGCAAATCGCGACTTCGGCCCCTGCCTGAGCAAAAATCCGGGCCATTTCGTAGCCAAGGCCGCGGCTACCTCCGGTGACCAAAGCACTGCGACCGGTGAGATTGAAGGGCGTATTGAGGTAAGGATTCATGAAGACGCCGATGGGGCGTGTCCCAAACACACCGGGCGGCCAGCCGCGGCGCAATAATTTCATCTTCGTCGCGCTTTGGCCGGGTTTTCCTCCGGGAGGCGAAAAGCAGGGCCGGGATGGAACACTTCGCGTCTTTTCCCTCGCGCACCCGTCAGGCCCTGAACCTGTGCCAGAGTCCATTTTGACATTGGCAACGCCATAAACCCATTAACTGTGGAGTGCGGTGCAATCTGTCCCGTGTTTCCGGCCCGTCTCGAGTTCCACCCCTTGCCCTTTCTCACTATGAAGCGTGTCACGCCCTTCGCCGTACTTGCGGCCGCAGCCTTCTCCGCCCTCACCGTCCCGACCGTGCGCGCCGCGGCCGCCTTTCCGGCCGATGAAGCCGCCAGCTTCACCGACCGCTATTGCTCGAGCTGTCACAACGACGTCGACAAGGAAGCCGGCCTCGACCTCACGTCGCTCAATTTCGATCCCGCCGATCCGGCCAACTTTGCCGCGTGGGTGAAGGTTCACGATCGCGTCCAGACCGGCGAGATGCCGCCGAAGGAAAAGAAGCAGCCCGCCCGCGCGGAGCTCAGCTCCTTCGTCAAGGGCGTGTCCGCGTCGCTCATCTCCGCCGAGACCGAGGCCGTTGCCACCACGGGTCGTGCCGTTCGCCGCCGCGTCAACCGGACCGAGTACGAGAACGTGCTGCGCGATATCCTTAGTGTCCCGTCGCTGATGGTGAAGGATCAGTTGCCCGAGGACGGCGAGGCCTTCCGTTTCAACAAGGTCGCCAACGCGCTCGACGTCTCGCACGTGCACATGTCCCGCTACATGAGCGCCGCCGATTACGCGCTCCGCCAGGTCATGGCCATCAAGTGGGTGCAGCCGAAGACGACCACCAAGCGTTACTACGCCCGCGAGGCCATTGCCTACAGCGCGGTCGACAATAATCCGGACCGCGGCCGTTTCCCGGTCATCAACTCTCAGGCCGACACCGAGGTGCTCCTTCGCAAAGCGCCGGTTACGGTCGGTGATACCAACCCTGAAAAGCGCGAGCAGGAGGCGATGGCCTGGACGGCGAGTAGCTACGTGACCGGCTTCAACTCCGAATGGCAGACCGGCTTCCATGCTCCCGTGGCCGGCCGCTATCGCGTCAAGTTCAGCGGCTACAGCGTGTGGGTCGGCCCGAATGGCATTCGGACTCCCACGATGACTTTCATCGGCAAGACGCCGAAGGGTGGGGACCCGCAGGCCATCGCCGTGCTGCCCGCCGAATGGCATCGCCCGAATTACTTCGACGTGTCCAAGGGCCGGAACGACGAGCCCATCTCCGTTTACGCCAAGGGCGGACCGGTCAACCGGCTGCTCGGTGGTTTCGACGTGACGCCTGACGCGACCGTGCGCGACCTCGGCGTGCTCTGGCTCGCGGCGAACGAGTACTTCGTCACCGATTCGACCCGTTTCTTCCGTTCCCGTCCGACCGGCTCTCCCGACGGCTTCACCAATCCGCTGGCGCGCCGCGATGGCATGCCCGGAGTCGCGTTCCGCTGGGTGGAAGTCGAGGGACCTCTTTACGACGAAACCACGACGGCCGGCTACCAACTCCTCTTCGGTGATCTTCCGATGAAGAAGGTCGAGACGGCCGCTAAGGGCGTGGCGGTCGATACCGTCGATACCGTGGCGGGTGGTCGCGGCCGGGGTGGTCGCGGCCCGGCTGTGCCCCTCGATACTCCGACGGACCCGGCTCTGGCGGCGAAGCTCACCTCCTATATTCCCGAAAAGCCCAGCCTCCAATATCAGGCGACGGCGGCGGCCCGGGCCCAGCAGGCCGGTGGCCGCGGTCCGGCGAATGCCGGCGGACCGGGCGGTCGCGGCAACGTTTCCGTCCTGCGTCCCGTGTTCGTCGATGTGGAATCCGCGAATCCCGCGCAGGACTCGGAACGCCTGCTCCGCAGTTTCCTGAAGCGCGTCTATCGCCGCCCGGCCCCCGAGTCGGATGTCACGCTCTTCCTCGACCTGATCAAGAACCGCCTCGCCGCCGGTGAGAGTTTCGCGAGCGCGATGCTGACCGGCTACACGGCAGTGCTGTCCTCGCCGGAGTTTCTCTTCGTGGATGCCAAGCCCGGCCGGCTCGATGACCCGGCGCTGGCGACCCGTCTGGCGCTGTTCCTCTGGAACTCCGAACCCGACGCGGTGCTGCGCGGCCTTGCCGAGAAGGGCGAACTCGGCCGCCCCGCGGTGCTGAAGGCGCAGGTTGAGCGCATGCTCAACGATTCGCGCTCGCAGCGCTTCGTGGACTCCTTCCTCGATTACTGGCTCGAGATTCGCCGCATCGAGGAGACGACGCCCTCCACGACTTTGTATAACGATTACTACCTCGACGACTCGCTCGTGGAAGCGTCCCTCGCCGAGACGCGGCTGTTCTTCGCCGAGCTCGTCGCGCGCAATCTCCCGGCCCGCAATGTCGTCGATTCCGACTTCACCTATCTCAACAGCCGGCTGGCCTCGCACTACGGCATCCCGGGCGTGACCGGTTACGCCATGCAGCGCGTCTCCCTCCCGAAGACCAGTGTTCGCGGCGGGGTGATGACCCACGCCAGTGTGCTGAAGGTCACCGCCAACGGCACCACCACCTCGCCGGTTCTTCGCGGCAAGTGGATCATGGAGCGCGTCATCGGCTTCGACATGCCGTTGCCCCCCGCCGCCGTGCCCGCCGTCGAGCCTGACATCCGTGGCGCGGTCACGATCCGCCAGCAGCTCGACAAGCATCGCGCCGACGAGAGCTGCGCGATGTGCCATCGCAAGATCGATCCCCCGGGCTTCGCGCTCGAGAACTTCGACGTCATGGGCGGTTATCGCGATCGCTATCGCGCGGAATCGAAGCTCGTGACCCCCGAACTTGGCATCGGCAAGAACGGCTGGCCGTTCGCCTTCCACTACGCGCAGCCGGTCGACCCGAGCGGGCAGATGACGGATGGGCGCGCCTTCAAGGACGTGCGTGACTTCAAGAAGCTGCTCCTCGCCGACGAGTCCCAGATTGCCCGCAACATCGCGCGGCAGCTCTCCGTCTATGCGACCGGCTCCCGCGTCCGCTTCAGCGACCGCGAGAAGATCGATCAGATTGTCCAGGCCTCGGCCTCGAGCCAGTTCGGCGTTCGCACCCTCGTCCACGAGCTCGTGCAGAGCGACCTGTTCCGCAGCAAGTGAGCGAACCGATTCGAACCATGATGAAGAAGAATTCTTTCCTCGCTCCGCTGTTCGCCGCTCTCGTCTTCGCCCTGCCGGCGGCCACCCCCGCGTTTGCCGCCGCCGCCGAGGCGCCGGCGAAGGCGGCGGAGTACACCGACGAACAGAAGGCGCTGCTCAAGGCCCTCGACTCCGAACTCACGCGGTTCGACGCGATGCTGGCCAAGGATGACGACGCCGCCCACGCCGCCTCGGTCAGGGAGTTGCTCGGCGCCTTCAAGGCCCGTCGCGACGCCATGAACAAGGTCGCGTTCGATCAGGGCAAATACGACGAGCTGCGTTTCGACATCAACATCGAGTATCAGCGGCTCGCCCAATGGCTCCTTCCCACCAACTCGTCGCCGGCCAGGAAATCTTGATCCCCGCCGCCACTCTTCCGCTCACTCTTAGATCACCGCTCCCATCTCCGCCCCCGACCCAATCCTTGATATGAAAAAGACGCCCCCTGTGTACGGTCCGTTTATCGCCACCCGGCAGCCGCTCTCGCGCCGCCACTTCCTCCGCGGCACCGGTATTGCCCTCGCCCTGCCGATGCTCGACGTCATGTGCCCGACGTTCAGCCGCGGTGCCGCCGTCTCGTCCCCGCTCGCCCCTGAGGCGACGCCGCGCCGGTTTTTCGCGATCAACAACAACCTCGGCCTCGTTCCGAAGAACTTCTTCCCCGAGGGTGATGCCAAGGACTACAAGCCGTCGCTCTACCTGCAGTACCTGCAGGAGCATCGGAAAGACTTCACCGTGTTCTCCGGCGTGTCCTATCCGAACGTCGACGGCGGTCACCCGGCGGACGTCTGCTTCATCACCGCCGCTCCGCACCCGGGCAGCGGTTCGTTCCGCAATACGATCTCGCTCGACCAGTTCGTGGCGGAGCGCATCGGCATCCTGACCCGCTTCCCGTCGATCACGCTTTCGGTCAACACCCGCTCCCGCAGTCTCTCCTGCACGGGTACCGGCGTCGCGATACCGCCCGAGGACAAGGCGTCCGAGGTCTTCAAGCAGCTCTTCCTCCAGGGTTCGCAGGACGAGGTCGACGCGACCGTCCGCAAGCTCGAGAACGGCCGCAGCATCCTCGACACCGTGTCCACCCAGGCCAAGCGCCTCGGTCAGGGCCTCGGCGCCGACGACCGCGAGCGCATCGATCAATATTTCACCAGCGTTCGTGACCTCGAGAGCCGCCTGAAGGCGTCCGAGGGCTGGGAGCACAAGCCGAAGCCGAAGGTCGACGCCAAGGTGCCGGTCGATCCCGCGAGCCCCGCCGCCTACATGGCGAAGGTGCGCTCGATGTACGATCTGGCCCGCCTGGCGTTCCAGACCGATTCCACCCGTGCGATTACCCTGATGCTCGACAGCGTTTCGACGCCGGTCGTTGAAGGCGTGACCGAGACGGCCATCACCGAGACCTACCACAACCTCTCTCACCACGGTAAGTCGGACGACAAGCTGACCCAGCTGTCCGCCCTCGATATCGGACACATGAAGCTGCTCGCCTCCATGTACGGCGACTTCAAGTCGGTGAAGGAAGGTCAGGAGAGCCTCCTCGACCGGACCATGATCTACTACGGTTCCAACTTCGGTGACGCCAACCAGCACGTCTGCTTCAACATGCCGGTCATCCTCGCGGGTGGCGGCTTCAAGCACGGCCAGCACCTCGGCTTCGACCGCGAGCACAACCGCAATTACCCGCTGACGAACCTCCTCTACACGATGGTTCGCCGGATGGGCATCGATGTGGACAAGTTCGCCAACTCGAGCAGCACAATGCGCGGACTCGAGATGACTTGAGAATCCGCTCCGCGGATTCTCTCAACGGGCGGCCCTCGGGCCGCCCGTTTTGTTTTCGGGCATCGGAGTCCGGATGGCGCGACTTTCGTAGGGGCGCGCCTCGTGCGCGCCCGTTTCCAATCTTGCACGTCACGCAATTCCTGGAGCCCGAAGTTGCCGGCGTAGCCCGCGGCGTGAGCAGCGGGACGGCTTCAGGCGAAGCGATCAAGAAGTCCCTGTCCTCACGGACAGGGCTACGCCAATCCGTTTAACTTCGGAATCCAGGCAATCCGTGACGTTCAAGGTTTGGGCATAGGGGAAGGTTGCCGCAACCTTCCCCGCGGGTACTCGACTTTACAACGCGCGCTGGCCGCTCATCGTCTTTTTCACCCCATGAAAATTTTTTCCCTCTGGACCGCGCTAACCTGGTTGCTGGCGATCACGACGGCGCAAGGTGCGCAATTCGAGGGGCGCGTTCACTTCCAGCGCGCGCAAATTCCGGGCGAGCCCGACAACGTCATCTGCGCGATCAAGGGCGACAAGATCCGCGTCGAGGTCATCCGCGAGCGCGTGAACACCTTCATCACGGACGCGGCGAAGAAGGAGACGACTGTCATCATGGAGGATGACATGGCGTATTTGGTAATGACGTCGTTGCAGCCGTTCGAGGATCTGAAATTCGAGAAGACCGCCGAGACCGCCACCATTCTCGGCCACCAGGCGCAGAAATACACGCTGAGTTCCGACGAAGGTGAGACCGAACTCTGGCTCGCCGAGGGGTTCGGGCGTTACACGGGTTTCGGGGACGGCTTCGAGCAGCCGCCGAAGCCGGTGCCCAACGTCGACCTGCCCGAAGCGCCCGTGCCGAAGGCCTGGGAATATGCGCTTGCCGGACAGCCGCTGTTTCCGCTGCGCGTCGTGACCCGCGACGGGGCCAACCGCGAAATTTTTCGCCTGGAGATTCGCGCCATCACCCCGGAGCCGATTTCGGACCGACTCTTCCTGCCGTCGGTGAACTACAAGAAACTCGACACCTGGCCGGAGCGTTGAATCGGCCGCGCCGTGGCGCCGCCAATACACCCCGGCGCAACGCGCCACCCCTTTCGAGCCGCCGTCAGGCTCAATTGACAGGTGATGATTCGCTTCAGGTGCCGCTGTACTGTTCCTCACTGACCTGCTCCATCCAATCGACGAACTTGCCGTTCAGTTGCTCCTGAATCGCGAAGTGCGTCATGGCCGTCGTCGGTCCCGCGCCGTGCCAGTGCTTTTCCCCCGGCGGAAACCACACGACGTCACCGGGCTTGATTTCCTCGACGGGTCCGCCCCAACGCTGCGCCCGGCCGCAGCCGGCCGTGACAACGAGAGTCTGGCCGAGCGGATGGGTGTGCCACGCGGTGCGGGCACCGGGTTCGAAAGTGACGTTGAGTCCGGCCGTGCGGGCGGGTTCCGTCGCGGAGAAAAGCGGATCGACGCGCACCGTTCCAGTGAACCAGTCCGAGGAGCCTTTGGTGGAGGGTTGGGAGCCGAGGCGTTTAATTTCCATGGAAGAGAATCACGATAGCCTGGCAGGATGGGGGCGCAATCCGCGCTCAGGCAATTAAGACCAGGCAGGGCGCGCAAGAGGCACGCCCCGACGAAAAGCGTGACGACGCACCTCGTAGGGGCGGGGCTCGTCCACGCCCGAATTCACCTCACCGCCCGGTCCGTTTCTCCAAATGCTCCGGATACCGCGCCCCCTGCACGGGGATCTTCTCCGCGGCCGTTTCAATTTCGCGCATTTCCGCCGGCGTGAGCGCAATCGTGGCGGCGCCGAGGTTTTCCGCCAGGCGGGCGGGCTTGGTCGTGCCGGGAATCGGCACGATCCACGGCTGGCGGGCGAGCAGCCACGCGAGGGCGAGTTGCGCCGGGGTGACGTTGCGCGCGACGGCCAGCCGGCCGAGCAAATCGACCAATGCCTGATTCGCCTCGCGGGCTTCCGGCGTGAACCGCGGCACGATGTTGCGGAAGTCGGTCGGATCGAACTTCGTCTGCGCATCGATTTTCCCGGTAAGGAATCCTTTCCCGAGCGGACTGAAAGGCACGAAGCCGATGCCGAGTTCCTCGAGCACCGGCAGCACGTCCTGCTCGGGCCGCCGCCACCAGAGCGAGTACTCACTCTGCAACGCCGCTACGGGCTGGACCGCATGCGCGCGCCGGATGGTCTGCGCTCCGGCCTCGGATAATCCGAAGTGCCGCACCTTGCCCGCGCGAATCAGGTCCTTCACCGCGCCCGCCACGTCCTCAATCGGCACGTTGGGATCGACGCGATGCTGGTAGAACAAATCGATCACGTCCGTCCGCAGTCGCTTCAACGAGGCGTCCGCCACGGCGCGGATGTTTTCGGGCCGGCTGTCCAACTCGGACCATTTGCCGTCCGTGGGCGACGCCCGGAAGCCGAACTTCGTCGCAATGACCACGCGATCGCGGACCGGTTCCAGCGCTTCGCCGACGAGCGTCTCGTTCGTGTGCGGCCCGTAGACTTCCGCCGTGTCGAAGAACGTGACGCCGCGCTCCACCGCGTCGCGAATCAGCGCGATCATCGCCGACTTCTCGCCGGCCGGGCCATAGCCGTAGCTCATGCCCATGCAGCCCAGGCCGATTGCCGAGACTTCGAGTCCGCCCTGACCTAGTTTTCGTTTTTGCATAAATGAATTGATGGTGGGCCCATCGTAGCCTTCGCCGGCGGCGCTGTCGCGGGTGGTCTTGCTCGGACTGTCGCGATCTTGCTCAAAACGCGCAGGCCAGGAGCGCACACACCGAAACTTCGTGCGTCTTCTTTGCAGGCCCGGCGACGGTGCCGGCCCGACACCGATCTGGGTGCGTTTCGTCGCACGTTAGGCAGCCTTGGACGGTGGGGGCACCGTCCCTCTAGGGATTGCTCTTTGAGAGGAGGGCAACGGATGTCTGAACGATCCGCCTGCCATGGAGGGCGGGTGCCCACACCCGCCGATTTCGTTCCCCTGCATCGTTCCGGCTCGAGAAGGGGGCCCACCGGGCGCGGCTTGTGGCCTGGAGTAGTGCCGGTCTCTGACCGGTGACTCTCCTAACGAACTCGCTCAGATTTTTTCCGGTCAGAGACCGGCGCTACTTTCGTCGTGTCACTTGCCGGGGTGCTCGCCCGAACCGCCGCACGCAGCAGGGACTCGCGCCACGTGGACTCGTCGATCTGGGAGAGGGTGCCGCCGAGCGAAATCGGTGCGGCCAGTCGCGTGTAACCCTGCGAGTTCTTCTCGTCCGAGAGCAGGCCCGTGTCGGCGATGCCCTCCGCGGTGGCGTTACGCAGCGCAAGTCTGAGGTCGAGCCGCAGCGGATGCGTCGAGATGAGTCCTTCGCCGCCGTCGATTCGGCCCGTGCCCGTGAGATGTTCCTGATCCGATTGGATGAGAATCTCGTTGAGATGAATCGTACCGTCGGCGGTGCGGAACGCGGCGACCTCGAGCTTCGTGAATGCGAACTCCCGAATGCGGTACGTGAAGTTCAGCACGTTCTCCGCCTGCCGGGTGATGGCGCTCGGGATGGCGCCGATGTCGTCCTCGCTCCGCCCTCCTTTGAAGATTTTACCCAGGGTCTCCGCGACCGCGCTCATTCGCTCCTTCGATTTCGACTCGAGCCGCGGAATGCCGTCGGCGATTTGCGTGCCCAGCAGGCGCAGGATGCCGGAGTTGGCGCTGAGCCGGAATTCATCTCCCCGGCGCCGCCAGAGGTCATCGAGATTCCGGCCGCTGCTCGTCGTCACGACGGTCGCCGCGTACTTGCCTTCCCACACCAGCGGCTGTGCCGGCGTCGGCATGGGTAGCAGTTCGGCCGTGTCGAGCCCCGCCAGCGCGGCGGTTGCGTTCAACTGATAGGGCGCCGCCGCCGTCCCGTCGAACGCGAGCGTGCCCTCGATCTTCACCGGGTTGTAAGGCTGCTGGCGGGCATGCCCGCCTTCGAGGCGCAGCGCCTTCGGATCCAGCGTGAGAGTGCCGCCAACATCCTCATAGTCGCGACCGGACGCTCTCAGCTTTTCGATCATCAACGTGATCCAGCCGGGAACGCCGCCCCAGAAGGGTGTCGCCGTCGGGGGCATCGGCGCTGCGGAGAAAGCGGGCATCCGCGCCGCGCTCCCACCTGAGCTGCCGACCAGCCACGCGGCCGGTCCCGCGAGCGGACGGAGATGTTCGCTCTCCACGTAGCCGCCGCTGAGCTTCACGCCGAAGCGCGGGGTTGGTCCGGTCGTCCAGGTTCCCTCCGCCGTGAGGTCGGACACGGTCTTTCCGAACGCGATCTTCAGCGGGGCGAGAAACGTGAGTCGGCCGTTGCGATCGAGATCCGCCGTCAGGGTTGCACTCGCGGTGCGAGTGGGAACGCGGCCGACGACATTGATTTTGGCGGTGAGGGTATTCCATGCGCCCACCTGCGTGGAAAATTCCGCGGTCAGGGATCGCCCAGGCAGGTGACCGATTTCGCGTCCAATGGGCTGGCGGCCGACCATATCAAGCGCGACCTCCACCGTGCCTTTGAGCGTGGCGGGGCGATTCGCGCTGGTCGCCGGGACGATGCGACCGGTGCTGGACGCGATGGTTTCGCCGGCGTGAGTGAAGGTGAGCGGCGACCACTCCATTTGCCAGGTGCCCGCGGTCCATTTCGCGTCGAGTCCGAGGGACACATCGAGGTCCTCGCCCCAGAGTTGTCCATCGCGGGTGATTGCGACACCGGTCGCCGCCAGCGGTGTCGTCGTCCGGACTGCCACCGTGCCGGCCGTTCCGCTCACCGTGAGTTCGCCGGTCACCGCGCCGCCGCTGACGCGCCAGGGAGGGGGAAGGGCAGGGACAATGGCGAGCGGCAGCCCCTGCAACGTGGCCTGAAGCCAGTCGGATTTGGAATCCGCCACGCTGAGCTGCTGGTTCCGGGTGTCGTATTCCACCGGTTGCCGCAGCGTGAACGTGGCGAGGGGGGCCGCGCCGGTCACCCTGGCTTCGAGTTGGTTCACGCGCAGGAGCGTGCCTTGCAGGGTCAGGTCAAAGTGGCCCGCGGCACTGACCGTGCCGAGCTGCGAGAATGCACTCCCACGATCGCTGACCAGCGCGGCGGCATCGCCGGCCAGATGGAACCGGCTGAACCTGGCATCCGCGGTAAACGCACCGCCGCCGTTCGCGACCAGCGAGAGCGTCGCGGGGAAGCGGGCGAGCGCGACACGGTCCTCATCGCGGGCATCGAGTTTCCAGGTGCCGGCAAAATCACCGCTGACCGTGTGCCGCTGCGTCCGCAACTGCAGGACCGTGCGATCCAGGTGCCGGGCCTCGAGGGTGTAAGTCTCGTCGCCGACCCGCCGCGCGGTCGTCGCCTCCAGTGCCAGGGCGAAACGGTTGGCGTCCCGGACTGGCGTGCCGGCCGGCGGCTGCGACTCGATCCGGATTCGGTCGAAGGCGCGGGTGGCATCCATCCGCACGAGCACGCGGACGGTTAGCGGAACCGAGTTCGACGGCGCGTTGAGTTCGGAAATCTGGAGCGTGAACACTCCTTCGCGGGCAGCAGCGAGCCCACCTCCAACGAGCTTCACCTGAAACCAGAGGGCGTCGCCGCCCTTTGGCGTGGGCAGGCGGACGTCACCTTCGAGATCGACGCCATCCCAGGATACTTCCCGTTCCCCGCCCGCGGCGTTGAGGAGTTCGTGCAGCGCGAGGCCGAGTTGCTGCGCGAGGAAAACGCTGCGCGGGACCGGCTCGGCCGGGGAAGCGGTCTGCAGGGTCGGCGCCAGCGAGCCCGACATCCCGGGCGCGACCGGCTTCGTGACCGCGGCCGGCGGCGCGGGCGAATCGAGATCGAGCGTCCATCCTTTCGCGACCAGGTGCCGTACCGGGAAGCGTCCGCGCAGGAGGCATTCCTTCACCGGAACGCCCACCGTCACGCTCGGAACGATGAGGGTGGCGCCCTCGAACTTGAGTCGCAGGTCGGTGAACGCGACCTGCGCCCAGCGGGCCGACACGGACTCAACCGTGCCGCGGAAGCCGGGCTGCCGGTTGAGCCAGGACTGGGCGATCTGGGTTTGGGCCCAGGGATCAAGCGCCACCAACGCGATCAGGAGCCCGAGGGCGGCGAGGAAAAGCAGGAACCGGCGGAGAAATTTCACAAGGCGTTCGGTCGGGTGGGACCCGGGGTCGCACCGAGAGTGCCGCCGGAATGAGTGCGAAGAAAGCCGGAAGAAATCGATGTTGAGTGTAGGGCCGGCGCTCGTCGCCGGGCCGCTTCGCGAATGAAAGCCGTGGCCCGGCGTCTAGCGCCGGCCCTACACCGATCCGTGGACGCTCCGTCGCACGTTAGGCAGCCGTGGACGGTGGGGGCACCGTCCCTCCAGGGATTGCTCTTGGAGAGGAGAGCGAACGGAAGTCTGGACGATCCGCCGACCATGGAGGGCGGGTGCCCACACCCGCCGATTTCGTTCCACCGCATCGCTCCGGCTCGATCGGGGTGGCGCACAGCGCCGGGGTGTGTTTCGGCTCTGGCGCTACTCCACGCCCGAAGTCGCGCCGCGTCGGGCCGCTGCTTACTTTTTGTCCTTCGCGCAGGTGCTCATGCCGAGCGGCACATAGGCCGGACAGAAGCGGATCGTGGCCGTGAGAATCGGGACGATGCCGATCAAACCCCACCAGGATTTGGAGTAGAAACCGGCGCCGAGGATGGCGATGCCGGCGACGTAACGGAGGGTGCGATCAATGCTGCCAACGTTGGGTTTCATGGGGGGTGATGCTGTTTGGCTGGCGGACAAAGTGCGATCACCGAATGGGGCGGGCGCCTGAAAGGAAACTGGATTTTGTCGACGAAAGCACCCTGCACGCGTCGTCGTTCGACCGCGCGGAAAAACCCATGCGGGTGGAAGCGGTCATCCGCGTCCGGCGCGAGTCCGTCGATTGTCTGCAGCCAGACTCATGTGGCCTTTTCCTGAATTCCGGTTTTTCTGGGCGGCCGGAATTCCCGTCCCACCCTATGCTTCGCAAAGCCGCGTGTCTGTTACCCCTCTTGTTCGTCTTGGCGGCCGATGCCGCCGAACCGCCGCCCGCCTGGGCCTATGGCTTCAAGGCGACCATGCCGCCGAATGCCACCCCGGCGGTGGTCGCTGCCCCGGGTACGGTCACGCCCCCGCTGCCCGACTTCCCGCTGCTGGGCCTCCCGGGCACGGACCTGAAGTTCACGCCGGCCCAGATCAGGGACAACTTCCGCCCGGCCGACTGGTTTCCGCAGGACCATCCGACCATGCCGGATATTGTCGCGAAGGGCAAAGCTCCCGTCGTCTGGGCGTGCGCGCGGTGCCACTATCCCAACGGGAAGGGACGGCCCGAGAACGCCGGGATCTCCGGACTGCCTGTCGACTACTTCATCGCGCAGATGAAGGCGTTCCGCAGTGGGGAGCGTAAGTCCGCCGACGTCCGCAAACCAAACACGCCGATGATGATCAGCTACGCCGCAGGGATGACCGACGAGGAGATTCGCGCCGCCGCGGAATACTATGGCTCGATGCCGTGGACCCAATGGATCCGCGTGGTCGAGACCGACCGGGTGCCGCAAACGACCCTCTCGGCCGGCATGTTTCTGCAGGTTCCCGGCGGCGCGGATGAACCGCTGGGCAACCGGATCATCGAGGTCCCCGAGGATGCCGATGCCGTCGAGGTGCAGCGCGATCCGCGCATCGGCTTCATCGCCTATGTGCCGTTTGGCAGCGTCAAGCGCGGCGAGGTCCTCGTCACCACAGGCGGCGGCAAGACCGCGGCCTGCTCCACCTGCCACGGTCCCGATCTCCGGGGCATGACCCTGCCCGAGGTCGGCGCGCTACCCGGCCTGGCCGGCCGGTCGCCCAGCTATCTCGTCCGCCAGTTATACGACATCCAGGTCGGTCAGCGTCATGGCAAACGCCTCGAGCTGATGAAGCCCGTCGTCGCCAACCTCAGCACCGACGACATGCTCGCCATCGCCGCCTATCTGGCCTCCCTCCCGGCTCGCTGAACGAAAACGAGATTTTCAAGGGAGGGGTTTCGTTCGTGAACGACCCTGTTTTTCCCACCCGCGGAGATGACGACGAAACCGAAGGGGCGGACTAACTGCCAGCGGGCGGAACGACGGGCCAGTCGGCTGCGGCCCAGCCGGCCAGCCCGCCCGTATTCAGGACCTTGAAGCCCTCCTGGGAGAGCAATCGCGCGGCCAGGCCGGAGCGCGCGCCAGATGCGCAATAGAGCAGGATTTCCCGATTACCGGCCGAAGCCAGAAACGGTCCCCAATGGGCCCGGCCGCCCGTGAGGTCGCTCAGCGGCAGCAGCCTGGCTTCGCGGGCCACGCCGCGCTCCCATTCGGCGGCTTCGCGGACATCGACGAGCACGGCCGTGCCGGCGCGGAGCCGGGTCGTGCAGGCGTCGGGTGTTTCGGAGGACGCGGGCGTGAACAAGGCTTTCATCAGGCGGAAAAGGTTCATTGGTTGGTCGCGGAATTTCCGTCCTCGGGAGCGCCGGCACGGTTGTTCGCGAGATAGTAAAGCACCGGCACCGCCATGCGGCTCACGAGCAGCGAGGCGATCTCCCCGAACATCAGGCTAATCGCGAGGCCCTGGAAAATCGGGTCCGCTAGAATCACGCTGGCGCCGACGACGACGGCGAGCGCGGTGAGGAGCATCGGACGGAAGCGGACCGCACCGGCTTCGATCACCGCGTCACGCAGCCCGAGCCCGTGGCCGCGGCGGAGTTCGATGAAGTCCACGAGAATGATCGAGTTGCGCACCACGATGCCCGCGCCGGCCATGAAGCCGATCATCGAGGTGGCGGTGAAGAACGCGCCGAGCGCCCAGTGCGCCGGCAGGATGCCGATGAGCGAGAAGGGAATCGCCGCCATCACCACGAGCGGCGTCACGTAGCTGCGGAACCAGCCGACCATCAGCATGGCGATGAGCACGAGCACGGCGGCGAACGCGAGGCCGAGATCGCGGAACACCTCGAGCGTGATGTGCCACTCGCCGTCCCACTTGAGCGCGGGCGACTGATCGTCGGTCGGCAGGTTGAGATGGAAGATGGGCAGCCTGGCCGTCGCGGCTCCGTACTTGCGCGCATCGAGTTTCCGGATGGCGGAGTCGAGTTGGAACATCGCGTAGGCCGGGCTCTCGACGAGGCCCGCGACGTCGGCGGTGACGTAGGTGACGGGGAGGAGATTCTTGCGGTAGAGATTCGGACCGGCGGTGGTGCGCTCGACGCGGACGAGTTCGGAGAGTGGCACGCTCGGGGCTCCGGCCGGACTGGCCATGGGGCGGACGCCCAGGGAGAGGAGAGACTCCGGTTGACCGCGCGTTGACGCGGGAAGTTCGAAGACGATCGGGACGTCCTCGCGCTCGGCCGGCACGTGGATCAGATCAACGGCCTGACCCTGCGAGGCGACCTGCAGAACGCGTCCGATCGCGGCTTCGCTCACGCCATGGAGGGCGGCCTTGGTCCGGTCCACGACGTAACGAACCTTGGGCTGCGGGTCCTCGATGTAGGTGTCGATGTCCACGATGCCCGGTGTCTCGCCCATGAGTCGCTGCACCTCGCGGGCGAGGGCGATCCGCTGGGTTTCATCGGGTCCGTAGATCTCGGCGACGATGGACTGGAGGACGGGCGGGCCGGGCGGCACCTCGGCGACGGCCACGACGGCGCCGTATTTTTTGGCGATGGCGGCGACCGCGGGGCGAATCCGCTTCGCAATGGCGTGGCTCTGGTGGGAGCGCTCGTCCTTGCCCACCAGGTTGACCTGGATGTCGGCGACATTCGGTCCCCGGCGGAGATAATAATGACGGACGAGCCCGTTGAAATTAAACGGCGCAGCGGTGCCGGCGTAAATCTGGTAGTCGCGCACCTCGGGTTCGCGGCGGATGGCGGCCGCCATTTCCTGGGCGATGCGGGTGGTTTCCTCGAGCGTCGTGCCCTCGGGGGTGTTGAGGATGACCTGGAACTCCGACTTGTTGTCGAACGGCAGCATCTTGACCTCGACCTTGCCAATCCCGACGAGCCCGATGGAGCCGAGCAGCAGGACGACGATCGTCCCGAGGAAGGCCCAGCGCCACAGCGGGCGATTCAACAGCGGGCCCATGATCCGATAGTAGAGCCGCGTGGACCAGTCGGCCGGCGCGTGCTCGTGTTCGAACGTGAGCGCGGAGCGCTCGGCTTCCGGAAGGGTCTCCTCGCAGACGGAGCGGCGACGCAGCACGCGGATGGCGGCCCACGGCGTGATGGTGAACGCGATCGCGAGCGAGAACAGCATCGCGGCGGTCGAGCCGATCGGGATCGGCCGCATGTAGGGTCCCATCAGGCCGCCGACAAACGCCATCGGAAGGATGGCGGCGATGACGGCCCAGGTGGCGAGAATGGTGGGGTTGCCGACCTCGTCGACGGCCTCGAGCGCGACTTGCGAGAGCGTCTTCTTGGACGCGCCGGGGAGCCGGACGTGACGAACGATGTTCTCCACGACCACGATCGCGTCGTCGACCAGGATGCCGATCGAGAAGATCAGGGCGAAGAGCGTGATCCGGTTCAGGGTGTAGCCGTAGAGGTAGAAAACCAGGAGCGTGAGTCCGAGCGTCGACGGGATCGCGAGCATCACCACCAGCGACTCGCGCCAGCCGAGGAAGAACAGGATCAGCAGCGCGACGCCGAAGACGGCGATGCCCATGTGCAGGAGCAGTTCGTTGCTCTTCTCTGCGGCGGTGTGACCATAGTCGCGCGTAATCGAGACGCCGACGTCGGCCGGCAGCAGCGTGCCGCGTTGGGCGGTGACCCGGGCGAGGACGGCATTGACCACATCGATGGCGTTCGCCCCGGGGCGCTTCGCCACGCTGATGGTGACGGCGGCCTCGAGCGGACCGGTGCCGGCACCGTGGAGGACGTAGGTGGACGGCTCCTCGGCGGCGTCGATGACGGTCGCGACATCGCGGAGATAGACGGGCCGGCCTTCATGGACTCCGAGGACAACGGTGCCGACGTCGGCGGCGTCGCGGAGAAACGTGCCCGTCTCGAGCAGCACCTCGGCGTTGGCGAACGGCCGGGAGCCGGACTGCACCTGGCGATTGGCCTGCTGTAGCGCCGGGGCCAGTTGATCGAGCGCGAGCCCGCGCGCGGCGAGGGCGGTCCGATCGAACTGCACCCGGACGGCGCGGCGCGTGCCACCGACGAGGTTGGTCTCGGCGACCTCGGGCACGGCCTTGATCACGTTATCGACCTGCGCGGCGAGCCGGCGAAGCGTAAGGTGATCGTGCGTCCGGCTGTGGAGGGTGAGCGCGAGAATCGGAACGTCGTCGATGGATCGCGGCTTCACCAGCGGCGTGCTGACGCCCGCAGGGATCCGATCGAAGTTGCCCTGCAGTTTTTGGTTCAGCCGCACGAGTGCGGTCTCGATGGCGGTGCCGACCTTGAAGCGGACGATGACCACGGCGCCGCCGGGACTGGAGGTGGAATAGAGATACTCCACGCCCGGGACTTCCCAGAGCAGCTTCTCCATCGGGCGCGTGACGCGATTCTCCACCTCGGCGGGTGAGGCGCCGGGCATGCCGACGAACACGTCGATGATCGGAACCTGAATCTGCGGCTCCTCCTCGCGCGGGAGCGTGCGAATCGCGAAGAGCCCGAGCAGGATCGAGGCGATGATCGCGATCGGTGTGAGCTTTGACGCGACGAAGAAGCCCGCGATCCGTCCGGCGAGGCCGGGTGGGGGCGCTGAATCGGGTAGAGAGGCACTCACGGTTGCACCTCGAGCGGTTGGCCATCACGCAGCGTGGCAGAGGGGGCCGCGACGACACGTTCGCCGGCCGATAGTCCGGATAGGACTTCCAGTTGGTCACCGCGGAGGGCGCCGGTTTTCACGAGCCGCAGGACGGCACGGTTCCCGTCACCGGCGACAAACACGCGCTCCATCTGACCGCTCACGGAAACGGCAGAAGCCGGAACGAGCAACGTGCGCAGGGTGGAGCCGGGAATCTGGACCCGGACGAATTGTCCGGAGCGGACCGCAGCGCCGGCTGGCACGGCGATCTTCACGCCGATGGAGCGCGTGGCTTCGTCAGCCGTGGAGGAGATTTCCTTCAACCCGCCGGAAATGCGCTGCCCGTCGGCGTCAACCGGCAGGACGGCGCCGGGTGTGAGGGCGCTGGCGAGCGAGGCGGGGACGAAGGCCTCGATCTCGAAGTTCGTGTTCTCCTCGATTTCCAGCAGCGGCTGGCCGGGGGCGGCGAGGTCGCCGGCATTGACCAGGCGGCGGGCGATGACGCCGGAAAACGG
Source organism: Opitutia bacterium (assembly GCA_947472765.1). Classification (GTDB taxonomy): domain Bacteria; phylum Verrucomicrobiota; class Verrucomicrobiia; order Opitutales; family Opitutaceae; genus ER46. The sequence goes on from CANJCM010000050.1 coordinate 17,770, forward strand.
GGCCCGGATCTCCGCGAAGGCCAGGTTGGCCTCCGCCTCGCGCACGGCGGCCTCGGCACCGGTGAGCCGGTCCTCGAGATTCCGCACGGTTTCCGCGGTGCTGGCCGCCTTCGCGAGCAAGGCGCGTTCCCGTTCGAGATCGCGGCGGGCGACACTGAGCCCGGAGCGCGCCTGCCCGAGCCGGGCGTCGGCATCAGCGGCAGAGATTTTGACGAGCAGTGCGCCGGCCTCGACACGCTGGCCGAGGGTGATGGGAAGTTCGGTGATTGCACCCATGACCCGGGCGGCGAGAACGGCCCGGCGGACCGGCCGGACGGTGCCGCTCACCTCTGTCAACTGAGGGACCTCCGCGGCCTGAACCGTGGCAAGCTTGACCGCGACGGCCGGCAGGCCGGGGGCGACCGCGGCAGTGGGCTCAGGGCGCGAGCAACCAACGAGAGCCAGAACGAGCAGCGGGAGCGAAAGGCGTTTCATGGCGGAGAGGGAATGTTGGCGACAGGCGGGAAGCGGTGGGCGGTGAGAGCGAAAGGTGGCGGGGCGTTAGCGGCGACCGCCCCAGTGGATGGTCCCGTCCTCGCCGATCCAGCCGAGCTTGTTCAGGATCAGGGACGGCGGGCAGAAGCCGGTGAAGGCGGACTGCAGGAGATTCACGCCGGCGAACAGGGTCAGGAACAGCCAGCCCGGGTGCACGAAGTGGGCGAGGGCGAGGCTGAGCAGGACGACGGAGCCGGCGAGGGCGCGGATGAAGGAGTCAATTTTCATGGGAGGTCAGTGCGAAATATATGAGCATAGACGTATATGCTTGAATAAATGTCAAGGGCGGCTTTGGTACTGGCCATGGCCAAGAAGTCTCCCGCCCTTTCCGCTGACGCGCTGCACCTCGTGGCGCGGCGTTTTGCCGTCCTCGGGGAACCGATGCGGCTGCGGCTGCTGCACGAGTTGATGGAGCAGGAGCAGCCCGTGAACACGCTGGTCGGGCTCACCGGCGGCACGCAGGCCAACGTCTCACGCCATTTGCAAACGCTGGCCGCGGCCGGTCTCGTGAGCCGGCGCAAAGAGGGACTGCAGGTCTTCTACGCGATCGCGGATCCCTCGATCTTCAAGCTCTGCGATCTCGTCTGCGGCAGCCTCGAGAAGCACCTCACGAAGAACGCGCAGATTTTCTCCTGAGATTATCCGCCGATGACGCAGATGGGCAGCTCACGCGGAGGCGCGGAGTCGCGGAGAAAGGGAGCATCCTTGATGTAGGGCCGGCGCTCGCCGCCGGGCCGCTTCTCGAATGAAGAGCAGAGGCCTGCCGACGAGCCGGTTCGGCAAGCTCACGGCCAAACGGAGGGAATCCCGGGCCCTGAGCCAGTCGAAGGGCGGCAGCCCTGCACTACTTGGTGACTCTCCACTTCCTCGTGCTCGTGATCGTAATCCTGCTCGTTCCCCTCTTTCGACTCGAGCCGGAGTACGAGTAAGAGCACGACTCGCTGCCTGTGAGCGATCGAGTCCTGGTCGAAGATTAGTGCCCCATGAGTGCCAATCAGTGGTTCCCAACTCTCCGCGCCTCCGCGTGAGCCTCAGCCTGTCGGCCGTTCAACCCGCATCCCGCAGCTCGCGCATTTCCGCCCGCAGCCCCGGGATGAATCTCCTCAGCTCCGCCTCGATATGGTCCACATCGGGCCGCGCCCCGCACTCCTCGGTCACGACGTTCCACGCCGGTAGGTCGGCAAATTCGCCGTCGCTCGCGTCGAGCCGCGCGCCGCTGAAGCCGAGTCCGTGCGCCTTGCTCACGTAATTCGCGATGGAAACCAGGGCCACCTCGAAGCGGTACGACACGGCCGCGTCCGGCTGGTCGTGATGTTTCCATCGACTCATTCGGGCACTGCCTTGAGTGCGGGTCTGCGGGTGCGCTGCGATTCAACTTCCGGGCGTTTAACCACCGGACAGGGAGACACAGAGCCAGGCCTCTGATTTCGACCTGGTTTGGTCGGTGCCTCGGTGCTTAAAACAGTTTGGGAAATCCAAAATCCAGCGGCTCCGCGCCTCCGCGTGAATAGAGGATTGAACTCAGATGGTCCTCGGCTCGCCTCCTGTTCAACCGCTCCTCGCGACTGCGACTTTCACGATCTGCGCGTCGCGCGGGTACACGAAGACCAGGTCGCCGACTCGCTCATAATCCAATTGCTCGGCGAGCGCGGGAATCTGGCTGGTGAGGGAGCGAATGATGATTTGGAAGCGCCAGTCGCGCTTCGCGCCTGACTTCGCCGGCAGGCTCTGCGGGAGGTAGTGAAAGGCGTTCGCGACATGAGGCTGCCAGTACGAGATCCGGAGTTCCGCTCCCGGGAGCGGCGAGAGCTGCTGGGCATTGGCGGTGAGCTTGAACCAGAGCACGGCCACTCCCGCGGGCGGCTTCGGGGCGTCCTTCGGAGCCGTGACGGGCGTGATCTCGGTCAGCTGGACCCCGTCGAGGTGGGCATAAAAGCGACTGCGCTCAAGCACCGCGGTGGCGGACGCCCCCGGCGACGAAAAGACCGGGATATAAATCGCCTGCACCGCTCCAGGCCCGACCGACAGGGCGTAGGCCGCCTCAACCGAGGTCCCGGCTTTCTCGATCCGGGCATAAACCGACTCGCCCTCGAGCCCGCCTCGCGGGGCTTCCGCTGGCACCTGGTTGCCCGTCACGGCGTCGGCTATCTGCCCGGAATATTCGACCCGCACGTTGGCCCGCGCGCCGACGCCGAATCCCGCGAGGCAGATCAAAGTCAGGGTGACTGCTCTCAGTTGGTTCAGGTTGGAGACCGCCGCTGGAATCATCCTCAGAATCAAGAAGGGGAACGCGCTTGCGGCAAGCCACCCCGAGTGATCCGCAGATGTCGGAAGATTTCGAGCCGATGCGAAGAGCCGGGAGACAAACCGCTAACTTTCACTAACGGGACACTAACTCAATCCGGGCTGGGCTCGGCGTCTCAGAGTTCAAATGGATTGGGTTGGGTCCGGTCCCGAAACCTCTGCGCCCTCTGCGTTCCAAATCCGACGCTTCCCAGACTCGGGGAATCAAACCTCGGAGTTTTTAACACGGAGGACGCAGAGGGCGCAGAGGTTTCGGAGCCTACGGTCAGACATATTCGGTAAGATGCCGGCATCTGCGGATAACTTCACTCTGTGTACCCTGTGCAGTCGGTGGTTAAACTCCGGGGGTTGGACCACCGAGTGCACAGAAGGCAAACCAAGGCCGGGCCAGGCTGAGTCACGAGGTCTAAACCCAATCCGGCGGACCGAGTGTCCATGCCTCCTGTTCAACCGCACGTCGCCAGGGTGGCGACGGAGCGCGGCTTTCTTAGCTCTTCCCCAGAAGCATCCGCACAAGGCCGAGCACGAAAAGCAGCACAATCAACGTCAGCGGCCAGAAACGGACCAGCACGCGCACGACATCCCGGGCATTCTCGCCGATGCGTTCCCAGAAGAATGACGCCAGCATCATGGCGGGAATGACCAGGAGGGCAGACGCCGGACGACAGACGCTCGCCTACAAAAGAACGGACCGAAACCTCGTTTGTCATTCTGAGCGCAGCGAAGAATCCATGCGGAACGCACGACGTTGGAACCATCCCGAGGAACCCCTCTAATCGAGCCTACTTCGCCTGTGCCCGCGAGCGGGAGTGCGGCAGACGTTATCCGCAGAGGGCGCAGACTGCCGCCGATGGATTCAGAGGGTGGCACTGTTCACGCGCCACACCAGGGAGGTATGGTGTCCTCTCTCACCGGGCGACGCACTCAAAGGTCAAGGGCGTGTCCCCTTCAGCCAGTCCTTGTGGACGGGCCCCGCTCACCGGCCGGGCGAAAAAAGCGTGTACTCGTGGCTGACCGAACCGGTCCGGCGCAGGGCGCTCTCCGCGGCATCGGGATACGCCCGCACATACTCGACCTGCGCGCGCTCCGGCGAAACGTTTACCCGCAAGATGCCGGAAGCCCCCTGAATGACGCCGGACTTGTAACCGTATTCCGCCGCGCTTCGCGTGTTGTCGATGCGGGAATGGCCGGGCTGCGGGACCAATTGGTAAATGACGCCATCCCGCTCCTGCTGCGCATAGAGATGATCGTGCCCGTGGAAGACGGCGGAAACGTGATTCTGCACCAGCAGGCGGTGAACCGGCATCGGCCACCCCGGCCGGTGCTGCGCGAACGCGTCGCGGCCATCCAGATCGCGCCCACCCCATTCAAAAAATTCCGAGGCCTCCGCGCCACCACGGCCCTCCGGGGTTTCGCCCCCGACGAGGTGGTGGATAAAGACGAATTTGAACTTCGCCGTGCTCCCCTCGAGCGTCTGCTTCAGCCAGTCGTATTGGACGCGGCCCAGCGAGCGGTCCCAGTTGTCGCCGCGGCCACCGCGCGTCGAATACCAGAATGGATCCAGCGCGACGAAGAGCGCGTCTCCCCACTCCCACGCGTAGTAGTTCTGCAGCTTTCCGACGATCGGGTCCGGGGTCGCGTTGCCGCGGTAGAATTCATCCGGCACCGGGTTCGGAAAATACTTCAGCCGCATCCGGGCCGACCAGCTCGTCATCGAGCCTTCGCCGGCGCCGCCCCGGGCCGGTTGCTCGCCGTCGTGGTTTCCCAGCACGAGGTAGATCGGCATCCGGGCACCCACGAGGCCGAAGTAGTAGCGCTGCGCCAGGTACTGCGGCAGCGCGTCCACGTACCGCGGATACTTGTCGGTCATGAACGTGTCCCCGAGGTCGATATGAAAATCCGCCTGCGCAGCGACCGCGTTGCGCAGGCTCTTGACGTAGGTCGGCGGATCGATGCCGAGATCAAGATGCGAGTCGGCCTGGATCGTGAAGGTGTACGTGCTGCCGCGCGGCCGGGCCGTCGTGAACCCGGTCACCTCGGTCGCCTTGAAGTCGCCGCCACCCGGGGCGCGCGAGTGAAACTGGTAGTGATAGCGCGTCCCCGGCTGCAGGGGGCCGAGCACCACCTCGGCCGGCTCACCTTTTGCGAAGGTTCGCGGCGCGGTGCGGACCGGCAGCGCCGCCGGATCCGAACCGTAGGCGACGTAGCCCTCGAGTTCGTCATAGGCCAGCACGCTGAGCGTAATCGCACGGGCGGAGGGCCGGCACAGGATCAGGTCAAACGCATGGTCAGGCACCTCGGTCTTGAAGGCCGGCGTCGGCATCCGCACCTCCACTCGGCGACCTTCCCCGCCTCCGCCCTTGTTGCCGCCGCGCGGCGGCTCGGCCGCCCGCACCGCGAGCACCACCGCGGCGAGCGAACCGATCAGATGCCAGAGCCTCACGGGCCGCCTCGCTTTCGTCCGCCCCGGCCACCCTGACGCGGCCGATCGTTGCCGTCCGCCGCCGGAACCTTGGCGGGGTCGTAGTCCGGATTCTTCGCCGCCATCTGCGCGTTGACTTGCTGGAGGTACGCGTCGAGCCGCGCATCCAGTTCGGCCAGTTTCTCCGGCATCGTTGGGGCTAGATCCCGAGCTTCGCCGGGATCCTGCTCTAGTTCGTAGAGTCGCCGAGTGCCGGTCTCGTAGTTGCGCACCAGCTTGAAGCCTTTGAGCAGAATCGCCGTGGCCGGGCCGCCGTTGCCGAGATCGTAGTGCGGAAAGTGGAAGACGAGTTCCTCCCGGGCCCGGGTCACGACGCCGCGGCCCGCCGGATCACGCAACACTTCCACGAGGCTGCCGCCCTCCACGCCGGCACGGAGGGGGGCGGGGGAGCCCGCCAGCGCCGCGACGGTCGGCAACAGATCGCAGGCTGTAACCGGCACGCGCGAACAGACGTTGCCGGCGATCCCCGGGCCGCGAATCAGGAACGGCACGCGCAGTCCGCCCTCGGTGACCGCACCCTTGCCGCCCGAGAGAGGTGCGTTGCCGTTGCGACCCTGACCGCCGTGGTCGGCCGTGTAGATGACGTACGTGTTCTTCGCCAGTCCCTGAGCGTCCAGCGCCGCGAGGAGCTGGCGGACAGTTTGATCAATTTCGTCGGACTCCGCCCGCCCCTGGTCGCGCTCGCGCCCGCCGCCCTCCTTGCGCTCCTGATTCGGATAGTGCGAGAGCTGCAGGAAAAAGGGCCGTCCCGCCTTCTGCGCGCGGGCCATGAAGGCGATGCCGTGCTCGGTCATGCCCCGGGCCTGCTTCGGGTTCGGACTCGCGACATTGTCGGGGCCACCGTTTCCTGTCGGTCCGTCGCTCTCGTCGAATCCGTGCCGGGACGGATCGACTCGACCGACATGCCACTTTCCAAAGTGCGCCGTCGTATAGCCGAGCGGCTTGAGAATCTCGGCGAGGGTCATCTCGCCGGCCGGCAGCTCGAGCAGTGGCTCCGGCGGAATGAGGCGCGTGCGCGGAGTGGCGACGTCGCGGCCGACGCCCACGTAGGTCATGTGGAGCGCCGCCGGGCTTTTGCCAGTAAGCAACGCCGCCCGCGACGGCGTGCAACGCGGCGAGGCCGCGTAGCCAAACGTGAACCGCATGCCCTCCTGCGCCAGCCGCTCGATCGCTGGCGTCCGGAAGCTCCGGCTCTTCGACTCCGGCACCCGGTCGTCCATCAGGACGGACGTCTGGGCCCAGCCCTGTGCCTCCGCCATGATGACAACGAAGTTCGGCGACGGCCCGGCCGCCCCGACGGCGCCGGCCAGCGCCAGGAATGCGATCAGTATTCGGGACGTTTTCATCGGGGGCCTTTCGCTCGACCGGGTGACGGGGCCTCATCCTCGGCTCCGTCGGGACGGGCGTAAGTGACCTTCAACTCCGCGCTGTCGAGGATCAGTCCCTTCATCGCGGCGAGCAGCGTCGCCCGGTTCACCGCTCCCGGATCGCCTGGAATCTGCAGCGGGGCCGAAAGCGCATAGGCTGTGAGCACGTAAGTCTTCGCGCCGGGACCCTTAGAGTGCGGCGGCGCATAGCCGGCGCGGCGGGTGATGCTGTTGTTGCCCAGCGTGCCGATGTCGTGCGCGTCCTTCGGCAGACTCGTGAGTGACGCCGGCAGGTTGTAGAGTGTCCAATACCACTTCACCTCCCCGTCGGGCGCGACGTGATGCATGATGACCGCCAGGCTCTTCGCCCCGGCCGGGGCGCCACTCCACTCGAGCGGCGGGGAAATGCTCGCGCCGTCACCGGTAAATTCGGCTGGCAAAAGACCGTCGACTGCGACGGCCGGGCTGCGCAGGGCAAACACGCCGCTGGGCCGAAGTAGGTCCGCCGCGTCGCCCGGTCCCTTCTCGGGCGGTGGAGGCGGCCGCTTCTCCTTTCGCGCGCCGCCGCCTTTCTTCCGGCCCTCGCGTCCGCTCCCGCCACCCCGATCCCGATTTCCCTCCCGATAGATTTCCTCCCGGGTGGATCCCACGGCATCGGTGAACTGAAACTTCCACTGGCCGCCGCCGAGCGCCTCGTAGCTCACGACCGCGGGCTTCCCATTCACCGTGTAGCTCAGTCGGCTCACGCCTTTTCCTGGGGTGCCTTCAAACGCCACGATTCGCGCCCCCCGCAGGGCGTTGAGCGCCGGCCGGACGCCCTGCGCCCGGGGCTGCGGATCGACCTGCTCCTCGCGCTCGACGACGACGCCATGGAAGCCGCCGTTGACGTAGGGGTACGAATTCGAGGCGTGATAGTGGTAGCCGAGCCCGGCCGTTTCGTGGCCGTTGAACGAGTCGAGTTGCGCCGGTCTGGAGCCGTCCGGCTCCGTAAGTCCGTAAATCGGATAGCCGTCCAGGGCGCAGGCGATCGGCAGCCCGCGGCCGAGCACCTCCTGCAGGTGCAACGGAGCGATGTGATAGTGGTAGTCGTCGGACCGCCCGCAGTGCCCGCCCCACTGATCGAGTTCGCCGATCTCGGAAGAGATTTCACCGCGGTTGTTCTGCGGGTTGAATATCGGAATGCCATTCGCCGCGAGCGCGACCGCACCGCGGAGGAAGTGGTTCTTGATCGCCATCGGCGTCGGCGACGGCCGCGGATGAAGCGGGATTCGCCAGGCATTGGCCGCGGTATAAGGCTGCGGCAAAGGCACCTGCTGCTGCCACGCCGTGATGCCCACCATCATGTTGTGGGCGGGCAGACCGTTGGAACTCACCCATAGGAAGTCACCGTCCGCCCGCACGGTCACGGCCGGCGCAAATTTCCCGAACATGGCCGAAGTCGCCGGTGCGGGCGCTGCCCCGGTGGCGGACGGCGTCACCTGTGCGAAGATCGCCCCGCCAAACTCCCGGGCGAACCGCGCCATCACGGCGTCGTGCCGCGCCTCGCCGATCACGTGGGCCTGCGCCCCGGCTCCGCCACCGGTCATGGCCACCAACAACGACCACCGCGCACACCAGCGCAGCGGGGAGGATTGCAATTTCATGGGGACGGTTGGGCGGCCCTCGTCAGCGAATCGAGCAGCGTTGAGGGTTGGACGGGCCTGGCAGGTTCCGGGCGTCTGCGCGGCGTGCGCGCAACTCGAGCCGTAACCGATACAGGCGGACCTTTAATGCCGGGAGCGAGATTCTTTCCGCGCGGGCAATCTGCCGGTAGCTGGCACCGCTGATAATCTCCTGCAGAATCCGGCGATTGACCGTGGACATGTCGCGCACGGCATCATCGAGGAACTCCAAGATCTCCCGGCTGCGATCGTCGGCATTTGGATCGCACATTTCCTCGAGCGCGGCTTCGGAACCAATCAGAACCGGCCGGCAGCGGGAGCGACGGAGGTGGTCGAGGATCGTGTTGCGCGCCAGCGTGAACAACCACGGCTCGAACACTGCGGAATCGCGCAAGGCCGGCAGCCGGCGCACCAGTTTCGCGGAGATCGCCTGCACGATATCCTCCACCGCCTCGCGATCGCGAATCCTCGCCCGCACGAATCCCATGAGGCGGGGCCGGTAGCGGCGAACCAGTTCCGATTGGGCGTCCAGTTCCCCGGCCCGCCCCCGTTTCACCAGCGCCGCGAGTCCGTCCTCCGGCAACAATCGCGGGGCCGCCACTTCCGCGGGAGTTCGTACGGCCGGCGTGAACCCGGCGCCCGGGGTTGGAGCCTGACCCATCTCCTCCACTTCGATAATCATGCTCATGTGGTCACCGTCAGCGCCCCAGGCTGACGTCGAGATCCGGTTTGGTTGTCCACCGCGATTTCCAGCCGGGCTTCTCGATTCGCGTGCGGAAGATGACGGTGTTGTCCAGTTCGAGATCGGCCGTCCAAATCCACTTCGCGCCCTTGAAGTCGCTTTGATAAAACGGCTCCTTCGGATTCACCTGCGCTTCGGTGTATTCGGTCGCGTTCGCCCACGTCCGGTCGTCGAAATCGACCGCGAACCAGTTCTCCGGCAGCGGCGTCGATTCGACTTTCGGCTGGCGCGTGTCGCCGTCCAGCGGACCGCGAAAGCAGCACTTCGCCTTCCAGGACGCGTTCGTGACGGTGCCGTCGGAAAACTTCAGGATGAACCCGCCGTCCCCGATCTGGTTGCCGTACTCGAGCCCCGTCTTCGGATCGGCGTTGTCCTTCGCCAGCACCGCGATCGTCATCGGGTATTCGGGTAGCAGATCCACGGACACGACGTTGTGCGGAAGGAAGTCGATCGAATCGACGACGGTGAGCCTGCCGTTGATGTAGAGGACGAACCAGTTGTCGGCGAAGATGTTCGCGCGAATCGTATCGCTCATCGCCGGCTTGATCGGACCGCCCGGGCCCGGGGGTCTGCCGCGCTTTGGCCGCGGCGGTTCCGCCGCCACGAGCGTGAGCGCGGCGAGCAGCGGGAGAGCGAAGGCGACGAACCGGCGTGGCATTCGCCCATTGAAAACCAAGTCCATGAATGGACGGCCCGGCATTTCGTTAAAAAACCTTCATCTTTGCCGGCTTGACCCGGCGACCCAACGGGCGGCGGATGCAGGGGAATGAAAATCCTGCTGGTCGAGGACGACCCCAAGCTCGCCGCGCTGACCCTCAAGGGGCTGCGTGCCCGCGGCTTCGTCGTCGACCAGACGGACAACGGAGACGATGCCTACACCCTCGCCACGTCGCGCTCCTACGACGCCCTCGTGCTCGACATCATGCTCCCGGGCCGGGACGGACTCAGCATCCTCCGCCAGTTGCGCGCCAAAGGTTTTGGCCTCCCGGTGGTGCTCGTCTCGGCGCGGAGCGCCCTGGACGAGCGACTCGACGGGCTCAATCTCGGGGCCGACGACTACCTGACCAAGCCTTTCTTCGTCGACGAACTGATCGCGCGGCTCCACGCCGTCATCCGTCGAAGCACCGGCCAGCCGGCAAGTGTCGTCTCCAACGGAGAAGTCTCGGTCAACCTGCTGACCCGGGAAGTGCGCTGCGGTGACCAGCAGATCGAGCTCACCGCGCGCGAGTTCGCGTTGCTCGCTTACCTCCTGCGGTCCCCGGGGCAGACGCTGACCCGCGCCCAGATTTGCGAACACGTCTGGAGTTACCACTTCGATCCCGGCACCAACCTCGTCGACGTGTATGTGCAGCACGTCCGCAAAAAACTTGGACCCTCCGGCACGACACTGATCGAAACCATCCGGGGCGTCGGCTACCGGGCGCGGCCCGTGCCCCGCGGATTGGAGCCCACGTGAGATCATTTCGCCTGCGTCTCGCCTTGCTGGCCGGCGCGATCGCGGCCGCCCTGCTCCTTTGCTCGGGCTACTACGCGTGGCGCCTGTCCGTCCGGTTCAATCTTGATCGACTCGATCGGGAATTGCGGAACCTGGGCGCCGCCAATCTCGAGCGGGTGGTCGGCGACGAACACTGGCGGCGCGTGTAGAGCGCGCTGCGTTTTGTCTCGGGCCCGGATCAGCCACCCACCTACGCCCTCTGGGTCGAAAACTACGGTCGCCCTTTGTATCGTTCGCCGCACTGGCCCGGGGGCATCAATCCAAGCGATCTTCCGCGGCCCGATCGTTACGAGGGCGGCGCCACCTTGGCGAATCCGCCGCCGCCGCCGCGCCCCGGCGAACCGCTTTCTCCGCGCAACCCGCCGCTCCCGCGTCGGGAGCCGCAGTTTCTCAACCGGCACGCAGACGGAAGCGAATGGCGGGTCGCCGTCATGGGTACGCCCTACACGACGCTCGTACTCGCGGCCAAGGTCGATGAATTCAACGCCGACTTGCTCAATCTCCGCTTCGCCTTCCTCGCCGCCGCCCCGGTAGTCCTCCTCCTCGTGGGCGGCGCCGCCTGGTTTCTGGCCAGCCGGGCACTCCGACCGGTGGAGATCCTGACCCAGGCGGCCGAGCGCGTGACGGCCCGCGGGCTTGACCAGCGGCTGCCCACCGAAGGTCACAATCAGGAATTCCAAAGGCTCGTCACCGTCTTCAATGCGATGATGGACCGGCTGGAACGCAGCTTTCACCAGGCCACGCGCTTTAGTGCCGACGCCTCGCACGAGTTAAAGGCCCCGCTTGCGCTGCTGCAGGCTGAGCTGGAACAGGCCCTCGTCGCCGTCCCCTCGGGTTCGCTCCAGCAACAAACGTACTCCAGCCTGCTCGACGAGGTCGTCCGTCTCAAAGCGATCGTGCACAAGCTGCTGCTGCTCTCGCTCGCCGATGCCGGCCGCCTCGAGTTGCGCCGGGAGCGGACCGATCTGTGCGCTCTGCTCGCGAACGTCACGAACGACGGCGTCGAACTCGCGGCAGGCCTCGAGGTGCACACCTCAATCGAGGCCCGTGTGACCGTCCTCGCCGATGCCGTTCTGCTTCAGCAGGCGCTGCTCAACCTCGCCGTCAACGCCGTGAAGTTCAACCGGCCGGGCGGCAATATTTCATTTGCCCTGGCCACCACCTCCGGTCGCGCCGAGATCACGGTGGGCAACACCGGCCCGGGGATCGCCCCCGCCGATCGCGAGCGGGTGTTCGAGCGTTTCTTCCGCGGCGACAAGGCCCGACGGCATGAGGGCACGACCGGCGCCGGACTCGGACTCAGCCTCTCCCGAGAAATCCTCCGGGCCCACGGCGGTGACCTCGTGTTGAGGCGCGCGGAGCCGGACTGGACCGAGTTCCAAGCCGTGATCCCAATCGCGGCCGGCGGCATCCGAAGCTGAAGCGGCTAAGAGAAGCGTAGCCAGATTTGGGCGTGCAGGAGGCCCGCCCCTGCAAGTACGTGTGGAGGGCGCGGCTCGTGCGCGTCCTCCGCTCCCTCATGAAAAAATTGCTGCTCCTCCCGCTGCTGCTCTCGCTGCTCGCTTCGGTCCGCGCCGAAAATGCGGCGGCCGGCACCGACAAAATCCTCGCGGCCGTCCGCGCCGCCGACGATGCCCGCGTCGTGGCCACCGTCGCCGGCGACCGTGCCCTGATGAACGCGATTTACTCGGACGACCTCCGCTACGCCCACTCGACCGGCCAGGTCGACGGCAAGGCTGCCTTCATCGCACCGCTGGCCGAGAAACGGGCGTTCTATGTCGCCATCGACTACAAACAGCGGGATTTCGTGCCCCTCGCGCCCACCATCGTGTTGATGGGTGGTCGCGGTCTTTTCACGGTGGGCCCCGAGGGGCAGCGGCAGGTGATCGATCTACAATTCCTCGCCGTCTGGCGCGAAGAACAGGGCGGGTGGCGGATGGTCGCGTGGCAGTCGAATCACCCGCCGGCGCCCGCGGCGAAGTGACGCCGTAGTTCGCGGCCGGCCAGGGCGCCGGCCGCGGAGGACGGCCTCATTTCTTCCCGCGCAAGGTGACGAGGTACGCGATCATGTCGTCCATTTCGGCGGGCGAGAACAATCCCGCGTACACCGGCATGGGCGAGGTGCGATCACTGCGGAACTCGGCCAGGTCCGCTTTCGACACGGACCAGATCGCGCCGGTCATGTCGCGGAACTGCACATAGAACGTGCCTTCGCTGAGCCGGACGCCGGACGCCTCACGGCCGTCCTTCATCTTCACCCGGATGAACGCGTAATTCTGTTCTCCCCGCGCGGCCGACAGCGGCACATCAGCGCTGGGTTCCACGAGCGCCCGGCGCAGAAAGGCCGGACTGCGCCGCGCACCCACGTCGCTGAGATCCGGGCCAATCGCCGCGCTGCCCTGTCCGGTCACCGTGTGACACGTGATGCACGCGCCCTTGGTCTTGAAGAGTTCGGCTCCCTTGGCGGCATCACCGGGGACCTTCTCCATCGGCCGCCGTCCGAGCGACCGCACATAGGCGGCAAGGTACGGCGCTTCGCCGGCCCGCATCCGGCCACCCGGCATCTCCGTGCCGGTAATTCCGCGGGCGACGATTTCGATCAGGCGGCGATCGTCGGTCGCCTTCGTCAGCGTGGGCTGCGCCAGCAGCGGCCCGCGGTCACCTTCGCCCTTCGGGCCGTGACACGTCACGCACTGCATTTCGAAGATCCGCTGGCCCTTCGCCAAGTCCTCCGGGTTCGCGATGATTTTTTCGAGATCGGCCGAGAGGTCGGCCTCGCTGAGCAAGCGGCTGCCGCCGCCTTTGGCCGCAGCGGCCGGCGGGCCATCGGCCGCCTTGCCACGTGCGGGACCTTTGCCCTTGGCCTGACCGGCGGGCGCCGGTCCGGCTTTTTCCGCAGGATCAATGTGATCCTGGCCGCGCACAGCCAGAGCCGCGACAATGACCAGCAGACCGAGAGACGGGAGTGAGAAGAAAGCCTTCATGGGTGCTTCAAGGAGAGGTTAAGATCACAACCCAAACGCGATGATCGCCGCGCCCATCGGCACCGCCACGATCTGCCTGCCGTCGGCGAGATAGGTGACCGAGCCGCCGCCGATGGCGCCGCCACCCTGGAAACTCCAGAGCGGTTTCCCGTTTTTCGCATCGACCGCATAGAAGTCACGTTCCGCGCCGCTGAAGACGAGTCCGGTGACCGTCGTCATCACGTTCGCCCCGGAATAATTCTTCAGCACGAAATCCCAGACGGTCTTGCCGGTGGCGGCATCCATCGCCTTGAGCATCCCGACGCCCTCCTCGCCGAGGATGTTCCGTCCGCCGCCGTTTTCGAAATGCTGGCCGACCTCGTATTTCCAGGGCGTCTTCACGTACGTCTGGCCGGACTCGGTCCGGGTGTTGACGTACACCAGTCCGGTCAGGGGATTGAACGCCGGCGCGGCCCAGTTGGAATTTCCGCCGAGTCCCGGATAAACGACCACGCCCTCGGGCGTCGGCTCCGTGCCCGGCAGCACGATGGGACGTCCGTTGTCATCGAGCCCTTTCGCCCAAGTCTGCTTCGCATAGGAGCCACCCGCGACGAACTGGCCGTTCGTCCGATCGATCGCGTAGTAGAATCCATTGCGGTTCGTGAACGAGATCATCTTCCGCGGCCGGCCATTGACCGTGGCATCGAAAAGAACCGGCACCTGGCAGGAATCCCAGTCATGCACGTCGTGCGGCGTGAACTGGAAGTGCCACTTCAACTTGCCGGTGTCCGCATCGATCGCGACGACGGCACACGCGTAGAGGTTGTCGCCCGGCCGGTCGTCGCCGTTGTAATCGGGCCCCGGATTGCCCGTGCCCCAGTAAATCGTGTTGGCTGCCGGATCGAACGTGCCCGTCACCCACGTGGAGGCGCCGCCGGATTTCCAGCTGTCGCCCGGTCCCCACGTTTCGTTCCCCGGCTCGCCCTTGCCGGGAATGGTGTAGAAGCGCCACGCCAGCTCGCCGGTCTTGGCGTCATAGGCATCGACGAAACCGCGGATGCCAAACTCACCACCGGCGACGCCCACGATGATCTTGTCCTTCACCGCCAGCGGCGCGCCGGTCATCGAGTAGCCGAGGTGGTAGTCGATCACGACCTTGTCCCAGCGCTCGAGTCCCGTGTTGGCGTCGATGCAGACGAGGTGCGCGTCGAAGGTGTTCAGGTAGACGTTGTCGCCCAGGACCGCGATGCCGCGGTTGTTGGTCCCGCAGCAGATCGGCACATCCGCCGGCATGGCCGGACGGTTGTAGGTCCAGATCTTGCGCCCGGTCTTCGCGTCGAGCGCGGTGACGATTGTCGGCCGCTCGCTGATGTACATGACCCCGTCGACGACGATCGGGGTGACCTCCCAGCGAACCGTCTCGGCCTGCTGATAAATCCATTGGACCTTCAGCTTCGAGACATTGGCCGGCGTGATCTCCGTCAGGAGCGAGTACCGCTGCGCCCCATAGTTTCCGCCGTAGGTCATCCAGTTGCCCGGCTCATTCGCGGAGTTGAGGATGCGCTCGTAGGTCAGGTTCGTTTTTAGCTGGGCGAGCGCCACCGTGGCGCTCGCGAGGAGGAACAAGCCGGCCAGGGCCGGTTGGACAAATAACCGGAGCGGGCGAAAGCCCGCCCGAGGGGAGATCGGGGTCGAGGACATGAGGGGAAAGACTGGGGTTGAAATAGAGAGCTGACGCATCTGCGCCCGCCTCGGAGCGGAGGTATCGCAACCTCACCTTTCTTCGGGCTCAACGCGTTTCCGTCAAATCGGCCAAATTTTGGGACCCTCCGGATCGGGCAGACACTTCAATTTCACCGGAAAGGAGTGGGTTGAAGTTCTCTAACGTTGTTCGTCATCGGATTGGTCTTTTCATCTGCGGATAAAATCTGCGGTGCTCCACTCGCTTACGAGACGGTGTGAAAAGTCGAAAAACACTTCTTCATGTCATTCTGAGCGCAGCGAAGAATCCATGGTCTTGAGGGAGACTCACGCGTGGATGAACAAGCCCGTCGCTGCGCTCGGTAACTTCGCTGCGCTCAGAGTGACAGGGTATTCACACAGACTCTCACGCTCGCGGACAGATGGCGAATCCCGCCGGGTTGGACTCGGTTTGTCCTCGGATTCCCTCCGGTTCGATTGATCGAGAGCCGAGGCCCGGCGGCGAGCGCCGGCCCTACATTCGAGCCGCGAAGGACTACATCGGTTCGCCTGCCCGGCATCTGCACTGCTGTACTCTCGAATCACTCATTTCCGGGAGGATTTTGAACAGGAAGATCGGGGAGTTCGGGAAGCGGGTGGAACGGACCTCTCCCCGATCTTCCCGGCCTTCCTGTTTAATCCGGCTTGGTCCCCTTTGGTTGCGGCTCCGC
>CANJCM010000051.1 GCA_947472765.1 Opitutia bacterium
ATGGTGCTCAGGAAGGGACTCGAACCCTTACGCCTTACGGCACACGCCCCTCAAACGTGTGTGTCTACCAATTCCACCACCTGAGCATTTTTCCGAGAGGAAGGCGGACTAAGAGACATCGCCCCAGCCTTGTCCAGCCCCGAAATCAGCAGCTAAAAATCCGGCACTTTTACTCCGAAAACCGAGGGAGCGCCGCGTATTTCCAGTCAGTGTACACGGCGATCCTGCAGTGCGTGGGCCAGCTCGGCGGGAAAGAAAGGCCCCCGGTAGATCATCCCGGTGTAGACCTGAATGAGCGTCGCGCCGGCATCGAGTTTCTCCGCCGCGCTGTCGGCATCGGTGATGCCGCCCACCCCGATGATCGGAAGCCGGCCGCGCGTCGCGAGTGAGATGTACCGAATCACCCCGGTCGCCCGCTTCCGCAGTGGCGACCCGCTCAATCCGCCAGTTTGGTCCACCGTGGCGAAGAAACCCGGCCGCGCGAGCGTGGTATTCGTCGCGATGATTCCATCGAGGCCGTATTCGGCAATCACACCCAGGACCGCGTCGATCTGCGGGAAGGTCAGATCCGGCGCGATTTTCAGCAGCACCGGCACCCGCGGCCGGCCACTTGCCAGGGTCCGCTCGCGGTTCGCCCCGGTGATCGCACCGAGGAGTTCGCGGAGGCGGGCCTCGTCCTGCAGCTGCCGCAGATTGGGGGTGTTCGGGCTCGAGACATTGAGGACCAGATAGTCCGCATACCCGGCGAGCCGGGCGAAGCTCGAAAGGTAGTCGGCCGCAGCCTGGTCAATCTCAGCGACCTTCGACTTGCCGAGATTCACGCCGAGCGGAATCCGGCGCGCCCCCGGCCCCGGATGATGGGATAGCCGCTCGGCCACCGCGTCGGCGCCATCATTATTGAAACCCATCCGGTTGATCACCGCCTCCTCGGCGGGATACCGGAAAACGCGCGGCCGCGGATTGCCGGGCTGGCCCCGGGCGGTGACGGTGCCAATTTCAACGTGGCCGAAGCCGAGGGCCGCGGCGGCCGGCCACGCGCGGGCGTTCTTGTCGAAGCCGGCCGCGAGCCCGATTGCGTTGGGAAAGGTGAGTCCAAAGGCCTGGACGGGGCGCATGCCGCCCAGCCGGTGCCAGCCCTCCAGCAGCCGGCAAACGGGCCCGAGCGCGCCGAGCAGCGCCATCGCGTCGACGCCGAACTCATGCGCGCGCTCGGAGTCCATCTCGAACAACTTCGGACGGACGAGGCGCTCAAAATATTTTCCCATGTCGCAAACGCTGAAATCCCGCTGGAAACTTGGCAAGGACCGGCCGCCGATCCGCGTGTTTCGACCTTCTATTCGCCCTCGAAAAATCGCGCGCGGTCCCACGCGGAGCACGCGCAGCTTTTGTGCTTGTTTTTTCAACTTGCGCTCGCACGCTGCGCCAAAAATTCATCCCACCTAAATGGCCAAGGCAATTTCCTCTCTAGATTGGTGCGTAGTTCGACTCGGGGACGATCATAACTGGTGGGTGGCCGAAACCAGCGATCCCGTCCGTTGGGACGTCGACGGACTTAGCCTCATCGATCCCCGCCAGCTCGCTCACCTCATCGAACTCGTCGATCCGCTCCGTGACTACGGTTTCGATCAGGACGTTTTCGAAGCGGCATTCATTCCCTTCCGCATCGACAAGGATCTCGGCGCGGGGAAGGTTCGGCTCAAGCGGATGAAGGAGTCGCTCTTCGAATCCGAGGAGAAGCTCTTCGCGCTGCCCGACATTCTCGACGAGGAAAACGGGCCCTACGCAGACCTGCTCGATCACTTGACTCGCTGCCGGGTCAAGATGCTCAACGATCTCTTCAAGTTCGAGTCGAAGCTCTCCGTCGATGAAGTCGAAGACGAGATTCGCGAGGACCAAAACAGCAATTTCATCCAGGGCAAAGCGGTGCACACGTTCGAGGAACTGACCGCCATTCTGGATTACATGCCCGCCGGCTATGATGCCGACGAGGAAACCGCCGCCAAGGGCATCGAGGACGAAAACGACGACGAGTTGCCCGAACTCGATGAGGCGGAAGAGGAAAAACTGAAGAACGACGAGTCGCTCAAGTGGGACGAGGATGAAGAGTCCGAGGCGGGCGAAGAGGGCAAGGAAGCCCCGAAGGGCGAAAAAAAGAAGGCCAAGGCCGGTGCCACCGCCGACGACGAGGATGATCTCGACGAAGACGATGAGGACGAAGACGACGAGGACGAGGATGAGGATGAGGACGCAGATGAGGACGACGGCGAAAAGCCGCGCAAAAAATCCAAGGGCAAGCGCTAGGAATTTGGCGCTAGCGCCAAATTCCTAACCGGCGCCAGGCGCCGAGGAGATCGGTCCGGAGCCGTTGGGTTTTAATCCAGGGTTTCCGTGCAGCGGAAACCCTCCGGTTGCCTTTTGGGTGCGTTTAACCCACGAAAACGCCGCATGTTTCTTACTCGTTGGCCGCACTTCTCCTGTCTCCTCGTCGCGTTGGGCCTGGTGCTCGCCGGCTGCTCCACCGGAGGAGTTGGCACGGCTAATCCAAGTATTCCGGTCCCGGCCTCAACCGCCCAGCTCCGCCCCGGCGACAGCCTCACGGTCGCCCTGCAGGGCGTGCCCGATCCGAGTGTGAACCCGGTGCAAATCGATGAGCAGGGGCTGATCAGCCTGCCGTTCATCGGCACCCTCACCGCCGCCGGAGCCAGCACGGCCGAGCTTTCGCAGCGAATCCGCGAAACTTACCTCGCCAAAAAAATCTACACGACGGTCGATGTGAGTGTGACGGTGACGGAGCGCTACGTGTACGTCGGCGGCGAGGTGCAGCGTCCCGGCCGCATTATCTGGAGCCCCGATCTGACCGTCGCCAAGGCCATCCAGTCCGCGGGCGGCTTCAGCCTCTACGCGAAGGAAACCGCGGTGAACCTCGTGCGTGAGAATCAAGCCTACCCCATCGACGTGAAACTGGCGCAGAAGAGCCCCACGCAGGATCCGCCGCTGATGCCGGGCGACTCACTGCAAGTGCCACGCTCTCCGTTCTGATCGGTCGAAGCTCACGGGCCTGACTCCCCCAACCTCAGCCCCGTTCGATCGCGATGTCACCGCTGACGTTCCAACCCGCCTCAGCAACTTCGATGGCCGCGTTCGGGGCTATCGTCTCGGCCGTGCTCGCGGCGTTCCTCGGCGGTATCCACCGGGCGTATCGAGAAGAGGGCCGGGCGACGACGATGACACTCCGGGTCGCAGCGATTACCGCCTTTTGGCTTGGCCTTCTCGCCTTACTGATCGGGAGCGGCCGGCTCGCCACCCTGCCGCTGTCAGGCCTCCCTTTCTTCTTCGGGTCGGTGGCCGGCGTTTCGCTGCTGGTCGGACTCTCCCCGCTTGGTGGCAGACTCGCCGCCGGCGTGCCGCTGGCGGCGCTCATCGCCTTTCAGGCTTTTCGCCTGCCCCTCGAACTCGTGCTGCATGCGTGGGCAGCGCAGGGGACCGTGCCGGAGACGATGACCTGGAGCGGCCGCAATTGGGACATCTTCAGCGGCATCGTCGCGCTCATGGCGTTTCCGTTTGGCACGAGGCACCGCAGCGTCGCCTGGGCCGCGAACATAATTGGGTTCGCCCTCTTTCTTAACGTGATTCGCGTGGCCCTGCTGTCGTCCCCGGTCCCCTTCGGCTGGCACCTCGAGCGCCCCTTGCTTCTCGCGCTGCACCTTCCCTACGCACTGATTGGCCCCGTCTGCGTCGGCGGTGCGCTCATTGGTCACCTTGTGTTAACGCGGGCGCTGCTCCGGCACTAAACGCGGCTGCGACACTCCGCGACGACCACGCGGACTTCAGCGCAGCAGCGCCGCCATCTCCCGGGCGAAATAGGTCAGAATCATGTCCGCGCCGGCTCGCTTGATCGCCAGGAGCGACTCATGGCGACAACGGGCCAGATCGAGCCAGCCAAGCTGCGCCGCCGCGTGAATCTGCGAATACTCACCGGAAATCTGATACGCGGCGACGGGCTTGCGGGTCACCTCGCGGACGTCGCGGATAATATCAAGGTACAGTCCCGCCGGCTTCACCATCACGATGTCGGCGCCCTCGGCTTCATCGAGCAGGACCTCACTGATGGCCTCGCGGCGATTGGCCGGGTTGAGTTGGTACGTTGCCTTGCTCAGCAAACGCGTGCCGGCGGCCTGGGCGCTGCCAACCGCATCGCGAAAGGGACCGTAGTAGGCCGAATTGAATTTCGCGGAGTAGGCCATGATCCCGGTGTCGGTGTAACCCGCGGCATCGAGAGCCTGGCGAATCGCACCGACGCGCCCGTCCATCATGTCGCTCGGGGCCACGAAATCGACGCCGGCCTTCGCCTGCAAAACCGCCATGCGGGTCAGCAGCCCAACGGTGTGATCGTTCGCCACGTCATCGCCGGCCACCGTGAGCACGCCGTCGTGGCCATGGCTGGTGTAAGGGTCGAGTGCCACATCGGTCAGGATGGTCAGTTCCGGAACGGCCTTCTTCACCGCACGCACCGCCCGAAGGACGAGCGCATCCTCGTTCAAGGCCTGCGAGCCTTCCTCGTCCTTGAGTTTCGGATCCAGCTTGGGAAACAGCGCGACCGCGGGCACGCCCAGTTTCGCCAGCGCGCGGCATTCCTTGACCAGGTCAGTGATTCCCAACCGGAACACGCCCGGCATCGACTTGATCGGATCCGGCGCGGCCCGTCCCTCGACGACGAAGAGCGGCGCGATGAAATCCGCCGGGCGCAGGATCGTTTCCTCAACCATGGCCCGACGGCTGGCGGTGCGACGGAGCCGCCGGGGACGTTGCGTCAGAGAAAGTTTGAAGAATTCAGCCATGGCTTGTGGTGGGAAACTAGAACAGGCGCCCGCAGCGGGCGGAAGTCCAATTCCCCGGGGCCCGTCGGACAATTAACTTCCGCCGGTCCGGCGGCGCCTTTTCACTGATCCCATGATGCTTCCGGGCGCCACTCGCGGCCCTCGCCTCCCTTTTCTGGTCTGGGCCGCGGTGCCGGTGTTGCTCGCTGCCTGGCTGCGCCTGCAGGAGATCGGCACTCCGGAGCCATTCGTGGACGAAGGTGCGAATATTCTCACGGCGCTCGACCCACGCGTCCGCGCTGCGTTCGAACCGCTGGCGCAGGGCCGGCCATGGTTGGTCTACGCGTTCGCTCCCGCCGGCGCATTTCCCGGGCACATTCTCGAAGTCGCGCGCGCGATTTCCGCCGCCTGCGGTCTGGTCACCGTGATCGCGTTGGGGTGGACCTTGCACCGGCTGTCCGGCCGGCTGGCGGCCCTCTGCGGAATCTGGATCTGGGCCGTGCTGCCGCTGGCGGTGTTCCACGAACGTCTCGCCCTGCAGGATCCCATGGTCACCGCCGCGCTCGCCGGCAGCGCCGGGTTGGTCGCCGCCGGCATGGGTGCGACACTTCCACGGACCCGCCGACTCTGGTTCCTGGGTGCGGGCGTCCTTTTCGGTTCCGCGTTCCTGTTCAAAATTTCCGCGCTCTTCGCGCTGCCGTGGCTCGCACTGCTGGCCGTGGGGCTGCGGCGGCAACACCCCGGCACGCCCGGCTTCCCCGGACTGGGTTGGTTCGCGCTGGGCGCCTTGGCACCGCTTGCGACGCTCGGACGGGAAGTCCTGGAACTCGGTTCCCATCTTGGCCGCTACGGGGCTTTGCCGGCCGTGGCCGAAGCGGGCGACGCGGCCGGCGGACTCGATCGATTGCAAACCTGGCTGGGCTGGTACGCGGGCTACGGCGGCTGGCCGCTCGCGCTCCTCGTGATCGCCGCGATCGTTTCACGACCGCCAAATCTCGCACGCTACTTCGCGGCGGGCTGGCTGATCACACTGCTCGTTTCGGGCACGTTATATAACAACAGCTACGCGCGGTACGGGCTGCCCGACCACATTCCACTCGTGCTGGCGCTCGCGCTTTCGGCCGGGGGCCTTTTCCGGAACCCGAGCCGAATCCGACAGTGGACTGCGATCACCCTCATCACGCTCGGCTTGGGGCGCTGGACCTGGATTGCGGCGCGCATCGGCTCCGACCCCACCGCCGCGGCTATTCCGCGGTCGGAAATCGCGCAGTACTTCACTGGCCCCTGGGCCGGCGGGGGCACGCGCGCCGTCCGTGAATTCCTCACCGACCATGCATCACGCACCGGAACACGGGGCTTGGTCCTGACGCATCAGTTACTGCGCCCCGGCTGCTATGCGTTGATGCTGGCGGAGCGGGCCGATCCGCGGATCGGCGTGGTGCCGTTCACGGTCTATGAGCCCGCGGAGTTGGAGACTGCGCGGTCAGCCCTCGAACATGTCGCGGGCACCGCCTCGGTGTCGTTCTTTCTCCTCTACGAGGGCAGCCTGTATCCGCCTCCGCCCTGGCTCGATCGTCCGGGATCGCCGGCGCGCCGGGTGTTGGTGGTCGATCGCGGCGGCGGCGAGAAATTCGTCCTCTACCAAATTGAGCGAAGGCCGCCGCGGTAGATTGACGCTGGCGCCGCCCCGCCATCAAACCCGGAACTCCTATTTGGCGGGCTCGAGCCAGATCTGGGTGTAGGAGTGCAAGTCGAGCAGGTTGGGCGTGAACCCGCGCACGCTGGGATGCAGCAGGTAGGAACGGTTGAGATGCCAGAGCGGGATGATGGGTTGATCGGTCGTCAGGAGTTTCTCCGCCTCGCCCAGCAACGCGTACCGGGCCGCCCGCTCGATGGTGAGGTCGGCGCGATCCAGGAGCCCGTCATACACGGCACTCTTCCAGTTCGTCCGGTTGTTGCCGCTGGTCGACCTCATCACACTGAGAAAAGTGTTCGGATCGATGTAGTCGCCGATCCACGACATGAAGCCAATCTGGTAGTCCCGCTTGGACAGGGTATCGAGGAACACCTTCCACTCCAGATTCGTCACCCGCACTTCGATCCCGAGTTCGCGCCGCCACATTTGTTGCATCGCCTCGAGGATCGTGCGCGCGGTGTCGGCCGTGGGATAAATTCCTTCAATGGGCGGAAACCCCGCGCCCCCGGGATAACCCGCCTCGGCGAGCAGCCGCCGCGCTTCCACCGGATCATAAACCGGCGCGGGCGGCGGTTCGAAGCCGGCCGTCCCCGGAGGCGTAAAGCTCCGGGCCGGCACCTCATTCCCGCGCTTGACGCGATCCACGATCGTCTGGCGGTCCAACGCGAGCGAGAGCGCCCGCCGCACCCTCGGGTCCGTCAACGGAGCGCGATCGACATTCAGATTCAGGAAAGCCGTGCCGAGAAATGTTTGGGAGATGAAGTCCGGCCGCTTCGCTTCCCGGTACACGGCCAGCCGGGTCATCGGCAGGGTGTCCGTCACATGCACCTGACCGGCGCGGTAGCTCCGATCACCGGTGTCCGAGCTCTCCATCGGCATGAACTCCACCCCATTCAGGCGAACACCTGCGACGCCGTGATAGTGCGGATTCTTGCGCGTCACGATCCGCTGGTTCGTCTGCCAGCTCACGAGCGCGAAGGGACCGTTGCCGACGAACACACCGGGCTTCGCCCACGGCGAGCTTCGGTCATCGAACTTTCCCGCCGCCTCCACCGTCCGCCGGTGCACCGGCATGTACGCTTGGTGGGTCAGCAGAGAGAGGAAGTACGAAGACGGATGTTCGAGCGTGTACTCGAGCGTCCTTGCATCGACCGCACGCACGCCAAGCAGCGCCGGATCCGCCAGCTTGCCCTCGTTGAAGGCGCGACCGTTCTTCAGGTAGTGCAGGAAGCTCGAATATTCGGCCCCGAGCGCCGGAGTCAGGATGCGACGCGCGCTATAAACGAAGTCTTCCGCCGTGACGGCGTCCCCGTTGGACCACCGGGCATTGGCGCGCAGCCGAAAGGTGTAAACCGTCCCGTCCGGCGAAATCTCCCATGACTCCGCCACACCGGGTCGCGGTTCGCAGGTGACGGGATCCATCACCATCAAGCCCTCGAAGAGAGCGATGAAAACCTGATACTCGGGAAACCCCGTGGCGACGTGCGGATCGAGCGTCTGTGGATCCGCTGAAGTCACCATCAGGAAACGGCCCTCCCGCGTCGCGACATCGACCGCCATCTCGCGCTTGCCGCAACCGGCGAGCAAACCGGCTGCCAGAACCACACTCGCGCCAATGAAACGACGCGCCAGCGAAGGTCGCAGGGTGCGGGAAATCATCCGAATTGAGACTCTTTCTGTCCGCCGTTCCTGATTCATGCGCGGCTCCCGTCTACGCGGCTTTCGGAACGACGCAATCCCCGCCACCACCCTCCTTGGCCGGCTCAAATCGGGCTTGAAGTCAGTTCGTGAATCGACGTTCGTCCTCCCTCTCGGCCATGTCCCCCGGTTTCCCCAGTTTTTGCACGGTGACGCGTCAGACTTCGACGACGCGAACTACCGCGTGCGGTCCCCGCGCTTGAAGCGGGTATCGACGGGCGCCTGACGCGCCTTCCGCCCCGGCTTGCTCCGGACGGCGTCCAAAAACTCGTTCCGCTTTCGCGGTAACCCTGCCAGCCTCGACCTCTCTTTATTTCTTTCATGGCCATCAAGCTCTTCGACTCCCTGACCCGTGAAGTCCGCCCGCTGCGGATTCCGTCGGCCGCCGATCCGCAGGACGTCTTCAGCTTCTACAACTGTGGCCCGACGGTTTACGCGCCGGCCCACATCGGCAACTTTCGCACGTTCGTGATCAACGACGTCCTCCGCCGCCTGCTCGAACTCGAGTTGGGCGCCGGCAAGGTGCGGCATGTCCGCAACCTCACCGACGTCGACGACAAGACCATCAAGCGCTCGCGCGACGAGAACCGCCCTCTGGGCGACGTCACGCGGCAATGGACGGACAAGTTTCACGCCGATTGCGCCGCGCTGAATTGCCTCCCGCCGCACGACGAGCCCCGCGCCGCCGATCCGAAGTACCTGCGCGAGCAGGTGAACATGATCGAGTGCCTGATGGAGAAGGGCAACGCGTACCGCGCCGCGGATGGCTCCGTCTATTTCAAGGTGTCGTCGTTTGCGGACTACGGCCGACTCTCCCGCGTCCGCGAGCGCGAGCTTCAGCCCGGCAGCGC
Organism: Opitutia bacterium; assembly: GCA_947472765.1. GTDB lineage: Bacteria > Verrucomicrobiota > Verrucomicrobiia > Opitutales > Opitutaceae > ER46. The sequence continues at coordinate 9,063 of CANJCM010000051.1, forward strand.
CCTCAAGGCCCTCGCCGCCGATGCCGATGAGAAGGAAGACGGCAGTGACTTTGCGCTTTGGAAAGCGTGGAAGCCGGACGACGGTCCGAACAAGTGGCCCGGACCCAAGGGCGCGGCGGAAGGCCGGCCGGGCTGGCATATCGAGTGCAGCGCGATGAGCAAATCGCTGCTCGGAATGACCATCGATCTGCACACGGGCGGTGTGGACCTGCTTTTTCCCCATCACGAAAACGAGATCGCCCAGAGCGAGTGCTGCAATGGGACGACTTTTTCACGCCATTGGTACCACAGCGAACACCTGCTCGTGGACGGCAGGAAGATGAGCAAGAGCCTCGGCAACCTGTACACCCTCGACGATCTCGCGGCGAAGGGCTTCTCGCCGATGGCACTGCGTTATGCGCTCCTGTCGGGACACCCGCGCAAGCAGCTCAACTTCACGCTCGACTCACTGCACGCGGCGGAGAGCGCACTGCAGACGCTTCGCGGCTATCGTGCCACCCTCCCCGATGCCGGTGTGACCCACGACGTCTTCGGCCCCGTGCTGACCGCACTGCAGGATGATCTCAATACGCCCGCGGCCTTCGGCGCGCTGTTCACAGTCGTGAATCGCAAGGACGGCCAGGCGGACCGCGCATCCTTCGATCGCGTGCTCTTCGCGCTCGGGCTCAAACTCGACGCGCCTGTGGCTCCGAAGACCGAGATCCCCGCCGAAGTCCAACTGCTCGCCGATCGCCGCTGGTCCGCGAAACAGGCCAAGGACTTCGCGTCCGCCGACGCGTTGCGCAAGGAACTCGCCGCCGCCGGCTGGTCCATGCTCGATCGCAAGGACGGCTACTCGCTCGAACCGGCAAAAAAGTGAATCTACGCTGCGCTCGCACCCGTTTTCAGGGTCAAATAATTTAAGCCATGTCGATGTCTCCCCTCGAAGAACTCCGTCACTCGTGCTCGCACGTGCTGGCGACCGCGCTGCTTCGCGTCTTCCCCGACGCCAAACTCGACATCGGGCCGCCCACTGACACCGGCTTCTATTACGACGTCGACCTGGAGCACAAACTCACGACCGACGACCTGACCAGGCTCGAGGCGGAGATGAAGAAGGTCGCGGACGAGAATCAGCCTTTTTATCGCAAGGAAGTTTCCCGCGACGAGGCGGTCGAAATCATCCGCAAGATGGGTCAGGAGCGGTACAAGCTCGGCCGGCTGGCGGACATTCCCGCGGAAGAGAAGATTTCGTTCTACCAGAACGGCGAGTTCATCGACCTCTGCGCCGGCACGCACGTGCGCTACACGTCGAAGCTAAAGGCGTTCAAGCTCCTCTCGATCGCCGGCGCGTATCATCGCGGCGACGAGAAGAACAAGCAGCTGCAGCGTATCTATGGCACCGCCTTCCCGACCAAGGATGAGCTTGCGGCCTACCTCACGCAGATCGAACAGGCGCGGCTCCGCGACCACCGCAAGCTGGGTCGGGACCTGAAGCTGTTCCACATCGATGAGGACGTCGGTCAGGGATTGATTCTTTGGACGCCGAACGGCGCGGTCATCCGTCAGGAACTCCAGACTTTCATCAGCGAAGAACTGCGCAAGCAGGGCTATTCGCAGGTCTTCACGCCGCACATCGGCAAACTGGAGCTCTACAAAACTTCCGGTCACTTCCCCTACTACAAGGAATCGCAGTTCACCCCGGTAATCGAGAACGAGTCCCTCGCGAAGGTCATCGCCGAGAACTGCCCCTGCGGCGAGGTCTTCGCCCGACTCGAGGCCGTCTCCGCGAATCTCCGCGACCAGATCAACGCCCGTACGGGGCGCGAGGCGATTACCCCTGATCGCGTCCTTCCGAACGAGCAGTTGCTCGACGGCTTCATGCTGAAGCCGATGAACTGTCCGCATCACATCAAAATCTTCGCCTCGCAGCCGCACTCCTACCGGGACCTCCCGGTCCGCCTGGCGGAGTTCGGCACCGTCTACCGGTGGGAGCAGAGCGGCGAGTTGAACGGCATGACGCGCGTTCGCGGCTTCACGCAGGACGACGCGCATCTGTTCTGCACCGAGGAGCAGATCGCCGGCGAGGTGCTCGGGTGTCTCGCCTTGGTCAAAATCATCCTGACCACGCTCGGGATGCAGGATTACCGCGTCCGCGTTGGTCTGCGCGACCCTGACTCCAACAAGTACACCGGCGACGCAGCGAACTGGGACAAGGCCGAGGCGGCCTGCCGCGAGGCCGCGAAGACGCTCGGCGTCCCTTTCACCGAGGAGCCCGGAGAGGCGGCCTTCTACGGCCCCAAAATCGACTTTGTGATCAAGGACGTCATTGGGCGCGAATGGCAGCTCGGCACCGTGCAGGTCGACTACAACCTGCCCATCCGCTTCGACCTCTCGTACATCGGCGCCGACAATCAGGCGCACCGGCCGGTGATGATTCACCGCGCTCCTTTTGGCTCGATGGAGCGGTTCTGCGGCGTGCTGATCGAGCATTTCGGCGGCGACTTCCCGGCCTGGCTCGCGCCGGAGCAGGTCCGGATTGTGCCGATTAGCGACAAGGTCATCGACCATGCCCGTGCGCTGCTGGCCCGCCTGAAGGGTGAAAACCTCCGCGCCACCCTCGACGAACATAGCGACAAGCTCGGGGCCAAGATTCGGAGGGCGGAACTCGACAAGGTCCCCTACACTCTCGTCATCGGGCAGAAGGAAGCCGAGGCGAACAGCGTCTCGGTCCGCTCACGGGCCCGCGGCGACGAAGGCGTGATGACGACCGACGACTATGTCGCACGTCTCAAGGCCGAGGTCGTGACCCGGTCCCTGCCGAACAAGAAGGCGACCTAAGCAAACGAGATCGCCGTACGGCGGGACCGAAGCACCGGCGCATTTCGCCCGTGTCGGGGGGGGGGATGTTGTTCGTTGCTGGACAGTAACGCTTCCTCGCGTCCAGCTGCGGCGAGTCCGGCTGGCTGAACCGGTAGCCCGCGAGGTTCCGGGTCGGAAATTCGGGCAATAAAAAACCCCGCTCGGTGAGGAGCGGGGTTCAAACTTTTGACTTAGCTTACTTCTTCGGCGCGCCCGGGACGGTAATCGCCGGGGTACCAGCAGCCGGGGCCGCCGCGGGAGCTGCAGGAGCTGCAGCCGGAGCAGCGGTCGGGGCGCCCGCCGGACGATCCTTGTTCAGTTCCTTCATCACTTCCTCGGTGATGTCGTAGCTCGGCTCAGCGAAGACGATGCTCGAGATGCCGATCTGCGTCGGGCCCGCCTTGTCGAGAAGGAGGGTCGCGCCCTTGCGCTTGGCGACGTCGGTCGCGGTCTTGGAGATTTCCTCGAGCATCAGACTGCGGAAGGTCATCAACCGCTGCTGCAACGAGTTCCGGGTGTTCTGCACGAAAGTCTGAATTTCCTGCTGCTTGCGCTGGATCGACTCGAGCTTCTTCTGCGCCTCGGTCTGACCCTTGGACTTGGCATCCGCGCTAAGCGCCGGATTGTTGGCCTGATCGTTGAGGGCCTTGTACTCCTCGACCAGCGAATTGCCTTCCTTGTTCATCCGGTCGACTTCCTCCTGCGCCTTCTGGTCGTCGGCCTGGATCTTGGCGTTCTGTTCAATCGTCTTGTAGTGATTGTCGTACAGCTTCGCCATGTCGACGATGTGAACTTTAACCGCCTGTGCGTTCGCGGTGAGCGCGATTGCGCCAAAAGTCGCGATCGCGACAAGGGACTGGATGATTTTCTTCATGGATAGTAGTGAGCGTGTAGAAAGAATTACGTGAACAGAATCAGAACCGGGTGCCAAAGGAAAAATTGAACTGGTTGCCCTTCTTGTTCAGCCCATCGCCGGTCAGCGGCACACCCAGGTCGAGGCTCAACGGCGCGCCCGCCACAAACATGCGGATGCCAAAACCGAAGTTGTCGTTGAACTTGCCGGGGTTGAAATCATACGCGCCAGTGTTGACGAAGCCAAAGTCGTAGAAGATCGCAAAGCGGATCGGGCTCACGATATCGGCCGAGTATTCCACCCCGAAGAAGCCATAGCTCTTGCCGCCAATGGGCTCGTTGAACTCATCGCGAGGGCTGACGTCGCGGAACTCGAATCCACGCAGATTTTGCGGTCCACCGAGGTATTGCTTCCGATAGTAAGGCACGTTCGCGCTGCTCCCGTAGTTCTGGATGACACCGCCGCGCGCAATCAGGCTCAGGACTTGGGCCTGAAAGTCGAAGAGCGGAAAGAACTGCGAGCCGCGAAATTCCAAGCTGTAGAAGTCATTCGTCGGGGCGCCGCCGAACGGACCGCCCGCGACATTCAGGTTAATCTCCACGCGGTTGCCACTGGTCGTGTTGATGATCTTGTCACGAGTGTCCCGAGTGAGCTGTACGCCCATCATCGAGAGGTTGTTATTACCCTCCAAGGCCTTAATCACCGCCGACGCCGATGAAGAGACGTTCTGGATGCCGATCGTTTGAAAGGTGTAGGTCAGGCGCCCCTCCCACAACTCGAAGAGCCGCTTGCGCAGGTAGACTTCGAAACCGGTCTCGATCTGGCTGTAATAAGTACTGTTGTACTCCGAACTGGTCCGGAAAATACTGAAGCCAAGTCCGAGCTCTTTCTGGAAGAGCCACGGTTCCTCGAACGACATCACGACCTCGCTGGAAAGCGAACCGAGCTGCAGACGAAGCCGGAATTTCTGGCCATCGCCCTGGAAAAACGAGCGGCGGTTGAAGAGGTCGAAATTCGATTGCGAAACCTCGGCAAACAGCGAGGCACGTTCCAGTGAGCTGAAGCCCGCGCCAAACGTCAGGTTGCCGGTGCGGCCTTCCTGAATCGCGATCCGCAGATTACGACGGCCCGGGATGTTCGTCTCGTGCGGCGTTACGTTCACATCCTCAAAGAAACGGGTGTTCTCGAGGCGCAGCGTGCTCAGCTTCATCAGCACGGTGCTGAAAACGTCCCCGGGACCGAGCACGAGTTCACGCAGGATCACCGTGCTCTTCGTCTTCGAATTACCCTCGATCTCGATCGATTCGACCGTGAATTTTTCGCTCTCGTGAATGCGGTATTCGATGTCGATCGCGCCCGTCGCAACGTTGGGCTTGCGGAAGAGGCTGACGCGCGTGTCGAGGTAGCCGTCCTTGCCGTAAAAATCGGTCAGCCGCTCCACGTCCTTGTCGAGCCGTGACGGCATGAACGGATAGCCGCGCCGCATGCGGACGACGCGGTTAAGCAGGGCCACGTCGAAGAGATTGTTTCCTGTGAAAGCGACGTCACCGATGTAATAGCGTCGTCCCTCCGTGATACTGATCACAAGTTCGAGGCGATCCGGTTTGGGATAATTGAAAGTGACCTTGTCCTGCGGGATATCGACATCGAGAAAACCCTGCTCGCGGTAAAAATCGCGCAGCTTGTCGAGGTCATCTTCAAACTGCTCATCCTTGAAACGGCCGGAGCCGGTGAGCCACGAGAACATCCACCACTTCTTCGTCTCCAACACACCCCGAAGTCGCCGGGGGCCGACGAGGGTGTTTCCGACGAACTTGATGTTCGCGATTTTGACGCGTTCGCCTTCACGAATCTTGTACGTCACCGTGCCGAAGCCGCCGACCCGATCGCGTTCCACTCCATAAGTGACGGAGATCTGGTTGTAGCCTTCCTTCTGGTAGAATTCCCGCAGCTTTTCGGCGTCTTCCTTGATCTGGCGCTCGTCGAGGGCGTGGTTCGGACGGACCAAGGTCTCCTTCTCCAGCCGCTTCGTCTTTACCCGTCGATTGCCTTCAAAATGCACCGCGAGCACGCGGAACTTGGGCGTTACTTCGACAACGAGGTTGTACACCCGGTCACCGGCCGTCTCGTGCTTAACCTCGATAAACTCGAATAGGCCGGTCCGGTACAAGGAGCGGATGTCGCGGTCGAGCGTCACTTCGTCGAAATCCGAGCCCTCGCGAATCTGCATATTCGCGCGGACAATCTGCTCGTTAACGTTCGCAGTCCCGACGAAACGAATGCTGATCGACCCCACTTTGAAAGTTGGAGCCTGCTGCGACTGAGGATTTTGCGCTGGCTGCTGGCCCGAAACCGACACCGATCCCGCCATCACAAGCCAAAGAGACGCAATAAGGAGATGTGTGACCCTGCGCACAGGGTTACTGGTGAAAGTTTTCAAAGCGAGTGATGTCCCGGAGGAAAGTAAGTCTCAATTCTCCTACCGGGCCGTTTCGTTGCTTGGCAACGATTAACTCGGCTGAGTCTGCAGCGACTTGGAATTTTTCGTCGGCGTCTCGGGGCCGGGCTAGCATAAGTACGACATCGGCGTCTTGTTCGATGGAGCCGGATTCACGCAAATCCGCCAGTTTGGGGACGCGATTCTCCTTCTCGGAAGAACGATTAAGCTGGGATAATACAATGACGGGAACGTCGAGTTCCTTCGCAAGTGACTTTAGGCCACGAGAAGCCTCTGCGACCTGCTGTTCACGGGGCACCTTGGAGTCGACCGGACTCAGTAACTGCAAGTAATCGACAACAATAAGCCCCAAAGGAGTCCGGGCATGGATTCGGCGCGCCTTGGCGCGGAGCTGCATGATCGAGAGCGCGCTCGAGTCGTCGATGAAGATGGGCGCCTTCGAGAATTGGTCCGCCGTCTCCACGAGGCGATTCTGCTCATCGCCATTTTTTGAGAGCAATCCGTCGCGGAGGAGCTTCATGTTCACCCGGGCCCGGGAGCAAAGCATGCGCAAGGCGAGCTGAGCCGCGCTCATTTCCAGCGAGAAGACGAGCGTCGCGACCGGCGCGCCACCCTTCTGCGGCATCGCCGCCGCTTCGGCAAAGTTGAGCGCCAGCGAGGTCTTTCCCATCGAGGGTCGGGCCGCGAGCACGATCATTTCCTGCCGCTGAAATCCCCACATCAGGGCGTCGAGGTCCCGGAAGCCGGAGGTGACTCCCGTAAGCTCGCCCTTCTTCATCATCATCTTCGTGATGACGTTCATCGCCTCGCGGGTCGGTTCGCGCATTTGCTTGGCGCTCTCACTGACCCGATTCTGCGTGACCGTGAAAATCTTCTGTTCCACCTGATCGACGAACTCATCGATTCCGCCCGAGAAATTGTAACAATCCTCGACGGCACCGGTGGCCGATCGAATAATCTCCCGCAGCAGACTCTGCTCCCTGACCCGCTCGATGAAATAGCTGGCCTGGGCGGTGGTGGGAATCCGGCTGCTGACCTGGCTCAGGAACGCGTAGCCGCCCACGGCATCAAGCTGGCGGGCGTTCTTCAGTTCCTCGGCCACGACCGACACTTCGATCGGAGCCTGTCGGTTGTAGAGGTCCAGCAAACGCTCGAAGATGATTCCGTGCTTCGGATCGTAGAAAGATTCCGGACGCAGACGCGCCTCAAGGCAGCGCGAAACCACGTCAGCTCCATCGAGAAGACAGCACGACAGCAGGTACTCTTCCGCCTCCAGGCTGTGCGGCAGCGATCGGCCGGCAGGGCTCCCGGGGGCGCGGGACGCAGAGTTGGAGGTGTCTTGGACCATGCGCGAACGCGTCAGTCAGTCCGTCCCGCGATCAGCCCGCAACCATGGGTTTTGCACATTCTGTTCGCAGGGGGTCGAGAGGACTCCGGAGAAGCCGGAGTCAGGCCGTTTGGGCCGGGCACACCAGCAGCGCGCCGGCCAGGCTGGTAAAAGCCAGCCGCCCGGCGCTCGTGGGCGCCGCGACGGGTATGCTTGAACCAGCGTAGAACTTACTTCGTCTCCTTGCGCGGACGACGTTCGGTCCGTTCCGGCCGGCGTTCGCCTTTGTCGGCAGCCGGCGCTTCCTCAGCCACAGTCGGCTCGATCGGATTCTCGGAAACAACGTCGAAGCCCAGCTCCACACTGACATCCGCGTGCAACTTCACCTTCACGGTGTGCTTGCCGAGGGTCTTCACCGGGGTGAAAAGATGAATCTTCTTCTTGTCGATCTCGATTCCGGAGGCCACGAGCTTGTCGTGAACATCATTGGCGGTGATCGCGCCGAACATCTTGCCACCCTCGCCCGTCTTCACGGCGAACGCGAGGCTGGTGCGTTCCAGCTTCTTGGCCAACTCCTGCGCCGCGGTCAGTTCATCCTGCTCGCGCGTGGCCCGACGCTTCTTCAGCGCCTCAACCTGCTTGCGATTCGCCGCCGTCACCGGGACAGCGATCTTTCGCGGCAGGAGAAAATTGCGAGCATAGCCCGCGCGCACTTTGACTTGATCGCCTTCGCCGCCGAGGCCTTCGACGGGTTTGACGAGGAGGATTTCACTATTGGCCATCTGAGTTTTGAGTTAAAAGTTTAGGGATTACTGTGGCGAACGCCAAGGGGCGTTCCCGCTTTCGCCATAACGGCGGAAATTTAGAACGGAACGTCTTCGTCGAGATTCTCCTGCGCCGCCGGTTTGGCGCTGGATCGGGCCGGAGGAGCGTGACGCTCGGGCGAGCCGCCGCCCTCTTCCGAAGCGGGTTGGGGAGCGCCGCCTCCACCCCGGCTGTCGCCGAGGAATTGAAATTGTTCCAAGACCACCTTCATGCGGCTGCGTTTTTCCTTGGTGTTCTTGTCTTCCCACTGGTCGAGCCGGAGTCGGCCTTCGACGTAGAGCGGGCGGCCCTTGGTGCAATACTTGGCAATGGTCTCTCCTTGCTTCCCCCAGGCCTCGACATCGACGTAAATGACCTCTTCGCGAGTCTCGCCCGACTCCATCTTGAACTGCCGGTTTATCGCGAGCGAGAACTGGCAGATCGGCGTGCCCTTGGGCGTGACGCGCAACTCCGGGTCGCGCGTCAGATTGCCCATGAGCAGGACTTTATTGAGCGAGGGCATGGCAGAGGAGCCCGGAACCTCAGGCTGACTGGATGAACGTGCGGTAAACGCTGCCGTTCAACCGGAGGCGCTCGATCAACTGAGCGGGAGCCGCGGCGGGAGCCGAAAAGGATACATGCACGTAGGTCGCTCCGGTGAGCTTCTTGTCCGTGACGCGAATGAAGTCCTTCTTGCCGATGTTCTCGACAGCGGAGACTTCGCCTTGGACCTCGGCGATGACTTTCTTCACACCATCAACGAGCTGTTCGATGGTTTCTTCGCGACCGCGGTTATCCATGATGAAGGTCGCGCGGTAATTGCGTTTGGGGGAGTTCATTTTGCGTCTCTACGGTTAAGTTGGTTCATGGCTGTCTCGACGCCGCGGGAGAGCAGCAATTCGAGTCCGGACACATGGGTTTCGAGTTGTTGAGTGAGAAAAGTGTGTTGTTCAGTTGTGAAATTTCCGAGGACAAAGTCCGTGAGTTCCATCGCCGCGGGCTTCGGGCCGATGCCCAATCGGTAACGGATGAATCCGTCGCCCAGATGCTCGAGCAAACTGGCCACCCCGTTGTGGCCACCGGCGCTTCCACTGACCGAGACCTTGATGAGGCCAAGATCGATGGTGAGATCGTCGTAGATCGCGACCACTTGCGGGACGTCCAGCTTGTAATAGCGCGCCACGGCACCGATAGCCCTGCCGCTTTCGTTCATGAACGTCTGCGGCTTGACCAACCAGCGGGTGCCTCCACCGGCGAGATTCCACCGGGCAACCTCCGCATTGAACTGGGGCGCTTGCTTCCAGGCCAGACCCCGCTTGCGGGCGAGGGCATCGAGCACAATCCAACCGTAATTGTGACGGTTGGACGCATACTCTCGGCCGGGATTGCCCAGGGCGGCAACCAGCGTGATGGACATGACTCAAAGAACAATTGCCCGGCCCCGGCCGCAGGAAGCGGCTGGAGCGGCAAGGAAAACGGCTTACTTCTTCGCCGGGGCGGCGGGCTTGGCGCCCGCGGCCGGAGCAGCGGCCTTGGCACCGGCAGCGGGGGCCGCGCCGGGCTTGGCCCCAGCGGCCGGAGCAGCCTTGGCGTCGCCAGCGGCCGGGGCAGCTCCCGCAGCGGCGGCAGCGCCCTCGGCGGGTGCCGCACCAGGAGCGGCGGCAGCACCAGCGGCGGGCGTGGCGGCGACTTCCTGCACGATTTCGGCGACAGGCTCGACGCACGAAACGATCGGCTGGCCCTTGCCATCAAGGAATTCGACGCCGGCGACCGGCTTGAGGCTGCTGACCTTAATCGTTTCGCCAACCTTCAACTCGGTGACGTCGACCTCGATGGCTTCCGGAAGATCCTTGGGCAAAACGCGAATGCGCAGCAGATGCGCGTTCATTTCGAGCACGCCACTCTGGTTTTTGACGCCGAAAGATTCCCCGACGACGTGGACCGGTACGCGGATTTCGAATTTTTCGTTGGCCTTAACCTCCTGCAAGTCGACGTGGAGGTACTTGTCGGTAATGGGATCCCGCTGAACTTCCTGAAGGAAGGAGAGCGCTTTCTCCGGCTTGTCAGCCCGCTCGAGCTCAACGAGCACAGCGCGATCGCCTACAGCCTTGAGAAGGCGGATAAACTCAGGCCCTTCGATGGAGAGCGACTCCGGATTGGTATGCTTTCCGTAGAGAATCGCGGGGACGCGATTGGCTTTGCGGAGGCGGCGGGATGCACTGCGGCCCGTCTGGGCGCGCGACGCGACATTGAGTTTGAATTGATTAGCCATGGTTTTCGTTCCCCCTGTCACCCCGGAATTGGAGGCAGGCGTAATGGAAAAGAGGGTCAGGTGATACGGCGGACATCCCGAATGCAATCAAAACTTGGGGTCACCTCCAATTTTCGGTCCTCGGGCTGCTACCCCACTTCGACGGACCGCCGCTCAGCAGTGCGTCGACGAAGGGCCGACGCTCAGTTCGCCCGTTCCTTCATCGTTAGAAGGACACAAAAATGGGCCGGCAGATCGAGATCCGCCGGCCCGTCGAGAAATTTCAGCTTACTTGCTCAGGAAGAGATCGCTTTGCACGAGCTGATGCACGAGGTCGCGCACTCCGTACTGGCTCTTACTCGCGCCCTGCACGATCTGCTCGACCTTGTCGCGATCGCTGAAACGGACCGGCGAGCCCGTGGCGAAAACCGACAATTGCCGGGCCACGTTGCGAGCAAGTTGAGCTTCGTCCTGGAGAAGGAGTTTCTTGAACTCGCGCACATCGTGGAAGGCGCGACCGTCAGAAAGCTGCCCACTGGCATCGACCGGCCGCGCGAGATAGAAAGAAAACGGCCAGCCGTTCTTGCCGAATCCGGCCACCGGCTCGGCATTGACCGCCATCGCTCGATAGCGATCACGCCAGCCTCCCATGACATCGAAGCTCTCGAGCGCAAAACCCGGGGGATCGATCTTGCGATGGCACATGGCGCAGCTCTCGTCCGCCCGGTGCTTGTCGAGCTGTTCGCGAATGGTCGTCGCACCGCGAATGTCCGGTTCGACGGCAGGAACCGCGGCGGGAGGCAGCGGAATCTCGTAGCCCACGATGCGCTCCATGATCCACTTGCCGCGCAAAACCGGGGAAGTGGTGGTCCCGTTCGCCGTCACCTTCAGCACGCTGGCTTGGGTCATCAAGCCTCCGCGCACACTCCCCGCCGGCAGACCGACGCGACGCATCGCGACGCCCTCGACGCCCGGGATTTGGTAGTGAGTCGCCAGCCGCTCGTTGAGATAGGTGAAGTCGGAGTCGATGATGTTCCGGGTCGGAAGATTGGACCGCAGCAGGTCGGCAAAGAACAACCGGGACTCGTCGAGCGCCGCCTCAGTGAGCGAGTCGTCGAGGTAGTAATCATTATACAAGGTCGTGGAGGGGGTCGTGTCCTCCATCTTGCGGATATCGATCCAGTAATCGAGGAAGGCGGCCACGAACCGGCTCGAGCGCTCGTCCTTTAGGAGGCGTTCGGTTTCCGCACGCAGCACTTCGGGGCGATGCAGTTCACCCTTTTCCGCGCGTTGGCGGAGGATGGCATCGGGCTCGGAGTTCCAGAGAAACAGGGCGAGACGGGTCGCGAGGGCGGCGTCGTCCAACCGGCCGGGCTTTTCATCGAGATAAACAAACTGAGGCGAGGAGAGCACGGCCGTGTAGCCCGCGAGCATCGAGCCAGCGAAGCCCAAGCCCGCCTCCCGGCGCTTCTTGATCATGCTGAGGAACATCTGGACGTCGGCATCCTGCACCTTCGTGCGGTAAACGCGCTGCATGAAGTTGCGAAGCAGCCGCTCGGCGTCGGCATCGGGATTCGTCGAGACAACCTCAACCTTCTGCGTATCCGGGGGCATGCCCACCTGGGCACCGAAGCCACCGCCACCTGCGGTACGGCCGCCGCGACCGCGGCCACCGCCACCGGGGCTAATGGCCTCGACCGGAATTCCAACCTCCGTCGCAGCCACCTTCTTCAGGGGGAGATCGCCAAACAGGAGGCGATAGCCGGCGTCTGTGGATTCATCGTAAAGCGGTCCTTCAACTTCCATCCAGCGGAATGCGACACCAGGCATGCCGTCCTTTTGGGCCAGCGGATTGGTGAAACCACCGGCGAAACCAGTCGGGCGCGAGCGATAGAAACGAGAGGCGTCGGTCACGATGAATTCGTTGCCGAGCAGCCAGACCTCACCCAGTTCCTGCACGCCAGGTTCCGGATGAAGATCGATTCCGCCGAGCCGGCGGTTCGTCGCGGTGCCTTGAGAATAAACGGTAATGGGCTCGGAGCGACGGCCCTTTGAAATGTCATCGGCGTTGGGCCGGAACCAGTACGCCGGACCGGGCGAGCCCTCCTTGTCCTGTCCATTCTTGTAGCGCTGGCCGCGGCCATTGCCGCCGATCCACACGGTGTAGCCGCTAAAGGTGAAACGATAACGGCCGGCCACCGGGGCGCGGAAACTCCCCCAACGCGAACCGAATCCGGTGACATAGTTGCTCGACATCCAGGCGACCGCCTCGCGCTCGCGGACCGCGGGATCCGCCTCCCCGACCGTCATCGGCGACTGGCGGGTGCGGACATCCGGCTGCGCGGTATAATCGAGAATCGGATATTTCAAACGGTCCGGGCCACCATTGAAGATGTTCGGGACAAAATTGGTCAGTGAGCCATCTTCACGCGCATAAAGACGCTTCTTGGTGGTCGGCGGCTGGGTCAGCTTCACGGCAATCGCCTGACGCATCGCGTAATCCGCTGCATCCATGTAACGCGCCATGTGCACGTAAGAGACGTCGAGCGCCGAACTCACCTTGTTGAAGCGAAACGCCTCACCGTCCTCCGGCAGCTGACTCTGCACCTGGAGCCAGGGCGCGTGGAGGATGTCCCGGAGCGCGCTCTCGTACTCCGAGCGGTTCAAGCGGCGACGGGTGACGCGGCCGTTGGTTTCCGCCGTCGTCTTTTCGTGGGCGATTAATTCGGCGCTGATGCCGCTCACGAAGGTGCGAACCTCGGACGGGTCGGGGCGCTTCTTGTCCTTCGGCGGCATGTCCCCCGACTGGACCCGGTCGTGGACCTTCACCCACAGCGAAAAATTGGCGAGATCCGACGGATCGTACTTCAGCGACGTCAGGTCGAGACTGCCTTCCTTGTCGACATCGTTGTGACAACTCGAGCAGTGACGATCCGTGAAATCGGCGGTCTTCTCAGCGAGATCGGCCGCCCGCAGACTCGGCAGCGCGGCGAGAAGCCCGGCGACCGCTACGACACGGGAGTGACGGGTGAGGAGGAAACCAAGCAGGGTGTTCATACGGCAAACGAGTTTTGGGATACTAACTCTGCACAGAAAAACTGATCCAAGTGAAAGGAAGGTCCGCTAATTTCCAGAATCGTCAATCTCCCGGTCTGGCGCAGCGGCAGGTATTTCGAACCAAAAAGATGACTATCTGACCTACTTAAGCTGCGGACGAACCAGGAGCGAAAAGGTTTCAGGCGGAACCGCGGTGGGCCCGACGCGACAGCCATGGGCCAACGTCTCGAGCGTCCGCAGATGCCCAGATTGTGAGTCGGCACGATCTGGGAATGGCTGCCCGGGTAGGGGTCGAACCTACGACCAAGTGATTAACAGTCACCTGCTCTGCCACTGAGCTACCGGGCAATTACATTCCCCGTAACGAATTAGGAACCAGCACGAGCCATCGCCCACTGTCCGGTCCTCCCTCGAAACGTCGGAGCGGTCATTACTACGGAACGTCCACAAGCACGGGCAAGCAAAATGGTGTGTTTCTCAATTCTACCTCGGCCAGAACCTGTTTTCGCGGTCAGCGCGACGATTTCGCCGCGATCCAAGCGTCAACCGCCGGCATCACGCGGGCCCGCAACTCCGCCTTGAAACGAATGTTCTCCGCCGACTTCGCTGCCTCGGACGCGCCCGCCGCCCCGACTTTAGCCGAGACGAGGGCCAAGAGCTCGTCAGCCCGGGTTTCGTCAGAGAAATTTTCCGCGATCGCCGGGAAGTAGGTGTTCCGCGTCAGAAACGCACCGCCGGCTGGAACCTTCGCCAGCAACGCAGCCGAGTTTTCGCGGGCAAAATTCCAGGCCAGTTCCGGGTGCCGTCGCGCCACATGAGCCACGAGGTTGAACCACTGCGCGAGTCCGCGCTCCTCGGACAAGGCCAGCGCCAGCGTTCGACGCGCCAGAGCCGGATCACGCACCTCCTCGAACGCCTGATAGTATCGATTTTGTTCCTCGGTGCTCGTCGCCCCGCGCGCAAGGACGTGGAGCTTCTCCCAAGTGGTGGCGTCAGCATACCAGCCGGCGATGCGACAAACCGCGGTCCGCAGATCTCCCGGCAATGAATCCGGTTCAAGGAGGAATCGCTAAAAACGCCGCTTCGCTTCCGCGACAATTTCTGGATCCCCGAGGAGGCCCAGCGCCACGATCACTCGCGATCGCAGCACACCATCGTTCGAACGCTCGCCGGGCTTTGCCTGCCAGCCCAGTTGCCCGAAAGGTCCTCTCAGTCGCTCCGTCCACCACCGATCAAACGCCGGCTTGCCGGGCGTGCCGCGGGCGATTCTTTCGAGTCGGTCGAGGCTGCGGAGAATCTGCTCCCAGATCGCCAGCGAGGTCTCGCCCGCGGGCAGCCGTGCGACCAGTTCAAGATAACGACCGACCTCACCCCGGCCGGACTCAGTCAGCGCCCACGTGTCGGCCAGCAGGTTCACCCGATCGTCTTCCGAAAGGAGCGCGAAATTCCCTGCCAGGGCCTCGGCCAGCGGCGCGGAATACGAGGCGCGATAGTAGCCCGTGTTGCCGACGTTGATTTTAACCGCCGCGCCCGGTCGCAGCGGCAGCGACACCCGGGCCGGTTCGCCGGCCACGAGCACGGTTCGAGCGGGCACAGACTGGTCCGCCGGCGCGAGCGCCACGGGAATCTGCCAGGTCTGCGGTGCCGGCGAGGGATCGCCGACCGCAAAGCGCTCCTGCGTCAAAACGAGCTCAGTCCGGCCGTCCGCTTCCTGTGCGGAAACGTGCACGAGCGGAAACCCCGGCTGGGTGGTCCAGCCTTCCGCCAGCGTACGCACGGGTTTTCCCGACGCAGATTCGAGCGCGGTCCAGAGATCTGCCGTGGTCGTGTTGCTGTAGGCGTGCCGCTCGATGTAGCCGCGGATTCCGGCGCGAAAATCCGCCTCGCCGACATAGGACTCCAGCATGCGAAGAAACGCCTGGCCCTTGCTGTAGGTGATCTCGTCGAACGCATCCGAGGCCTCGCCCTCCGTGAGTACCGGTTGCTGGATCGGATGAGTCGTACGGCGGGCATCGCGCCCCATCGCTCCTTCCTTGTCGTCATTGGCTCGCAGCCACACCTGCCAGGCCGGGTTGAAGTGATCCGTGGCCTTGGTCCCCATCCAGGACGCGAAGCCCTCGTTGAGCCAGAGATTGTCCCACCAAGCCATCGTCACGAGATTCCCGAACCACTGGTGCGCGATCTCGTGCGCAATGATCGAGTAGATGCCTTCCTTCGTGCTCTGGGAGCTCGACGCCGGATCGAACAGGATCGCCGACTCGATGTAAGTGATGCCGCCCCAGTTCTCCATCGCCCCCGAAAATCCGCCCGGCACCGCAATCTGGTCCAGCTTGGGCAGCGGATAACGGGTGCCAAAGTACTCGTTGTAATAGCGAATGACCTGTTTCGTGACCTCCATCGCATACCGCGCCTGGGCGCTCACGCCCCGCCGGGTCCAGATCGCGAGTTGGACGCCATCGATCTCGTCGCGCAGCGCCTCGAGTTCCCCGACGCAGAGCACCATGAGATAACTGGACATCGCCGGCGTCGGGCCAAACGCCACTTCACGCTTTCCACCCGCGACCGCGCGTTCCGAGGTGATCGGCGTGTTCGAGACGGCCGTCTGCGTTCCGGCGATCGTGACCGTCAATTGGAAGGTCGCGCGAAAGGCGGGCTCGTCCCAGCACGGGAACAAGCGTCGGGCCTCGGTGGGCTCCAATTGCGTGCCGAGAAAAATCCGTTCCCCGTCCGGCGTCTGATACTTCTCCGCGTAGAGTCCCGTCGCGTGCCGGGTGATCTTCCCGCGGAACGCCAATTGCAATTTGTGCCTCCCCGGGGCCAGCGGCTCCGCCAGCGCGAATGCGGCCGTCTGCGCGTCCAAATCCAAACGAGGCAGCGCCAGCGCCGCACCATCGACGGCCGCCGCCGTGAATTCCAAATCGACCGCGTTGAACGTCAGCGTTCGCACGGGCTCGCTCACCTCGAGGTCGATGACCACGCTTCCCGTCGTGGAAAACGTCGCTGCGTCCGGTTCCAGCGTGATGGCGTAGTGGCGGGGCACGACGGTCTTCGGCAGCCGGCCCGGCGTGCTCGCGAACGAAAAGGGCGCCTCGGCCCCTCGCGCCGACATCAACGCGAGCACGCCCAGCGCCACGGCAATTTCCATTCTCCATCTCATCGCCCCATGCTTGCGGGAGAGTTGGGACTGGCCAGCCGATTAACACCTCGCCCACGACACGTCTAGATCCGGAACCATTCATTCGGACGTCCGTTCACGACGGCGAGGAGGAACACCATAAGGTGTAGGGCTGCCGCTCGCCGGCAGGCCACGGTCTTCATTCGCGAAGCGGCCCGGCGGCGAGCGCCGGCCCTACATTTGACTGCTTAGTTCCGGCCAAATACCTCGCGAGCCAAACCCGGGCCGTGATTCAACCCGATGACGCGGCGCCGCGCCCTTTCGTTTGACGCGGTTGGCCCCGGAGCTTCGGCTGCTCCCCTACCCTATGAATTCCGCCCCCTCCCGCCGCGTTGCAGGCAAAGTCGTTCTCATCACCGGAGCCGGTGCCGGCATTGGCGCCGCCTGTGCCTCCCTCTTCGCCCGGGAAGGCGCGACCATTGCCGTGGCGGATCAGTCGCTCGCGGCGGCGCAACCCGTGGTCGAGGCCGTCCTCGCCGAAGGCGGCCAGGCCGCGGCGTTCACCTGTGACGTCGCGAATCGCGCGAGCGCAGAAAAACTGATTCCCGAAGTCGTCGCCCGTTTCAAACGCGTCGACGTGCTCATCAACTGCGCCGGTGTCACCAACCGCAACGCGCCGCCCGACTGGGATTGGGAGAAAGTGTGGGACTTCGTCATGGCCGTGAACATGAAGGGCACGTTCCTGCTCTCGAAATTCGCGGTGGAGCAAATGGTCCGCCAGGGCGGCGGCGCGATCGTGAACCTGTCCTCAATCTTTGGACTCGTGGGCCGGCCCGCCGGCATCGGCAACGGCCTCGATGCCTATCTGCACAGCAAGGGCGGCGTCGCCCAGCTGACCCGCGACATGGCCGTCCATTTTGCCAAGGACCACGTCCGCGTGAACGCCCTTTGCCCGGGCTTCGTCTACACGGCCCTGACGAAGAAGCTCACCGACGATCCCGCGACGCTGAAGTATCTCGAGGACCGCCATCCCATGGGCCGCCTCGGCCGCCCCGAGGAGATCGCCCGCGCCGCGCTGTTTCTCGCGTCCGACGAAGCGTCGTACATCACGGGGGCCTGCCTGCCGGTCGACGGCGGCTACACCGCGCAGTAAAGCGGTTGGCGTTGTGGCGTAGCGACGATGCGTCGCGGGCGCGCACGAGGCGCGCCCCTACGAAAGGCGCAGCGTTCTCCCCGTAGGGGCGGGGCTCGTCCACGCCCGCTCGACTCCGCCCTCTCCACGGTCCCCCGCGCTCAACTCCCGCCGCGTGCGATGCGTTCGGCCGCGGCGTAATTGGCGCGGAGGGCGTCGCCGAGTTCCTTCGCCAGGCGCACTTCGTCGACCTTGTTCTTCGAGGTCATGGCGCGCCGGACGACGTCGCCCACTCGTTCGTAGTCGATGAGCTTGAGATCCTGCAGCCGGGACATCGCCTGCGTGCGGGCCGGCTCCGGCGCCGCGAGAATGGCGCGCCAGGCGGAGACGAGTTCCGGGTGCGTGTCCTGGCACATCACGCGAATCACGAAAGCCATCTCGCGAAAGATCCGGCCGGTCCACGCTTCCCGATAGACGAGCGGTTCGCGCTGTTCGTAAGGCGATTCCTCGGGATCACTGAGGAACGGCTTCCACTCGGAATGGGCATAGAAGTCGCGACGCACCGGCAGCCGCCGCAGGGCAAAACGTTCAGGGCCACCCGGCGTCCCCACCTTGAAGTTCCACAACTTCTGACCCTCCATCGACAGCACATACTCGATGAAGAGCACCGCGGCGTCGCGATGGCGCGCTCCCCGCAACAGCCCGATCGGATCGACCGACGCGACGGAGCCACCGGGCGGCGAAACATAGCCAATTCGCTCGGACCGGTCGCGCCGGCGGACAGCCTCCTGCTGCTGGCGGCCGTAGAAATCGATGCACAGGCCGGCGGCACAATTCCCGGTCGCAACATCGATGGGCGGCTTTTGCGAGCTGTCCGTGAAGTAGCGGCTGTTGGCCCCAATCAACTGGAGCAGCTTCATGCCCTCGAGCCAGCCCTCCCGGACGGCCCGCGCCTCGCGTTCGGCCGGGGTCCCCGCGGACGCGTCGGCCTGCAGCGCTTGAAAGCGCCGCTGCATCTGTTGCTGCACGATGTTCTCAAAGGCCTTGGCGACCGATCCGCTCTTCGTCGGATCCGCGAGCGCCACTTCCCCAATCAATCGCGGGTCGGCGAGATCGGTCCACTGCGTCGGCTCGCGCTCAATGCCCAGACGACGGAGAGCGTCGCGGTTGAAGATGATGCCGTACGAACTGAGCACGGCGCCAATCCAGAGCCCATCGCGATGCCAGTAATCCTCCCCGCCGTAACTCCGCGGAATCACATTGGGCGAAAACCAATCCGGGTGCGCCTTCACGACCCCGGAATCCACCAGCCGGCCGGCCGTCGCCTGGCGCTCGAAGTCGAAGGTGCCGCCGCCAAAAAACAAATCGATGCCGCAACTGACCTCCGACGCGAGGAACGCCGCGCGGGCCTCGCGCACAAGCGCCGGCGCATCGGCCGGGAGACGCGCATTGTGAAACCCAGCCTGCACTTCCGCGCTCCACGGTTTGCCCAGGGTGCGGCGCCAGTGGTTCTCGAACGCCGCGACGTACTCGCCCTCAAGAAAGCGGGCAATTTCGCTTGTGCCGCCGAGCACGCGCCAGTCGATCGCAACGGTGCGGCCGGTCCGCGCCTTGTACCAGTCGGAAAACCCGCGGGCGTACTCGTAACGGATCGCCTCGTTGTGCGGCGTGACAATCGCGACCGTGTCGTCCGCCTGCGCCGCGCTTTCCCGCTTCGGCCGCAGGATAAACGGCAGCGCCACGACGGCGAGGAGCGCGAAGACGATGGCGAAACGCTTCATGGGTGCCGCGACGATTCCCGGGCCCGGAGCCGGGTTGGCCCTGCCTCTCCTCCCCGCGTTGACCGCAGCACGCCCATGAAAATCACTCGACCAGCACGACGACGTCCTCGGGAGCGACGCTCGCGTAGACTTCGCCGCGGTTCGCGCGCTCGAGGAAGCGCGGATTGAGTTCGAGAATCTTAAGCTTCTGGCTCCCGGCGACGAGTTCGTACTGGGCGAGTTCGCCGAGGTAAATTGCCTCCCCGATCCGGCCCTTGACCGCGTTGCGCGGCGGCGCGTCGTGGCTCAGCACCCAGCACTCGGGACGAACCGACACCGTCACCTTGGCCCCGGGAACCGGAACGACCGCGGGATTGCCGAGAACGCCATCGAAGCGACCGATCTCGGTTTCCACGACCACCGCCTGCACCGACGCACTCACCACCGTGCCGGCGATGAAATCAGTTTCACCAATAAAGTCTGCGACGGTCCGGCACGTGGGCCGGCGGTAAACGTCACGCGGCGACCCAACCTGCAGGATGCTGCCGCGATCGAGGATCGCCATGCGATCGGAGATCGAAAGCGCCTCCTTCTGATCGTGGGTCACGTAGACCGTCGTCAGTTTGAACTCCTTGCAGACGCGCCGAATCTCCATCCGCATTTCGAGCCGCAGCTTCGCGTCGAGATTCGAAAGCGGCTCGTCGAGGAGCAGGCAGCGCGGCCGAATCACGAGGGCGCGGGCCAGGGCCACGCGCTGCTGCTGACCGCCGGAAAGCTGGTTGGGACGTCGCTCCGCATACGGCGCCATCCGCACCGACTCGAGGGCCTCCGCCACGCGGCGCTTCGTTTCGTCCTTCGGCACCTTTCGTTCCTCGAGCCCGAAGGCGACGTTCTCGGCCACCGTCATGTGCGGCCAGAGCGCGTAACTCTGGAACATCATGCCGGTGTTGCGCCGGTGCGGCTCGAGTTTCGTGACGTCCTCGTCCCCGAAGAAAATGTTTCCACCGTCCGGGATGTAGAAACCCGCGAGGCTGCGGAGCAGCGTGGTCTTGCCGCACCCACTGGGGCCGAGCAGGAAGAACAGCTCTCCGGGTTGAATCGTGAGATCCAGATTCTGCAACGCGGTGACCGTTCCGAAACGTTTCGTCAGTTGCTGGATGCGGATCGAAATCATGGAGTTTTTGCGCTGCAAAAACCCGAGGAGGCAAGGATCGGGCCGGGACTGAGTCAAAGGGATAACCATCTTGCGGCGAAAGTGCGGCGTCTCTCGGCTGTAGGGCTGGCGCTTGTCGCCATGCCACTTCCTTCGTGGAGCGGCGCGTCGGCCAGCGACAGCCCTTCCCTCAAATGAGTCGATCAGGCTTATCCCGGCAACGCATGGTTGCCTCAAACGCCCCGCGTTGTCTCGCTGCCAGCCCAGCCATGCCCACCGCGAAAAAGCCGGTCGCCCATCCCGATCTTGCCGAGGTCCTGTTCACCGGCCAGCAGATCAAACGTCGGGTGAGGTCGCTCGCCCGCGAGATCAAGACGGTCTACGGCGAGGGCGAATTCACCATCATCTCGCTGATCAACGGCGCGGTTCTGTTCACCGCCGACTTGATGCGCGAAATCGACAACCCGGTCCGGCTCGATTGCATCCGCGTCTCGAGCTACGGGAACAAGACGAAGTCAATTGGCGCGCCGCAGATCGTGCACAGCCTGACACTCGATATCCGCAAACGCCACGTGCTGCTGATCGACGACATTCTCGACACCGGCAAGACGCTCCAACTTGTGAGCCGGCTCATTCGTGATCTCGATCCCGCCAGCCTCCGGACCTGCGTGCTCCTCGACAAAAAGGGCCGCCGCGAGGTGCCGATCGAGGCGGACTTCGTTGGCTTCGAAATCCCGGACAAATTCGTGATCGGCTACGGCCTCGATTTCGCCGAGCGCTACCGGAACCTCCCCTGCATCGGTGTCCTTCGTCCGGATCGGCAGTCCACGGACGGCTGGTCCGCGGGTTGAGCTTTTTTGTAGGGCCGCCACTTGTCGGCGGGCCTCATCTGTAGATCGAAACGTCCGAGGCCTGCCGGCGAGCGGCAGCCCTACGATGCAGTTCTGTCTGATGGAGGGCGGATGCCCTCATCCGCCAAATTCGTTTCGAAGGGCTGGTGGCCGGTGGGGGCACCGGCCCTCCAGGTTCGGAGTCGGCCGACTGAGGCGCGCACGAGGCGCGCCCCTACGAAAATCGTGACGTCGCGACTTGTAGGGGCGTGGCTCGTCCACGCCCAATCTCGTTACGCCTTTCCTGGCGTAGCCTACTTCAGCCGCTTCGGGCCGCGCACCGCCGCAGCCGTCTTCTTCGCCAGCGGATAATTCGTCTTCGTGTCCTTCCGGGGAGACCGGAAGTTGCCGCTCTTCAACGCATCGATCTGATCGCGCAACACCGCGGCCCGCTCGAACTCGAGCCGATCGGCCGCACCCTGCATCTCTTCCTCGAGCTCGGCCACGACAGCCGCGACATCGTCGACGTTTTCCGCCAGCGCCGCCTCCGCCCCACCCCGATCGCCGGAACCGTCGTACACATGCAGGCTCGACTGCGCCCCGCGCTTCACGCTGCGCGGCGTGATCCCATGCTCCTGATTGTAGGCGAGCTGCTTCGCGCGCCGGTAAGTGACCGCTTCCATCGTCTTGCGGATCGATTCCGTGATCACGTCCGCATAAAAAATCACGCGTCCCTTTTCGTGCCGCGCCGCGCGTCCGGCGGTTTGGATGAGCGAGGTTTCGCTCCGCAAGAACCCTTCCTTGTCGGCATCGAGAATCGCGACGAGGGCAACCTCGGGAAGATCGAGGCCCTCGCGCAGGAGATTGATGCCCACGAGCACATCGAAATTGCCAAGCCGCAAGTTGCGCAGGATCTCGACGCGCTCGATGGCATCGATGTCCGAGTGCAGGTATTCGACGCGGATCTTCGCCTCGCGCAAATGGCTCGTGAGGTCCTCCGAAAGTCGTTTCGTCAGCGTCGTCACGAGCACGCGCTCGCCGGCGGCGGTCGCGGCCTTGATCTCCGCAATCAGGTGCTCGACCTGTCCTTTCGTCGACCGGATGACGATCTCGGGATCGAGCAGGCCGGTTGGCCGCACGAGCTGTTCCGCGACCACGGCAGAACGCTCGATCTCGAACTTCGCCGGCGTCGCGGACACGTAGACGGTCTGACCGGTCACTTGTTCGAACTCCGCATAACTCTGCGGCCGGTTGTCGAGCGCCGACGGCAGCCGGAAGCCGAAGTTCACCAGCGTCTCCTTCCGGGCCCGGTCCCCGTTGAACATGCCGCCGATCTGGGGAATCGTGGCGTGGCTCTCGTCGACGATCACGAGGTAGTCCTTGGCAAAGAAATCGAGCAGGCAAAACGGCCGCTCCCCCGGCGTGCGGCCCGTCAGGTGCCGCGAGTAGTTCTCGATGCCGTTGCAGAATCCCATCTCCTGCAGCATCTCGAGATCGTAGTTCGTCCGCATCCGGATGCGCTGCGCCTCGAGATACTGGCCATTCTTTTCGAAAAACGCCACGCGTTCATCGAGCTCCTTGCGGATGGCAATGATGGCCGGCTCGAGCTTGCCGCGGCTTGTGACGTACTGGTTCGCCGGATAAAGATCGAACTGGTCGAGCGTGCGAATCACCTCGCCCGTGAGCGGATCGAACTCGCTCAACGCGTCGATCTCGTCGCCGAAAAATTCCACGCGCAAGCCGTGCTCGAGATACGACGGCATGATGTCGACCACATCGCCGCGCACCCGGAAGCGGCCGGGCTTCAATTCATAATCGTTTCGGTCGTAGATGTTGTCCACGAGCCGCTCGAGCAGCTTTTGGCGCCCGAGTTGCGTCCCACGGCGCAGCGGAATCCGCATCGAGGTGAACTCCTGCGGCGAGCCCAACCCGTAGATGCACGAAACACTCGCCACCACGATCACATCGCGCCGCGACACGAGCGAACTCGTCGTCGACATCCGCATCCGCTCGATCTCCTCGTTGATGGACGAGTCCTTCTCGATGAACGTGTCGCTCGAGGGAATGTAGGCCTCGGGCTGATAGTAGTCGTAGTAGCTGACGAAGTACTCGACCGCGTTCTCGGGGAAGAAATTCTTGAACTCGGAGTAGAGCTGCGCGGCGAGGGTCTTGTTGTGCGAGATGATCAACGCGGGCCGTTGCACCTGCTGAATCACGTTCGCCATCGTGAACGTCTTCCCCGAACCCGTGACCCCCAGCAGCGTCTGGTAGCGGTTCCCGGTGCGCAGCGACGCCACCAGCTTGTCGATCGCCTGCGGCTGATCGCCGGTCGGCTGGTATTCGGAATTGAGTTTGAAATCCATGCGACGAGTGGCGGATCGGGTCCGTCACCTAGATGACTCGGATCCGGATTTCCGCAAGGAAGCGTCCCCGGCGGGTTGAGCCTGAAGCCAGGAATCCAGGAAACGATCCGCGGAGGCGGCAAGCCACTCGTTACGGCCATGGCGTCTCATCCGGGCGTGGGGGGGGGCCCCCCCCCCCCACAAAGTGATGGGGGGGCGCGGGGGGCGCCCC
>CANJCM010000052.1 GCA_947472765.1 Opitutia bacterium
CACCCCTTCGCTGGCAGCACCACGCGACAGGGCGAACAACGCCAGCAGACAGCAGGAGAGCGCTCTTTTGGCGTTAGTCCTCATTGCGGTCCGAGTTCGCCCGGCTTGACCGCCCGAAACCGAACCTCGAATACGGTTTCCTCGAGATCCGACCGTACCAAGGTCAACTCGCCACCATGCAAACGAGCCAATTCCCGGGCGAGATTTAGACCCAGGCCGTAACCGGGGACATTTTCTCCGATCGCCCCGCGATGAAACCGTTCGAAGATGTGCGCCTGCGCGTTGGGAGAAATCGACAAGCCCGTATTCCCGACCGTCAGCAAGACCTCCGATTCCCGAGCCTGGGCGGCGACACGGATTCGTCCGCCCTTCCGGTTATATTTTCGCGCGTTCTCGAGGAGATTCTGCAGGATAATCGCGGTGTAGCGTTTTTCGCCCGCGATCGGGAGATTCGCCGGAAAGTCTGTCTCAAGCGACAGTTCCATCTCATCAGGCACCGCGCCGAGATCATCGAGTGAAGCCTCGATCAGTTCGGCCAGATTCACCACCGCGAGGTCGAGCTTCAATCGGCCGGCGTCCAGTCTCGACAAGAGGAGAAGGTCTTCAATGAGGCTGGAAAGCCGGTAGGTCTGATGGATCAGTGCGGAAACCTCGTGACACTCTTCCGGAGTGAGACGCTCGTGCGCCAGCAACTCTTCCAAGCCTGCACGCAGCACCGTGACCGGTGTCTTCAACTGGTGTGAAGCATCGGCCGAGAATCGTGCTGAACGTTGCAATTCAGCACTCGTCAACTCGAGCGCCGCCTCAGCCCGCCGGCGCAAGGTCCTGTCCTCGGCCGAAACCACGGCGAGATCTTCCACGGGGCGGGATAGGCGCCCGGCCACGAAGTGGCTTCCGGCCAAACCGAGCAAAAGCAACCCTCCGCCCGCCATCAGCACCTGCCAACGCAAGTGCCGTTGCCGTACCGCCAGTTCCGAGAGTGGGTAAACGCAAACCTCGTAGGCGGGTGGGTAAGCCGATTCCGGGTTGAGCAGCTTGGTGAACGCCAGATGCGGGCGCCCTGCGATCTCGATCGCCTGGGGAACTGAACCATCTCCCTGCGTGAACGAAGCGGAAACCAGACTCGAAGCGACCGACGCCAACTCCGGATTATCGATGTGCCCGTCGACCCAAATCCCGCTCTGCAGCCCCGGCCCACCGCTACCACCGAATTCGAACGGCTTGAAACCCAGGGTGAGAGCGGCAATCTCCTCGCCGGTTTCCGTGGAAACGATCGGAACCGTGATGACTTCGGAGACGGTCGGGCGGCCATCCTGGTCCTTTCGAATCAAGTATCCGATTTGCTGGCGGGCCGACACCTCTGGGAGGGTCAGCATCGCTAACTCGGCCGGCCGCAGGACGCCGACACCACGGGTGTCTGCAGGGCTCAGCACGGCGCCATGCCGGTCCAGAAAACGATAAAAGGTGGCGTGAAGCGCGGATCCAGCGCTCCCCCCAGCCATCACATCGCGGAGTTCATCCTCGGCGTTGGGATAAAGCAATTCCAACGCGTCGTCCTCGAGAGCGGCGTGAATCCGCGGCTTCTTGACCAGCGCGCGGCATCGCTCAAGCAGGCCGCCGAGCCGCAACTGCTGAGCGTTGTGTCGCGCTGTCAGTTGCCCCTGAAACTCCCGCTGCAATTCGTCCGCGACACTTTCCGCGAGTCGATGTTGAGCAAAGTAGAGCGCGAGCGTGGTCACGACGACCACCACGAACATGTTGGCCGTGAAAAGCCGGAGGCGAAATCCAGCCACCCGGGTCACCGATTTTTCGGTGGAGCCCAGAGAGGTCACGGCGCCGGCTGGCGCTGCTGGGGCATCGAACTGGGAGAAAGCCACGGCGCGGAGGCGGCTCTACGGAGCGGAGCCAAAATCCACCTGTATCACTTCACCATCGCGAAGGTCCACGGCCAAGTCTCGCGTCGTCTTGCTGTTGAGCCATGCCGTCAGCGTGTACCGACCGGCCGGCAGACCCGACAGGCGAAACCGACCGTCGGGATCCGTGACAACGAAGTGCGGCGTATCGAGCACGAGGATTAATGCCCGCATGTGCTCGTGAATGTCGCACCGCAAGGTGACCAGCCCGGGGCTGTCGAAGAGCACCGAGGGGACGGGGGTTTCGTTCGCCCGGTAGCGCCCGAGATCGAACCGCTTGGGCGGGGAGAACGAGAAAATGTTGTGGTAGGTGTCATCCAAGTTCGGAAACTCGACCTTGGTTCCAACCCGGACGGGCAGCAGCGAGGGAAGGAACATCAGTCCCTTCTGCGTGATCTGCGCGGTTGCGGGCGTCACGGGCTTCGGAAAATTGCCCGCGAGGTACACAATCGCCACGGGCGGATTGGTCGAGAGCACGCCGCCTTGGCTCACGATCTCGTAGCGTTGATTCATCACCGGGGCGCTGCGGGCCTTCGGCAGTTCCACGCGGCCTTCGATCTGTGCTTGGGCGAAGGCGGCGGAAGGGACTGCGAAACTCGCGAAAACAATCAGCCCAACAAAAATCCACTGCCGCCCACCGCGGCCCCGTTTGGCCCAGACGCGACGGAGTGCACTTTTCATTCTCCGATTCGTATGGTGTAGCCGACGCCCCGCAAGGTCTGGATGAGGGCAGGCGTAAAAGTCGAGTCGACCTTCTTGCGCAGTCGCGTGATAAAAATTTCCACGGTTCGAGTGTCGTATTCGTGGTCGCGCTGCCAGACACGCTCGCACAATTCGGTCCGCGAAAAGGGCCGACCCGGCTCCTGCATCAGCACCTGCAACACATCGAATTCACGCGGCGACAACGCAATCGGCTTTCCAGCGCGAGCAACGCGACGATGACGCACGTCCATCTGCAGATCGGCCACCTTCAACCAGTCCGAGGGTGTGGAGGTGATACCACGGCGCCCCAGCGCCTCAACGCGCGCCACGAGTTCGTCCATCGAGAAAGGCTTTCCGAGGTAATCGTCTGCCCCCGCCTGGAGCCCCTTGATACGATGTTCGACTTCACTTCGCGCCGTCAGGATCAGCACTCGCGCCGCACTCTTCTCCTCGCGCAACCGGCCCAGCACGGAAAGACCATCCAAACCGGGAAGATTCAGGTCGAGGAGGATGAGATCCGGGGACTCGGCGAGCGCGGCTTTGAGCCCGTCCTCGCCGTTAAAGTGCGTGGCGAGACAATGCCCGCGACGTGCGAGTGCGCGCGTGATGTGCCCGGCAAGCTGACGTTCATCCTCAATGACCAAAATGCGCATGGACCAATGCGAGCGGGGTATTTGTTTACAGGTCAGGCAAAGGTTCGACGCGGGCTTGCCGAAACGATCGCCTAGTTACATCCACAACCGCTTCCGCCGACTCCACGTCCCCCAGTCGCCGTCTCGCGGGAGAAGTAGGTGTGCTCCGAGAAGGCCGTCGCCAGCGGGTCACGATCCGGCCGCATCGCATAGTCGGTGAGATTGGCCCGCTCCCAAGGTTTGACCCGCACCAAATTTGTCCCGGCGCACCCAGTGAAAAGGCTAGCTCCGGCGAGCAAGGTGGAAATCGCGACCAGGCGGATGAATGTTTTCATGGGATTCATTTGGACTCGTTGAGCAGGGCCTCGATTTCCGACCGCAACTCCTTGTCAGAGGCGGCGCCATGATAGCCGGTATGTACGTATCGAACCCGGCCATCTCGCCCAACCAGGTAGGAGGTCGGCATGGTCGGCACCACGACATTCTTCACGAGGTTCTGCTCGCGATCGTGAATCGTCACAAACGGCGGCGCCAATTTCTTCACGAACTGAACCGCGGCGTTGAGCTTTTCATCCACACTCACCGCGACGATCACAAACCCGCGGCGCCCCAATTCGGTGTGCAGTTTGGCCATCGCGGGAAAGGACGCCTTGCAGGGCGCGCACCAAGAAGCCCAGAAATCGACCAGCACCACCGACCCGGCGATTTTCGGCAATTCGCCTCCCCCGAGAATCGACATGCCGGGTACATTCAAGTCGGGAAACGAGTCCCCCACTTTAATCTCGGCGCGCAGGACGACGGGAAGGACGGCGAGGCACAACCAGAACTTCAACGACGCGGCCCGGCGCCATGCAGGGGCGGAAGGTTGGCTAATTTGAGGCAACATATTGATAAAATCCCCGGGTTTGAGCCCGGGAGTTGGAGGTTACAATCAGCCCTTCAGCCCCCGGAATACTCTGGATGAATTCAATCCCGCGCGGGACACCGAGTACGAAGGCAGTGGTGGAGAGAACGCCGGCTTGAAGGCAGCTCGAAGCCACGACCGTCGCCTGCGTACATCCGTTGGCCACGGGCCAACCCGTGCGGGGATCGATGATGTGGCCGTAGCGTTTTCCATCGACCACGAAGCAACGAAGATAGTCGCCGGAAGACGCGACACCGCGGTTGACGATGGCGAGGCTGCCACGCGTGGAACCGGGACGCTGCGGATCCTCCAATCCAATATGCCAGGCCGGGCGGCCGGGTGGCGCTCTCAGTGCTCGCAAATCGTGGCCAAAATCGACCAGCGCAGCCGCGATTCCGCGATCGGCCGCGAGCTGGGCAACAAAGTCCACCGCGTACTCTTTGCCGAAGCCTCCGAAATCGAGGGCCATCCCGGGACTCGGCAGAAAAATCTTCCCCGGCTGCCGCTGCACCTTTTTCCATCCCACGAGTGCCAACGCCGCCTGCAATGCCTTCGCATCGGGTACCCGTGGGTTAGTCGCCTTGTAATCCCACATCTTGATCAACGGCAACGCGGTGGGATCCATTATCCCCTGCGTCATGAAGTGCAGGCTGTCGCACAGCTTGAGCATCACTTCCATGTCCGCGTCGATATCCACCCATTCTTTTCCTGCCGCAGCATTGATTCGGCTGATCAAACTCTCAGAGCGGAAGCGCGAATATCTGGCTTCGAAACCGTTCACCCAGCTGACCACGGATTTCTCGAAGTCCGAAGCCAGGCGGTCGTCTTGGCTCGCGTACTGGACCTCGCAGAGAGTCCCAAGCGCCGGGAAAGCCAATCGGCGCAGCGGCCCACCCGCTGGTCCGGTGGGTTCGGCGACCGGCGGCACCCGAAATGACTGCGAGATCAAGGCGGCCATGAGTCAAAAATTCGCTCTGCGCCAAGCATCAGCAAGGGCACCGAAGTCGGATGAGAGGTCTCCCCCGATCACCACGAGAATTTCGCCCCCAGCGTTAGCACGCGGGCCCGGGGATAAGCCGACGAGGGGGTGCCACTATCCTTGCCACGCATCTCGTACCATTCCCAGGCCGCATCGAGTTGGGCCGCGCTGGCCAGTTTCCAGACGGCCTTGAACCCGTACGTCGTGGCACGAAGCGCAGACAGGCGGAAATCCGAAGAGTAAAAGGGCCCGCCCGGATTCGGCACGCCGGATTGGGGAATGACCGGAGTACGGTTCAGATCGTAGCTGTAAAAGTCAGCGGCGCTTTGGTCATAGAAGCGGAGCGACGGCCGAAGGATCAGTTTTTCTCCGACCCGCTGAAACCACGAAACCTCCAGCGTATTCGAGTTGGTGCCAAAGGTGTCGCGATAGAACCGGTAGGACGCCTCCAGCGCCCCATTCGCCGCGGGCACCGCGCGATTCACGCTGGTGAAAGCGATCCACTTCTCGCGATATTGCGGCCGGTTCTCGCCGAATGAGAGCGGCAGGAAGAGGCCGGGAAAAATTTCCACAGACTTCTGGACCAATTTGTACGGGTCCGAAATTTGTCCCCGTTGCCGGCCCCAACTGATGTTCGCTGATACCGAGGTGCGCGGGTCGAGCAATTGGGTTACTCCGACGATCAGGTCGTTGGTCCGCTTCTTAACCGGCACCGGCTGGAAGAACACCTTGATGGTGTCATCCGTGCCAGCGACGCCCGTGAGCAGGGTTGTATTCTTCTGATTGAAATCGGTCACGGCGTTGAGCGACCAACCCGTGGAAACATAATCGCTCTCGCGGCTGTTCCCCACTCCGACGGCGATATTCACGCGGGAGAACTGCCGCGCCAGGTCGGCATTCCATGCCTTGCGATACTCGTGCAAATTCGAGAGCGGAACATCGGCGCTGCCCGCGGCTGCAGGTTCACCTGTGGGCGTGGCACCCGCAATGGAATCGAGAATGCCCGCGACCTTCAGATGCATGTCCGTTCCCAAGTCCTGCTCAATGTACGCCCCCTGGGTTTGTACACCGATCCGCCCTCCCATCTCCTGATAGTCGGCGAATTTGTAACTGACGGAATTTTCCGCGCGCGATCGCGGCGTCAGAAGCGTGAGAGCCCCAACGACTGCCAGCAGCCGTGGGTGCGTTATCCGGGCAAGGTGCATGGAGTTGGGCGGATGTGACCCGTGCGCACTGGATTTGTTGCCCCGCGGCATGCAAACGGGGAAAAGTAACAATTCATTCAGAAATCCGGACCGCCGACGCTAACGACTCACTTCGACCGAAGAGATCCGCATGCCGAGGGTATGTGTACCATTACCCGGATTGCTGAGGGTAAACTGATCGATGCCGATGTACGGCGCCTTGGTTTGCAGGGCCTGATAGAACTTCCGGAGCGCCTCCCAATCGACGTTGTTCACCGTGAAGTTCAGGGTGTGGATCGAAAACTGCCCGATGGTTGCCGCCGGTTGCGGATTGATCACCGCATTCCGGAAGCCCGCGGCGTTGGCGAGATTGCTGACCTCGGTAAAGAGCCGGGTGCTGTTTCGCGTTTGCGCCGGATCGAGTTGAGACGCGGCCTTCTGGGCCGTCGCCTCGATCGCCCCGCGATTATTCAACCACTGTTGCTGAATCGCGAGCGCCAGCGAGGTGGCTTGTTGATCCCTCGAGAAGCGAGCCGCCCGGGTGGCAAAGGCCGACAGCCACCAAAGCATCCCGAGGCCGACAAACGCGAGCAGCAGCAGCTTCTCCCGCAAGAGCCGACTCATGAAAAAAGCGCGCAGCGATCGAATCATGAGGCCGACGGCTTCAGGACGCCGGGTTTGAACGTGAAGATGATCCGAAAGGTGGCGAACTGACCGCGCGACGGCTGCGGAAGAAATTCAACCTTCTCCTTGGACGGCAGCTTTTCCAACGCCGACTGGTAAACGCTCATCTGCGGGGCATTGGTCGTTTGGGCGTCGATCACGACGGTGTAGAGCCCGCGCGACTTGTCGGTCTGAACCCGCGTAAACTGGATGTCGCTCGGTTTCCGCTCGAGATTCACGCCCACAAGCTCGGTGAGCATTTCCAGCGGCAGGAGCTGCTTCGTCGCGAGATCCTCGATGCGGTTGGCGAGATCCTGGGCGGTCATGATCTTGTCCACGATCGGCTTTTGCGCGTTGAGCTTGGCCAGCCGCACACCCTGCCACGCCCGGCCGCCGATGAGGGCGAACTCCCCGATTGCCAGGATTCCCAAGACGGCCGCCATCCCAAGAATCGTCCGCCAAAGCATTCGATCGCGCTGATGAGCGCCGCGCAATAGAGCGAGTTCGCTGCGATCCCGAACGTCGACGGTCGCAGTGACCTCCGGGGAAAGGCGCGAGGTAAACTCTCCCGCTTGAAAAATCAGTTCGCGATCGCTCTTGCCGGATTGCGGTTCGGGCGGGGCGGTGAGTTCGACGATGACTTTCGTGCCGCCGAGACTCGCGAGCAGCTCGTCCTTAAGGCGGGCTTTTTCCGCGTCATCAGCCGAAGTGTCGATCGAGCGGCTCGAGACCCGTTCCGGGATTCCGGCATCACCCCACCCGACCGCCGTCAAAGCATCCGCTTCCCAGATGAGGACGGTTGTGCCCGGTTCCAGCTTGGCGCCGAGGGTTGCGGCAAACGACGGCAACACCACTTCCGCACCTTCCCATCCCGTCACCTGCTCGGAGGTGAACCGGCGGCGGTAGGCGGCAAAGACGAAGGCCTTCGATCCATCCTGCGCCTTCGCCCAACCGTAATACAATTGAGCGAGGGGAAACGGCGACAGGCCTTCGACCGCGAGTTCCACCTGATTCGCAACCTCCGCAGGGGCACCCACGGCCAGTGGAATTGTCCGGGTAACGAACAACGCACTCGGCAGCATCGCCACCTTCGGAGGGGGAGGCGGGGAGCGGAGAAAGCTAAAGGGAGAAGCGCACATTTAATGACAGAATTTAGTCAACCGATCCTCAGCCGCCTCCGGACTCGCTTCGCGCATGGCACACCGCCGTTCAAAGGCTCGGGAGACCAGAGAGAACTGGGGCAGAAGGAATCTCAGCATTTTCGCGCATTTCCAAGATTGTAAAAGGATACCGGAGGTTTCTGGGATTTGTGTTTGATCGGGCGGTCGCCGTGGCCTCATTGGCTTGATTGGCGTCAGGCCGGCTCTGCTGGTTCGCGGTGTTGGGTGTGCCGGGGGCAGACGCCTGCGTGCGCTGCGAGGTTGCAGTAGTCTGGACCGTTGTTGCGCCGCTGGGTGGCGAAATGACCGTCGAGAGCCGAAATTCCGACCGGCCCTCACGAACTGTGACATGGATTCGCAACGCACTGATCGTAGATCCGAAGCCAGTCAGGTCGCCGGATGGACCCGCGATTTGCTGGGCGGACGCGATATCCTGAAAGTAGCCCGGCCCCTGCGCGAGATGGGTTCCGGTACCCTTGAGGTAATCGGCCATCCCCACCTGTTGCGTCTCATCCAACCGGCCGAGCGCGGCCAGTGTATCGGGCAAGGCAGAGTTGATATTCGGCCGCTGGAAGTCGAAAAGCGAGACGCTGCTCGCAAATCGCGTCCAGTACTCGTTCGGGCGCCCATCCGGCGTGTAAAATAAGTCCTTCACCTTTTCGATCGCCGCGAGCTCCTGAAATGAACGCAGCGACCGTCCGGGCGGCTCATAGGGAATCGGACCATGCTCGTAATCGGGGACGATGGCGGAGGCATAAACATGGTTCTTGTGCATCCACCCCATCAACGCGTCCGCCAGCCCTTCGGCGTCGGTTTGCACGATGCCCCAGTTGCGGAAGAGATTCGTGAGGACAATCGCGTTGGCCTGCGGGAGCGAAATTTTACCGCTCTCGTCCTCGAATGTGACTTCCACCGTCCTATCGTCATCCAACGGCGTGTAGGTCGCGAAACCCAAGGGGTCATTCCAGCCCTCAGCGGGGCTGCGTAGGCCGTTATCGACGGTTCGGAACTCCTCGATCACCGCCAGCACGGTTTCCAACGCCGAGTACGCCTCGATCCGCAGGCGGCGGTTCTGCGCCACCCGCTGTTCCACGAGCAGTTCGTTGGAGGCCTTTTCCATGAAGGCGATCAGGGCAAACGCGGCAAAGAGCAGCGTCATCATCACGATCACGAGGACCGAGCCCGTGCGAACTTCGCTCGTACTTTTCCGGTTCCGGCCAAAATGGATTCGCGCGAATCTCATCAGAAGGAAGGCAGGCCCTCCGGGGGCGCCGGAAGCGTGATGACCGACTCACGGGTCAGCTTCTCATACGAGAACGTGAGCCGGAGGCGTTGCGGCGCGAGCGGCTTTCCCTGCTGGTCAAGCTTCAGAGTCGACTCCGTCGTCCAGCGATTGAAGTCGGATTCGAAGTAATCGTAAGCGACGCCCGAAATCAACGGCGACACCACCGTTTCGCGAGGCGGGTCTGTGTCGAAATTCTTCTCCAGTCGGGAATGCCACAAGATCAGCAAACCTTCGCTACGCCGGACCTGCAGCGAGCAGACAACCTCCGGGAGCGGTTGGCCGGGCCAATGGAAGAGCCGGCTCCCCGCGGAGAGCTCGAAGGTGAGCAAATTCTCCGTGAGCCCGTTCTCCGCGCGAATTTCCTGCAGGCCAATCGGCGTGGAATTGGGGCGCGCCGCAGGTGGCAGGGCCGCGGCGCGCAGTTCGTGCTCCAGGTACCGGGTGACCGCGCGGACATGTTGATCAAACAAACGCACGTCGGTGCCGCGGCCCCAAAGTTCGCCCATGGAAAATATGAAGGTGTTGAGTGCGACGAGCAGCAGGGCCACCAGCGCGAGCGCGAGAAGAATTTCGAGCAGCGTGAAGCCACTCCAGGCCCGACGTACGCCCTGCGGGCCACGAGGCATCCCGAAAGACCGATCTACGAATAATTGACCGCGGCGGTGACTCATTTCGCGATCTTCTTCTGCAATTCGAAGATCCGGGTGCGGGTCTCCTCCTTGAGTTTGCTTCTCTCGGCCGGATCGATCGACCAGGTGGGGCGCAGCAGGACAAACTGCTGGACGACCTTTTCCGGATCCGGCCTCGAGGGGTCCGCGATTTCGCAGGTAAAATTCACCCGAAACAAATCCGCCATCGTCGTTGACTCGATTTGCACGCTCCAGCGGGCGTGCCTCCCTCCGGTGGCTTCAAATTCGCCGCCCAACTCGAGTTTGGCGCGGTCCGGCTCGTTGAGGACAATCTGCCGGGCAAAGGCGATGTCCTCACTCGTTTGCGCCTGCCGGTTTACCACCTCGTAGCTGTTCAGGACATTCAGGTACGCGGAACCGAGCACGACGGCTGTGAGCGCAAAGATCGCGAGCGCCACGAGCACTTCCACCAACGTAAATGCTGCCGCCCGTTCTGACGTTGGACGCATCGGCGGGGAGTTGGGATTCACGACCCCGCCTTCGTCTCCAGCATCGGCGCGCAGGTCCACGGATCGATGTTGAGAATATGCGCCCCGCCCGTGCGGAAAATTTGCAGCCGAAATGCCGTGCAGGTGCCGTCGGCGTAAAACGTCACAAATGGTATCGGCTGTGACTCCAACAAAACGCCTCCCACAAGAATGGAATTTCCGCCTTTCGTTTGGACAAGGAAATCGATCGCGAGGTCGGGAGTGGCGGACGGAATTGGAAATTCCTCAAGCGGAGTCTCCTCAACGGGGGTTCCATTCGCAGCCGGTACCGGCGCCGCTTTTCCGTCCAGCAGGAGAAACCGCTTTTTTTCCGAATCATACTTCAGCCTCATTTCATGCTCAGCCTTCAGCGCCGCTTTGCGCGCCTGTTGCACCGCGGACCAAAACACGTCCTCGGCCGCGACGGGTTTCTCGTTCAAGAGGTTGGCCGATCCGCCGATCAAGACGGCACCCACCAACCCTATGAGCAGGATGGCGAGAAGAATCTCGAGCAGCGTGAAACCCCGCACACGCGAGAGCCCTCTGCGCCGGAGCGGGCATAAGGCGGATCGCAAACCTTGGACGTGCATTCGCGACAAAGGGCCCAGGCAGCAGCGCGTAGGCGCAACCTCGGCTACTTGGCTTCCGCCGTTCCCGACTCCCAGTTCCCGATATCGTCCTCGGTCCCCGTCTGTTTGTCAGGACCTTTGGACCACAAGTCATAGCCGCCCTTGTTACGCTGCCCCGGATAGACGTATTGATAGGGCTCTTTCCAAGGATCGAGTGGTACGCCCCCTTCGATGTACGGCCCCCGCCAACGCTCGGCCCGGGTGGCGGGCGCGGAAACCAACGCCTGCAGTCCGTCGCTGGTTGAGGGGAATTCTCCCATTGAAGCGCGGTAGGCGTTCAAAGGCAGTTTCATGCTCTGATTGACGAAGAGGCGCGTGGTGTCGATTTGGGCACCGCCAAAAATCTTATCCACGTTGGTAAT
The DNA here is from genome assembly GCA_947472765.1 of Opitutia bacterium. Taxonomy (GTDB): domain Bacteria; phylum Verrucomicrobiota; class Verrucomicrobiia; order Opitutales; family Opitutaceae; genus ER46. The sequence goes on from CANJCM010000052.1 coordinate 11,570, forward strand.
CGCGAGCCCGGCCAACAGCCCGAGGATGAGCAGCACCACGAGGATTTCCAGCAAGGTAAAGCCCTGCGGTCGTCCGACGGTCGCTGCGCTACGGGATGCACTCCGCGTACGGCAGCAACTGGACCACGTTGACCAGGAGTCGTTTTGGAATTTGGACATGGCGCGAAGGATGTTCGGGGAGGGTGCGTTGTCGAGACGTCCGACTTCGGAGCAAAGTTGCGAGTTAAGAGCCGAGCCACCACGCGAGGTGGCACCTTCGGTAGCACAAACGGATCCTCGTTGACGCACGGTTTTCACCCAGAGCGGCGCGAGTCAACAGGTCCGGGCGCCGGGCAACGAGACCTCAAGTCAATGTTGGGCACTCGACACGACCGTCCGTCCCGAAGGCTGCCCGCAGGCGGCGAGGACGGTTTGGAACCATGACTCGCCCGGGGCAAACGCTTTGCCTCCCTTAATCCGCGCAAACTCGATGGCACGCAACTCGTCGCCCTTCTCCTCGTCCTCTCCGATCACGCCACTAACCCGGCGCAGGGCGCAGTCGACGGCATGCTCCACACAACGCTGGATGAGTCGGAGGTCGGCTTCGTTAGCTGGAGCGGATCGGGCAAAATAACCGCTCTTCTGCACCAGCACTTTTTCCGCGCTAAGCATGCGGGCAAATTGCTCTCCAAACCACTTGCCGGGATTTACCGCGTCGAGCTTGACGTGCCCAAATGCATCCCGGGGCACCTCATGACCCAGGTTCGTCATTTCGCCGACGATGCTTTCCACGCCAGCCCCCTCGCTGACGAAGATGTTCACGTTGCCGACGCGATCCATCAGACCTCGCAGCCGGCTGGCCTCACCGGGAATGTCGAGGGCCATCTCCGGCAGGTAAACACCGTGAATCGCGAGCCGATCGCGACTCAAACCCAAGCCCGGTGCGAACGACAGCGAATCGAGGCTCTGTTGGTAGGCCGCGGCGGTCGCCGCCGTCAGCCAGCCGCAGTTTCGCCCCATCACCTCATGCACAATCAGCATCCGCGGATTGGCACCGTGCTCCGCCACCACTCGCGCAAAGAAGCGCGCGCCCTCCTCCGCGGCGGTCCAGGCGCCAAGGCTCTGCCGAATCGGCACGACATCGTTGTCAATTGTCTTCGGGAGGCCGATGACGGTGAGCTCGTAGTTGTTATTTGCGAGGTATGCCGCCAAGTCCGCCGCCGTGGTGTTCGTGTCGTCTCCTCCAATCGTGTGCAGCACATCCACGCCATCCCGGACGAGTTGCTCGGCGGCGATCTGCAACGGATTCTGGCTTTCGCGCACCAAGCCGCGCTTCACGCAATCCTTCACATTCGTCAGTTTGACCCGGCTGTTGCCGATGGCGCTGCCGCCATGCCCGCGCAGGGCCAATGCCACGGCGCGCTCCTGGGCTGTGACCTCAAAGGAATCTCCGAGCAGGAGCCCTTTATAACCGCCGCGATAGCAAATCAGACTGATGTCGGGGGCGACCGCGGTGTACCTTTCAATCAGGCCGGCAATGGAAGCATTCAGGCAAGGGGCCAAACCACCGGCAGTGAGAATCGCGACTCGTCGTGGGCGCATGGCGAACGACAGCAGGCGAGCCGGCCGGCGGGCAAGCCCCGGCTGGCGGAATCGGCGAAACTGCTTGCCGCATTTTTTTGCCCTAATCCTAATTGCCCCACGCTGGCGTGCGCCCAGCCAAACCGTCCCCGTAGCTCAACTGGATAGAGCAGCGGTTTCCTAAACCGTAGATTCCGGTTCAAGTCCGGGCGGGGGCACCAGCACCAATCTTCCCAATCATCCCACCCATGCTTAATATCAGACCCATCCTGGCGGCGTTGACCGCCAGTCTCGCCTTTCTCGTTTCGACCCGAGCTGCCGAAGACCCCGCTGAGTTGGTGGTGCTCAATGGCAAGGTTGTGACCATGGACAGCTCGTCAACTGCCGCCGAAGCCGTCGCGATCCGGAACGGGCGCTTCGTCTACGTCGGAAGCAATGCCGGAGCCCGCGCCCACATCGGAATCACCACGCGGGTTCTCAATGCCCGGGGCAAAACCGTCCTTCCCGGGCTGATCGAAACGCACACCCATGCCATCGGAGTGGCCCGTGGCGAAGCCGACCAACAATTTCGCCAATTGAGCTCAATGGCCGAAATTCAGGAATGGGTTCGGCAAAAGGCCGCCATCACCAAGCCGGGAGTTTGGATTCGAATTCCCCGGGTGGATCTCACCCGTTTCAAGGAAGCCCGCTTCCCTACTCGCGCGGAACTCGATGCCATGGCGAGCGACCGACCCGTGGTCTTCGACTGGATGTACGCAGGGATCAATCAGGTCCAGGTGCTGAGCACAGTGGCGCTAAAGGCGGCGGGAATTACCCGTGACACGCCGAATCCGGAGCAAGGCCGCATCGTCCGCGACGATCAGGGCAATCCGACCGGCATGATCCGAAACGCTCGCGCCCTAATCGAGCCCTTCCTGCCCCCGGCGCCGAATCTAACGCAGGAAATGCTCCTGAGCGAACTTGAGAATGTGCATCGCCACTACAACACGGTCGGGATCACCAGCATCAACGACCGGCGGACCGACCCGAGCACCTTCGATATCTACAACGAACTGAAGAAGCAGGGTCGCTTGCACGTTCGCGCGACACTCACCATCGGAGTTGGCTACCAGGGAATCGGCAACGCGCTCAATCAAATCAAGAATCTCCCCATGAAGCCGGGAGCCGGAGACGATTGGGTCAGGGCCGGGTCGTTGAAGCTTCGCATCGATGGCGGGCTCCTTTACGGCACCGGTTATCTCCGGGAGCCTTATCTCCAGGCAGGTTCGGCGCAGTACTACGACCTCCCCGACGCGAAGAATCGGGGTGAACTCATGACCCCGGAAAAAGACATTCTGGCAATTATCCGGGCGGGTCACCTGGCCGGCTGGCAAATGTCATCTCATGTGGCCGGCGACGCGGGCGTCGATGCCGTGCTGGACGCCTTGGAAACCATCAACCGCGAGAGTCCAATCACCGAACGCCGTTACAATTTGATTCACGCCTATCTTCCCAACGCGGAAACGGTGGCGCGCGCCAAGAAGCTCGGCGTCTTCGTCGACACACAGCCGATGTGGTATTATAAGGATGGCGATGCCTTGGTCGACACGATCGGCCAGGAGCGGGCCAAGCACATGATCGGCCTTCAAGACTGGCTGAAGGGCGGTGTTAAAGTCGCGATCAACGCCGACCACATGCAGGGCGTCGACCCGGATCGTGCGCTGAATCCTTATAACCCGTTTCTCGCCATGTATGTGGCCATCAGCCGAAAGACGGAGAGCGGCAAGGTGTATGGCCCGGAGCAGAAGGTCTCACGCCTCGAAGCGCTCCGCATGGTGACCATCGATGCGGCCTACATGACGTTCGATGAGAAAAACCGCGGTTCCATCGAGGTCGGAAAGCTGGGCGACTTGGCGGTGCTGGCAGATGACTTCATGAGTTGCACCGAAGACCAGATAAAGAACATGAAGGTCGCGGCAACCGTGGTCGGCGGCCAGATCATGCATCTGCAGGAACAACCCTGATTCCGAATGCGGCAAGGGTCACCGGTGAATTGCCGGTTGACACGGCTTGGCACGCCTCCACGTTTTCCCTTCCTTTTCGAGCATGAGCACCACCGAACAAAATCAGCAGACTCCCACCCCGGCGGAAATTCCGTTCACCAACCCGCAGGTGATGCGGAGTTACGTGACGGACACCGGCAAGATCTTGCCCCGCAAATACACTGGCCTGTCCGCCAAGCATCAGCGCGCCGTCACCCGCACGCTGAAGCAGTCGCGCAACATGCTCTTGGCGCAGTAACTCATTCTGCCCTGCAGGTTCGAGGCCGGAGCTATCTCCGGCCTTTTTTGTGCCATGAAGAAGCTGTACCAAGCGCGGGTCTACCAGGGGACAGCAAGAAATCTGGATATCCTAGCTCGAAAACTTAGGGCCGGCGAAGTGGTCGCGGTACCGACCGAGACGGTATACGGGCTCGCGGCGAACGCCTTCGATTCCAAGGCATGTGAGAAGATCTTCCGGGCCAAACGCCGCCCCCATCACGACCCCCTGATCGTCCATATTCACTCGTTGAAGGAGCTCAGTGGGCTCTGCCGAAGCAACGCCGCGGCTGACCGCCTGATGCGTCGATTTTGGCCCGGCCCACTTACGCTCATCCTTCCCAAGACAAGCCGCGTCCCCGATCTGGTCACAGCCGGACACGCCAGCGTGGGCGTAAGGATGCCGCAGCATGCGCTGTTTCGTCGTCTGTTGGTACGTACTGGCCTTCCGCTCGCCGCTCCGAGCGCTAATCCATTTGGCTATATCAGCCCAACCTCCGCTGAACACGTCCGCGCGAGTTTGGGACGAAGAATCCACTACATCTTGGACGGCGGAGAATCCAGAATCGGCCTTGAATCGACGATTTTGGACATGCGCAACCCGAGGCGTCCCCGGCTGCTAAGGCCGGGCGCCGTCACTGTGTCTCAACTGGAAGCAGTGTTGAGCTGTCGGATTCTCCAAGCTCGTCGTGCAACCGAAAGGGCGTCATCCCAACTTGCGCCCGGAATGCTAAGGCGACACTACAGCCCGCACACCCCGGTCGTTCTGCACCGGTCAATGCGACCTACGAGTGGGAAGAACCAAGCGTACGTGTTTATGTCGAGACCCACGGGACCGCACTCGAAGAATGTCTTCTGGTTCGATGCTCGCGGATCCCTTGCCGGGGTCGCTCGCCGCTTGTTCGCGACCCTTCGCTGGCTGGACTCGCAGCGCTTCGCTACGATCCACGTCCAACTCGCAAGTGGCGGTGAACTCGCCGGCGCGATCAACGATCGACTTGGCCGGGCCGCCGCGCGCTAGTACGTAGCCCGGCGTCAACTAGGCCACCTACGGCCCTCGGCTAGCGCTCTTCAGTCGGCTCGGATTTCGAGGCCACGACATAGTAGTCCTTGTAGGACTTGTCGTAGTACTGCGCGTAATAATATCCGGACACCGCCACGTTGAGTCCATTCAGGACGGCCCCAAAGTTCGGCACGTTCGCCTCCAGGAGTCGCTTTGCACTGAACTGCGCCGCCTTACGTCGAACCTTGTTGAAGAAGATCGTGAAGATAGAGCCATCCACCAACGGTAGGATGATTAACGCGTCACTCACGGCTGCCAGCGGAGGCGTGTCGACAAACACCCGGTCGTATGACTTCCGCAGGTCGGAAAGCATCAGCTCGAAGGCTTTGCTGTTCAAAACCTGCGTCGGGTTCTTAGCGCGGCCGCCAGCGGGAATAACATCTAAATTTGGCTGGATATTGCGAACTATGACGTCGTTCAGCCCGGCCCGCCCGGCACATACATCGATTACCCCCTTGAGGTTCTCGATTTGGAACAGCTTGTGAATATTCGGCTTCCGCAGATCGCAATCCACGATAACCACCTTCTCACCATGCGCCGCAAAGGTAAGGGCGAGGTTACTGGTGCAAAACGACTTACCTTCACCAGGAACTGTGCTGGTTATCAGGATGCACTTGCTGTTCTTGCTTTCATCCTTCAGCCGCAGGCTTGAGTGCAACGTCAGAAAGGCCTCTGCCACATGCCGGTCGGAATTATTAACTACGATTTGCGCCTTCTCGTGAATCTCCATGCGCTTGATTTGGGGAATAATCCCAATAAGCGGCAGTCCGACGACTTGTTCGATGTCGAAAGAACTTTTTACCCGGTCGTCAATAAACGCGACGAAGAAGGCAAATGCCAGTCCGAGACCCAATCCACCGGCCAATCCCAACCCCAAGTTAAGAGATACATTGGGTGAGATCGGGCGATCTTCGGGCGGCGGTGCTGCAGGGTCAACGATACGTGCGTTCTGGGTCGCAATCTCACTGGACATGGAGGTCTCGGTGCGGCGCGTCGAAATCGTCGTCAGGATCTGTTCCTGCACCCGAAAACGCCTTTCCATGTCATTATACTCAAGTGCGTCACGGTCGAGCTGGAGAGACTCATCGGTTCGTCTCTGCAGTTCCAGTCGAGCCTTCTCAAAAGTGCTCTTCGTGGCCTCATAGTCAGACTCAATTTGTGCGCAGACAAGGTCGACCGCTTTCTTAAGCTCCACTTCCGTCTGACGAAGCGAGTTTCGCGCCTCGATCATCACCGGGTGCCGTTCCCGGTATCGATTTCCCATTGTGGCCAACGTGACTTTGTGGGCCGCCATTTGCTGGGACAGTTGCCCAATCTGGGCCTGGCCAGCAATGAACGGGAGTTCCGAGAGGTCTCCGTTTCGTTCGCGCACCTCTCGTACCTGATTTCTTCTGTTCTCTGCAGCCGCCAGCGCGATTCCCGCTCGAGTGACCTCAGTATTAATCGCTTTAAGTGAATCTGTCACAATGTCGCGGCGCTGATCAAGGGCCGGCATGTTTTTCTTCTCTTTGTAATCCTGAAGTTCGCGAGCCATCTGCTCCACTCGCTTCTGCTGCTCCTCCACCGTGCTCTTGAGACCCTCCACCGCGACGGCCGACTCGACCGTCCGCAGCGTTCGGTTGTGGTCCATATACGCGTCTGCAAACAAGTTCGCCACCTTGGCTGCCACAAACCTGTCCGGGTGCGAATAAGAAATTGATACAACCAAAGTAAGACGTTGAAGCGCCACACGTCTGTTCGCCGCGAGGAATCCGGCTACGGTCGCGAGGTCTCCGCTGGCCTTATCATAAGGAGCCAAGAAGGCTGCTAGGTCGGATCCCGTAAGCCGCGACGCTACCCGCGTGATAATTGCTCCACTCTCGATAACCTTGATCTGGGTATTTATATCTTCAGCGCCGCGCATTTCGGTATCCATAACCTGCTGCACCTGCATGACGGTTGGATCTCGCCGAAAAATCTGAACGGAAGCTGTCGCTTGATATATTTTGGGTGCACTCAGCGTGTACACCAAGGCGCTGGAAAAAACCACGAGAAAGACCACGACGATATACCAAACCCTCTCGCGCAGAATCAGAAGGTAATCCTGGATTGTTCGGTGCCCGGAACTACCTGAGCTTTCGCCGTATCCATACCCGGCGGCAGAGTAGCCGCCGTAGCCCCCCGCGCCATAGCCATAGCCGTACCCACCACCTTCGTTAGCCTTCTTGCCAGGTTCCGTTGACATCGTCCGGGAAATTAAATCAGAGGATTCTCTCACCAACATTGATTATATCGTCCGGCAGCAGAGGGACGTCCTCACCAGTACCGCGCTTCAGAAGATCGTCGGCGTTAATTGAGGAGGTTTCGGTACGGCCATCCGGCCCGGTACGCGTCAATATGACTTTCTTGTTATCAGCGAGCCGGCTAAAGCCACCAGCACGGGAGATCGCGCCCAAAAGAGTTAACCCCTCTTCGGCGGGGAACACTACCACCCCAGGCGAATTTACTGCCCCAAATACTTTTACAAATCGTTTCCAGTATTCGATTACAAAAACGTTTACCTGAGGATTAACGAGAAAATCTTTATCGTAAGCGTTTCGAATCTCTTCCTCGGCCTGCCGGACAGTCTTGCCCTTGAGATCCACGATGCCGATCAGCGGCAATGCCACAGTGAGTTCCTGCGATACTCGGACCTCCCGATTCAAATCCTCCTCCCGGAGTATCTGGACTCTTATGAGATCCTGAGGCTGGAGAATATAACCAATTTTTCGCCCTTCAGCCCTCGGGGCTTCTTCCGACGCCGCCGCAACTTCCTTCCCCTCGGTAGCTGCGAACAGCGGAATGAAAGGCAAGTTGATGGCTAATAGAAAACAGGCGTGTGAGAGAAGCGACATCCGTAGATTCATTAAAACAAAAGGCAGAAGAAGACCCACAGTCTCCTTCCGCCATGAGATGGTCAAGCCGACCCTACGCTATCAATAGCGAAGATTTGCAGAAACGCTGAAAACGTTGTTGCTGAACTCACTCGTTGATAACACGGATACGTAGTTCCGATAGACATAGGCCCCTACGATTCGAACACTCTCATTTACGATGTAAGCCGCGCCCAAGCTGGCTTCCCAGTAGTCATCAGTACGGGTACCGTAATTGGTCGCCCGGTAATTCAGCCCGCCGTTGACGGACCACTCTTCCGTCAACTTGGTGTTCAGAGAAGAATTCAGGCTGAAGTTCTTTTGCTGCTGCCCTTGGGGAGTCGTGCCGAAGTCGTTGGAGGCGCCGAACTGGAGACTGGTCTTCGGCGTAAGTTCGTAGGACAAACTCGCATCGAGTCCCAGCATGTTCTTGCTCCCGCCGGGCGAGAGTTCCCGGGTGCCGAGACCGACGGAGAAATTGCCCGTGAGCTTCGGCGAAAATTCGCCGCGGGCGCCAACGTTGAAAAAATGGTCGACAGAATCAGGCCCGATATCGACTTGGTAGTCCTTGAACCGATAGCCCGCACTCAAGTCGAGCTTCGGGGTAACTTCGTAATAAAAATTCACCGGAATCGTCAAACTGTCGGAGTCCGTGTAGCCCGCCCGCTTGTAATTCTGGTGATCGAAATTTACCGCAGCACCGATCGACGTTTTCTGCGAAATTTCTACCTCGGCGTTACCGCCCGTCGCGAAAGCATCGCGCCGGGTCAAACCCCGGATATCAGGGGCATTTTGGTTCAGTTCGTTGAAGCTAAGATTGAACCCGGCCTTCAATTTTCCGTCATCAAAGCGCGAGCTAAAATTCGAGGAAAACAGAGCAGTGTTCAAATTCGAATTATCCGAGTAGTTCGAGAATGCGACACCCGTCGTCAACGAGCCCTGAAGCTGCGATCCCTTTCCGAAAGTGAGGTCCAGCCCGGGAGTTAAATCGAAAATAACGTCGTCGGTCCCGCTCTGGTCGAGAAACACGTTGTCGTCAGCACGGACCCCGACCGCTCCGGTCAAGAACAGCTCTGCGCCGTCGCCAACTGCCAAGAATGGTGCCGCGCGGCCCACTGAAAATGTAGACGCGGCGATTAACGCGATTCGAAGGAAATTCTTCATGAGCAGTAGTCGTTCTTTTGTAGCAAAAATGTGGTATAAGGACACGTCCGAAAGGCAGATGACGCTTAATCGGAGCGCCGGTTTCCGAGAAACCGCTTTTTTGACCAATGGGCACAAAAGTGCGCCAAAGGCTAGTTGCAGCCAATCAGCATCACGTACCGGCGCGCAAGGATTAATTTTACGTCCATTTCCCATTTTCTCCTATGTACGTTGTAGCACTAATTCTGCCATCGCATCAATAATCCTCGAATTTTGGTCATGCGTCCCGACCGTAATCCGCAACCACTCCGGCAAGCCATACGATGCTACCGGCCTCACGATGAGGCCACGCTTCTGGAGGGCCTCAAATATCTTGGCGCCGTCACCGACCCGGACGAGCAGAAAGTTCGCGCAACTCGGCACCGTTTCCAAACCGAGTCGCTGGAACCCCGTGGCGAGCTGAACCAGCCCGGACTTGGTCTCTCGTACGCACTTCGCGGCAAATTCGAGATCATCCAAGGCTGCGAGAGCGGCTGCCTGAGCAATCGCATTTACATTAAACGGCTGCCTAACACGATTTAAGAGCGCACAAAGTTCTTCGGAGCCGTAGCCGTAGCCGACCCGGAGTGACGCCAAACCGTACACTTTCGAAAAGGTCCTTAAACACAGAATGTTGCGACCTGCTTGAATGAGCGGGCGCATATCCGGAGCGTGCTCGACATACTCCGCGTAAGCTTCGTCTAAAACTAGAACAACATGACTGGGCAGCCTGCGGGCAAAGCCTAGAATCTCTTCCGCAGAGTTGGTCGTGCCGGTGGGGTTATTCGGGCTGCAAACGTAGACAAGTTTGGTCCGCGAGTTCACAGCCGCCGCCATCGCGTCCAAATCATGCCGCCAGTCGCGAAGGGGCACTTCGACTGCCTTGGCGCCGAAGAGCAAGGTAACCAGCTTATAAACGACGAATGCTGGTGAGCCCATCACCACTTCGTCGCCCGCGCCGAGGAAGGCATGCCCCAAGAGTTCGATGACCTCATTCGAACCGTTACCGACGATGAACTGAGAGGGCTGGAGTCCCCAACGCTCTCCCAATTTCTGGCGCAACGCATAGCAGCCCCCATCCGGGTAGAGTTCCCCCCGCTCTAATGCCAGCTTCGCTGCGGCGAGAGCCTTGGGGGAGGGCCCAAAAGGGTTCTCATTTGAAGCCAACTTAATGATCGAGTTGGGATCCAAACCCAATTCCCGAGCGACGTACTCGATCGGTTTGCCCGGTTCGTAAACTGGCTGGGACAAAACTGCGGGTTTAGCCAGGGCGCTCAAATTCATCGGATGAAACGAAGCGAACACGGTTGCCCGCCATCCGAAAGCACGAAATTGAGGTGCTCGATTTAGCGTTCAGGCTTCAGCGCGCCTGGCGTTTTCGACTTGGAACCCGCACCCACTTCATTCCCGCAGCCTCCGCGGCCCGCATTCCGGGCTCCGCATCCTCGAAAACGAGGCAGTTGGACGGCGTCACTTCCATGCGTTTGGCCGCGAGAAGGAACATCTCCGGCGAAGGCTTACCATGCGTCACATCCTCAGGTGTAATGACCACCGAAAAGAGCGGGGCCAAGCCGGCCAATTGGAGGGACCGATGGACGATATCCCTCGGTCCACCTGAAGCGATGGCCACCGGATGGGTTCGTGCCACGCGGCGGGCAATTTCAACAACAGGTTCGATCAGCGGCGCGTCGTGCTGAATCTCACGAAACAGTGCTTCCTTGTGGTCGAACACTTCGTGCGGGTTGACCACGAGTCCGTAATGCTCCGCGATCAGTTCGGCGACGCGACGGGTTGGCACACCTCCGAGTGAATAGAAGAGTTCCTCGTCCAAGGGCACCGTCAGGCCGACGCGACGCATGGCTTGGTCCCAAGCTCGATAATGCAGCGGCATGGTGTCCACCAAGGTACCGTCCAAGTCGAATATGTAGCCGCTGAAGTCGCCTTCGGGTATCTCTAAAATCATACGAGGCGCCGAAACTGGCGCGGAGAAACCTCATGGCAATCGAATCTCCGAATCGATGCCCTACCGAATCGAAGCCGAAGCAACCGTGGAAATCGTAGTCTTCCACCGGGGCGGTAATCCTCCAGCATGAGCCGGCCAGTCTCCTGCCTTCGAAATGAAAAAATACCTCGTCGAATTCATCGGCACCTTCTTTCTCGTTTTCACCGTGGGTTGCACGGTGGTCGCTCCAGGTGCCGGCGCGCTCGCACCGCTGGCGATTGGAGCGTGCCTCACGGTCATGATATTTTCCGGTGGCCATATCTCAGGCGGACACTTCAACCCCGCCATTTCGCTTGCCGTCTGGATTCGCGGCAAGTGCCCCACGGGCGATCTCATTCCCTACTGGCTGGTCCAAGTCATCGGCGCAGTTCTCGCCGCGTGGATGGTACACTTCTTTAAGCCCGCTTCGCTCGATCCGGCCGGGGGATTTCCGATTGGCGTAAAAGCCGCCCTGTTGGCCGAGTTTCTTTTCACCTTCGCCTTGGCTTGGGTCTTCCTCAACACGGGCACCGCCAAAGGCACGGCGGGTAATTCATTTTATGGCCTGGCAATCGGCATGACGGTGGCGACCGGCGGATACGCCGTGGGCGGGGTTTCGGGGGGCGCCTTCAACCCGGCGGTCGCGATCGCTGCGATCCTCATGGAACTCCAGACGTGGTCGAATCTCTGGGTCTTCCTCGTCGCCAACTTTGGCGGAGCCGCTTTGGCCGCGATTACCTATCGAGTGGTCAACGGAGGGGATTGAGCGGCCAAACCGCTTTCAGTCTTTTTTGGCGGAGAGCGATTTCCCCTTGGCGATGAAACCGGGACCGGAGCAAGTCAGCGACGCGTGCCGCGATGCAACCTGCTCGTGGGTTTGACCGCAGCTGCCGCCGTATCGGCCAACGCCTTCTCATCGAACAGCGCGGAGTAGATATAGGGAAATCCCTCGATCTTTTTCCGTTCAACCGTGATGCCCATGTAACGCTCGATAGAACGTGCGTCGCGCACATCTTCCTCGGTCACGAGCGTGAACGCATCACCCGTCTTCAAGGCACGACCCGTGCGACCAATTCGGTGAACGTAGTCTTCCGCATTTTCCGGCACGTCGTAATTGATCACGTGCGAGACTCCCGCGATATCGAGCCCGCGGGCGGCAATATCGGTGGCAACGAGAACTTCGTAACGACCGGACTTGAATCCATCGAGCGCCTCGATGCGTTCGCGCTGATTTCGATCCGAATGCATCACGCCCACCGTGTGTCCCTTGCTGATCAAGCGATGCGCGATTCGGTCGGCACCCATGCGGGTACGGCTGAAAATCAACACGCTCTTGAAATCCGTCTGTTCAAGCAACAGCTGCAGGAGGTCAAACTTCTGCGACGCCACGACCGGATAAAAGGCATGCGAAACCGTTTCGGCGGGTGACCGCTGGCGGCCAATCTCCACCTTGACCGGATTATTCAAAGCCCAACCCGCCAGCTGCTCGAGTTCGGGAGGGAGGGTGGCCGTAAAAAACAGAGTCTGTCGCACCTTCGGGCACTTCTGCACGATGCGACGTACATCGGGGAGGAAGCCCATGTCGAGCATGCGATCGACCTCGTCGAGCACGAGAATGTCGATCTGGTCGAGCGAGCAATTCCCCTGCTCCAGATGGTCAAGGAGCCGGCCCGGCGTGGCAGCCAGGATATCCATGCCGCGACGGAGATCGTCCGTCTGCTTTCCGTAGCCCACACCGCCGTAAACGATCGTAATGCGAAGGTCAGTGAACTTGGCGAATTTCTGGAACGCCTCCTCGACTTGAAGCGCGAGTTCACGGGTGGGCTCGAGAATCAGGCAGCGCAATTTCCCGTGCGTCCCGAGCCGCTGAATGATGGGCAGCGCAAATGCAGCGGTCTTGCCCGTGCCCGTTTGCGCGGATCCGATGACGTCCCCGCCCTTCAGCACCACGGGAATCGCCTGCGCCTGAATCGGCGTCGGCGCGAGGTAACCCATTTCCTGGACCCCGTAGGCCAGTGCGTCCGACAAACCAAGCGCCGTAAAGGCCGTGTCCATTTTCGGGACGTCAACCGGGATGGCCGGCTTGATCTCCGAGGTCCGCGGGTGATCGTAAGACTTGTCGATCGTCGGTCTTTCCGGCGCCGACCTCGGACCACCGCGACCACCGCCATCGCGAGCGCGACTGGAGCCGCCCCCTCGACCGCCGTGGCCTCCGCCACCCCGGTCGTCCCGCCGACCGCCACCGCGGCCGGCATCCCGGGCGCCCGTGTCGTCCCGCCGCGGACGCGCGTCGCGCGACTGCCGCGATTCGCGCGGCTGATCACGTCCACGATCAGAGTCTGACCGTCCCTGTGGCTGCCCTGATCGTCCGTCTGGACGCGGCGCACTGGGATGTGACTTCGAGGGGGAAACAGGTTTACTGCCGCCAGCGGCAGGTTTGGCAGGACGCGAGGGCGAAATCGTTTCGCGCAGCTTCGCAAATATTTTCTTCAGCATGTAATCAGGGACCGGAAAGCGTTTGCGAAACGACCGGCTTTGCAACCTCCATATGTCCCACGGTTCGCGAGCGGCTGAAGCGAGCGGTCCATCTCGGGGCGATCTTTCTCTTCCGACCGCTCGACCGGATCTCGCTTGGCTTGAACGGGTGTCATCACCATGTCTCGTCCGCTCCCTTTGCCCCGCATGAACGACGATACCCGTTGGCTCGCCCGCTTGGGCATCGACCAAGGCCTTTTTACCCGACCGCAATGCCTGCAAGTCCAGGCCAAGCTCGGCGAAGATCCCGACCTAATGTCCTTTGCCCAGGAGCTGATTGACGGCGGATTCGTCGCCGACGTCGCTCGCCTCGAGGCCATTGCCGAACTCGCCGCCACGAAGGCCGCCGACGGCCCGCCCGTCAACGACCCGCTCGAGGGAAGCGAGAAACCGCACCTCGTACAGACGGGCACCGCCGGCACGGCCCGGCGCGAGGGCGGCGTCTCCGCCGGCGCACCGGACTTCGCGTTTGAGCGACTCGGCGAGATGGACGATGCGACTCTGGCCAGCTCATTTCGTGGTCTTCTGACCGCAACGGCCGGCTTCGGCGCGAGCGATCTCCACCTCTCGACGGGCGCTCGTCCGTTCATCCGCAAGAACCGGGCGCTGTCCTACCTTTCCGATTACGTGCTGACCGCCAGGGATGCCTTGCGTCTGAATACCGCGCTCCTCGCCGACCATCAAAAAACAATTTTCCTCGAGCGGAAGGACTACGACTATGCCTTGGCCCTGAGCGCCGCCGACCGCTACCGGGTCAACCTGATGTTCCACAAGAACGGTGCCGCCGGTGCCTATCGCATGGTGCCCGCTGAGCCCCGTAATTTTGCCGAACTCGGCTATGCGGCCCACGAGGCGACGATCAAGAAACTGCTTTCGTACCACAATGGCCTGATCCTGATCACCGGCCCCGTCGGATCCGGCAAGACAACGACGCTCGCCTCCATGGTCGCGTATCTAAATGAAACGCGCACCGACCACATCATTACGGTCGAAGACCCGATCGAGGTCGTGCAGCCAGCACGCGGCTGCAATGTCACGCAGCGCGAAGTGGGCCCGCACACCAAGTCATTTTTCTCGGCCCTGAAAGGCGCGCTCCGTGAGGACCCGGATGTCATCATCATCGGCGAACTGCGCGATCTGGAAACGATTGAGATGGCAATCAGCGCGTCCGAGACGGGCCATCTGGTAATCGGAACCATGCACACCAGCGACGCTGCCACGACGCTTAACCGGCTCCTGGACGTTTTCCCTCCGACGCAGCAGACGCAAATCCGCGCCAGCGTGGCCGAGAGTCTGCGTGGCGTCGTCTGTCAGCGGTTGCTCCCCGCACCCGACGGCGGACTGACCCTCGCGTGCGAAATTTTGATCAGCAACACCGCGATTCAAAATCTGATCCGGGAGGGCAAGTCCACCGGTCTTCGCAACACCATGGAAACGGGAGTGAAGGAAGGCATGTGCCTCATGGACAATGTCGTCTTCGGCCTGTGGAAGGAGCGGAAGATTTCCGCCGAAACCGCCCTCGCGAACATCACGAACCGGGTGCTGAAATCGAAGATCACTTGATGTCCGCCTCGCACGACGAAATCTCGCGCCTCGAGGCGGCGTATCGCCGGGCGAAGTTCACCATCATCTGTCATGCCATCTTCCTCGGCACGGCTTGCTTCGTTGGCGTCATCGTCCGGCGCGCAGCCGGCCTGCCACCGATCTTCCTCTTCACCGTGCTCGTCGTCGCGCTCGTCCTCTTTGGCGGCGATATCATGAAACTGTTCTACTGCCGGAACGAACTCAAACGACTCCGCGGAAACCTCTCTTCGTAAACATGGCTGTCATCGACTCACTCCTGCGCACGATGCTCGAACGAGGTGGCTCCGACCTCCACCTGACGGTCGGCCTGCCGCCCAAGGCCCGCATGTCTGGCACGCTGGCACCGATTGGCGACAGCCCGATCGACGCCGCGACCATGGAATCCTTGCTCAAGGAGATCTGCCCGGAAAAACGCTGGGCCGATTTCCTCGAACGAAAAGATCTCGATCTCGCACACGAGATCCCAGGACTCGCCCGTTTCCGCGGCAATTACCTCTACAACCATTGGGGTCAGGCCGCCGTGTTCCGCCAGATTCCCGCGAAGATTCTCTCCTTCGAGGAATTGAAGCTGCCCGAGGCACTGAAAAAATTGTGCCATCTGGATCAGGGTTTGGTGGTCGTGACGGGCCCGACCGGGTCCGGCAAGTCCACGACGCTCGCGGCGATGATCGACTACATCAACTCGAACCTCGCGAAGCACATCATCACCATCGAGGATCCGATTGAGTTCGTCCATCCGGTGAAGAGGTGCGTCATCGTGCACCGCGAAGTCGGGGAGCACACGCAGTCCTTTGCCGCCGCCCTGAAGGGTGCGATGCGTCACGATCCGGACATTCTGCTCCTCGGAGAAATGCGCGAGATGGAGACCATCAAACTCGCGCTGGGCTGTGCCTCGATGGGCATGCTGGTCTTCGGCACCCTGCACACGAACAACGCGCCGAAAACGGTCGACCGCATCATCAACACCTTCCCGGCGGACGAGCAAAACCAGGTCCGAATCATGCTCGGAAGTTGCCTGGCGGGCGTAGTCGCCCAACTTCTCTGCAAGCGCATCCCCAGAGGTCGTTGCGCAGTGCACGAAATCCTCGTCGCCCACGAGGCCTTGCCCAACACGATCCGCAGCGGCCAGATCGGCAACATTAAGAGCATCATCGAGAGTGGCGGAGCCGACGGGATGATCACCATGGACAACAGCCTGATGGCCCGTGTCAAAGACGGCACGATCGAGCCAAAGGAAGCCTACATGAAGGCCGCCGTGAAGGCGACCTTCGCACCGCTGCTGAAGCCGGGCGATCTCGACGGCGGGCACTAGTCCGGACCCTCCGCTCGCGGCCGGATGGCCGGCCGAGGTTAAACATTGTTCTGCCGCCGCGCTTCGTGGCGCGTCACGCTGCCAATCCGCCATCCGGCACGTTCCTTAATCAACACGTAGTCGTAGGCGGCGTCGCCGCTGGACGAGTAAACGTGGACCGGCACCGCCGCATACTTGCCGTCATCCCGCACAATCCCAAACTCGGCATGCGTGTTGGACCAAATGGCGGGATAATTTTCGCGCACGATCGCACCGAAGGCGCGCGGCGGCGTCTGCGCCCGGAGATTTGTCGCCGCGTATTGATACGCCTCGGAGACCTTCCCGGTGCGGAAAGCCTCGAGCTGTGCAGCAATGACGGCGATCACCTGCTCCCGAACCTCGCGTTTGCTGGCTTTGAACTCCTCCGGACGGATCTGACCGGAGACGCTGATCGCCATTCCCATACTGAACAAAAGCGCGAAGAACATTCCGCGAGACATGCAACGACGGTGGTCCTCTCGCTAAAAAGGGCAACTGCGCGGCGGCCGGGCTTCGAGGCGTGGGGGATTGCAGCCGGGAGTGGCGTGCTCCAGCGTCCAGCATGGGCCTCAACATTCGGGCTGCGAATGCGGCCGATATACCTTTGATTTTTTCGTTCATCCGCGGCCTGGCGGAGTACGAGAATCTCGGCGACACGGTGACCGCCAGTCCGGAGCGACTCCAAGCCACGCTGTTTCCTGCCGAGGGTCGACCAGCGGCGGAGTGCGTGTTGGCATTTCAAGACGAGGCGCCGGCGGGTTTCGCCGTCTACTTCACCAACTACTCCACGTTTCTTGCCCAACCCGGACTCTACCTCGAGGACTTGTTTGTGCGGCCAGAATGGCGGGGACGCGGAATCGGCAAATCGCTCCTCCTTCATCTCGCCCGTTTGGCAAATGCACGGGGTTATGGGAGAATGGAGTGGACCGTGCTCGATTGGAACGAGTCCGCCATCGCCTTCTATGAGGCACTCGGCGCCCGGCGCATGCAGGAGTGGCAACTCTGCCGACTGACTGGCGCGGCGCTTGCGCAGCACGCGTAAGTGAAAATGCGCGGAACCCGGTAAATTTTTGTTTTGCGCCGCTCTACCCATTTGGTGGGGTGTGCGGGCCATGTCGTCTGTCCCACCGCCCAACGAGGCCCTTGTTGAACTCGCGGCTGTTCTGGGCGAAGACAATGTTCGGACCTTGGTCTCCACCTTCCTGCGCGACTTCCCGCTCTCATTGCAGGAACTCCGCGGCGGCGAACGCAAGAACCGGCATCGCGTCGCGCACAGCATGAAAAGCAATGCCCACCTTATGGGTGCCCTGACACTCTCCGACCGCATGGCCGCTCTCGAGGCCAGACTTGATCACGAAGGCGGCCAGGATGTAACGCCCGCCGATCTGGATGGCATCTCGGCCGACTACGCGGCCATTTCCGGCCAGCTCCGCGCGTTCGTCGGTCAATGATGTCACCGACCCGCCGTCCGGCGTGCGCCGGAGTCTGCTCAGGTGTCGACCAAACCCGCCTGAATGCACCAGCGGGTCAAACTCGCGACCTCGCGTACGCCAACCTTCTCCATGATGTTGGCGCGGTGTTTCTCCACCGTGCGCACGCTCAGATTGAGTTTGGCCGCGATCTCCTTCGACATTTGCCCGGCGGCCACGAGTCGGGCGATCTCCTGCTCGCGCTGAGTCAGCGGAACCTCAAGTGGGGCGCGCAAGCCCAAGAAGGAGGCGCTCGCCCCGCCTTTGGCCCGCACCCGGCTGGCAAAAAACATTCCCCCGCTGCGCACCGTTTCCACGGCGTTCAAGACGTACTCAATCGGCTCCGTCTTGTCGACGTACCCGTTCACCCCCAAGGCCATCAAATCGGCCGGCAGGCGCTCGCTGGGGTGCGCCGTAATCACCAGAATCTTCATTTCGGGCAGGGCGCGACGAACTTCGCGGGCAATCTCCATCCCGTTAATGTCCGGGAGCATCAAATCCACGACGAGAATGTCCGGCTTTTCGCGGAGACAAAACTCAAGGCCCGCCTTCCCGAGGCCAAACTCACCAACGACTTGGAGGTCCTTGACCTTGCCCAGCGTCAGCAGGATGAGCTGACGGAACATAGTCTCGTCTTCGATAAGGACGGCACGAAGTTTTCGCATGCGAGGTGCGGACGGGGAGGCGGAATAAGCGTTATTGCTCGAAAGCGACCGCACAAATACGGATGCGCTTTCGAGACTCTGATGCTAGCATGGTCCGTCTGACGATCCCGATGCCGGAACTCAAGCATACATTACAGCCTGTCATCATGATGCCCCACGCCCCACGGTTGGGCGGTGGACCGGGAAGGGCGTGCCCATGAGCGACCCGAAGAAGGCACATTACAAGGCCCCCATCCTTGTCGTAGAGGACTCGTCCGTTTTCCGGGAGATGCAGACGCTGCTCCTCGGGCAGGCGGGTTTCGCCGTTTCCGCCCACGAGAATCCACATGGCGCACTGGCCGCGGCGGCCAAGCAGCACTTTGAACTCGTAGTGATCGACTACGAGTTGCCGGACATGAATGGCCAGCAGTTCATGCATGCACTGCGCAAGATTCAGCCCGACATCGCCGTCATCTTCGTCTCGGGCTCGCTGACGATCGACCTGGCGATTCAGTTAAGCAGCCAGGGCGTGGCGGGAATTTTCAACAAGCCCGCCAACCCGAAGATTCTGCTGGAAAAGATCAACGAGACTCTCGCTCGCAGTGCCGTGCGTGATACGGCTGCGCGCACGGGATCGGGTTCACCCCACGCCACACCTCGCCGTGGGGGTTCGGGTTCACCGTTCAGCACGGCTTCGGCTCCCGCCGCCGGTGAGCTCGCCTACACTCCGCGTTTTGTTCCCGGCACCTCCAATGCGTTCCGCGCGTTTACTCACCGGCTCTGGAAGGTACGCGATTTTCGCTCGGTCCTCCTACTACAAGGCGAGGCCGGCAGTCCCTTCGAGCTGTTTGCCCGCGAACTGGCGGAACTCTCCATTTTCCGCGGTGGACCGAACATGGTCTGTGACGTCACGGAATTTGAACCGCGCCGCTTGATCGAGGTGCTGGCACCATCCCTCCTCTCCCATGACGCAGGCACCCTGATCGTTACGGGCGTCGAATCGCTGTCCGCCGCGCAACAGAAGGTCCTGCATGACTTGACCACTGGCCGTGACATCTTCCTGCCGTTTGCACGGCGTTTCCGGTTGGTGCTGGCCGCCACCACTGAGCTGTCAGAACGGGTGGACCAAGGGGAGTTCGACGAGACCCTTTACTACAAAATCAGTTCCCTTTCGCTTGCGGTGCCCAGCCTCCGCGAGCTGCGTGGTGACATCGCCGGTGTCGCGGAACTTATCCTGTCCCAGCTCGCCGGAGCCGGAAAGTCGGCCAGCACGTGCACTCTCTCAGCCGAAGCGGCGGAGTGGGTCGAACAACAGGATTGGCCCGGCAACTACGACGAGTTGGCGCGGAGCCTCACGACGGCCATCGAGACGGCGCAAGACGGCGTCCTCGAGGTCGAGGATCTACGAGCAGGACTGACGGGCGCGGCGGTGCGGCAACGGATGACGGAACGCCTCCCCATTCCCGTCGCCCTGCCCGTGAGCAAGCCGGAAGAAGAGGAAACCCGGCCTCCTTTCCCGCTGGCGAGCGATCTTGCGGCCGACGCCGCGAAGTCCGTCGCTGTCACCAGCAGCGCGGTTCCCGTGCGCACGACTGCTCCGCTGCGCGGATTGAACACCAAGAGCATGTTCCGCCCGGCGTCGCAGTCCTATAGCTTTACGCAACGGCTCGCTGACGCCTTGGCCAAGGCGGACGCCTGCATCGCGCGCTGAGTTCCCTCCTGCCCACTACGGGGAGCGGCCGGCGAGCAGGATTCGGTTGCGCGCAGGTTCAATGGGTGCACCGCAATCCCCTTGTGTCGGATTGGCCGGGCCTCTGTGATTGAGCCCCGGCCGGTTTCCAGCCGCGTGCGCCCATGTTCTCCAGCTCACCAAGCACCGATCGTCCGTCGTCCGGGCCTGCGTTTCAGGCGGACTTTGGTAGCGGTGCTTTGTTTCGCCGGGACGGTCAGCGCTGCGCCGGCCTCGCCGTCGAGTTCATTAGCAGTCTCCAGGAGTCGGTGACCGAATGCTTCGGCGATGATGCAAGGGACGTCCTTTATCGCTGCGGTTTCGAGTGGGGCCTCAAGGAACTCCTCGCGACCACGACGAAGCTACTGCGCGACTCCTCACCCCAGAACGTCACGCTGGCACAGTTGGAACCCAAGTTCGCCCTCGAGACGTGGTGGCGCACCATGCGCGAGACCGGTCACGGCCTGGCGAAAATTGACTGCTCACGCGACGGTCGTGGCATCGTGGTAATCGATTTGAGGCAATGCCCGGCTGCACTCGCGACTCCTATCGGCAGCCATCCAGTTTGCCATTACTACGCCGGACTCTTCGCGGGCGCGCTCAGCTTTCTGGATCGCGCGGAACGCCATGCGACCGAAATCCAGTGCCGGGCGCTCGGCCATTCCTGCTGCCAGTTCGTGGTTGGTCCCGGCTCTGAAGTCGACGCCGCCGAAGCCGCCCGACAACAGGCAACTCCCGCCGTCGAGATTCTCCGCCGTCTAACCTGACGACCATGTCCGCCTGGAACGAATTACACTACTCGCGCGCGCAGGAATTCGCGCGGATTGTCGCCGACTTGGCGTCCGGTCACGCGGAACTCCCGCCAGCCCCCGTGCGGCCGGTCCCGACGACGGCGGAAGCTCCCACTCCGCCGGTGACCGCAGTTCCCCGAGCCGCGGCGGCGATTCCCGCCCCCGCTCCCACCCCAGCAACGCCGACCGCCAAGCCGACCGCGGCGTCCGTGTTTAATAAGATTCCTTGGAAAAAGTGAGTTCGACCCCGTCCATTGAAATCCTGTCGGGCCTGGGTCTGGAGTCGCTCGTTGGCGAACGGAGCTTTCAGCCGGACGCAGAGGGCTCCCTGCACAGCCAGCTCGACGGCCGGGTCATTGCGGCCAGCCCGGAG
>CANJCM010000053.1 GCA_947472765.1 Opitutia bacterium
ACGCCGAGCGCGGCGGCCAGGTGCATGGGACCGCTGTCATTGGCGATCACCCAGTCGGCGCGTTGAATCAGGGCCGGCAGCGAAACGAGACTCGTGTTGCCGGTGAGGTTGAAAAACTGCTCGGGCGGATAACCGCTGCGGTCGTGGACGTAATTGCTGCCGGCCCAGATCACCTTCCAGTTCTTGCCTTCCTTGATGATCAGCTCCGTGAGCTGCTTGAAGCCATTCCAGCATTTCTCGGCGCGGCGGCTGTCCGGAAACATCAGGATCGGCTTCCCGCCGCCCCGCGTGTCCGCGAAGCGCAACGGGAGATTCTCGACCTCGCGAAACTTGAGGTGACCGTGCAGTTCGGCCTTTGCCCCGAGCACCGGACAGAACTGCAGCAGGATCTCCAGAGCGTGACTGCGTTTGCCCTCGGGTGGCAGCGGAACCTTCTCGTCGTAGAAAATGCCCGCCATCTCCCGCGCATCGGTGCGACCCACCTTGTGCTTCGCCTTGGTCCGGGAAGTCATCAACCCGGTCCGCAGCAGTCCCTGCATGTCGAACACGTAGTCGAACGTGGTCTTCCGCAGTTCCTTCATCAGCCGCAGAAATCCCTTCGCGCCGGCGTTGCGCTCGAAGACGTAAACGTGGTCCACCGCCACGCAGGCCCGCACGATCGGGGCGAAGATCTCCCGCACCACCCACGAAATCCTCAGGTCGTCCCGCTGCGCCTTCAGCGACGTGGCGACCTGCAGCCCCTGCACGATATCGCCGAGGGAGGAAGGTTTGATGATGAGAATTTCGGTCATGGCAGCGGTGACGGCCCCGAAGGACTTTCGTCACGGAAGGGCAAGGTTTCACGGCTTTTCCGTCCGGAAATCAAACGCCATTTTTTCGCGTCCACCCGATTTGACCGCGGGATTTTTTGCGTAGCAAAAAACGGGAGCTCCTCGCAATGAGAAGAGCGCGTGTTGCTCCCTCTGCTCAAATTCGCCGGCTGGCTGGTCGCGCACACCCCCGAGCCGGTTCTGGATTTCGGCGCGGGGCTGCTGGGCGACTTCATTTTCTTCGGCCTGCCCCGACGCCGCCGGCTGATCCTCTCCAACCTGCACCACGCGTTCCCGGACCGACCCGAGGCGTGGCATCGGCACATCGGCCGCGAAAGCTGCCGGCGGCTCGTCGAGACTGGCTTGCTCTCGCTCGCGACGCCGTTTCTCGGACCCGAGCGCTACCGTAAGATCATTGCCGCCACGCCGGAACTGCTCGCCGCCTATGCCGAGCACGAGGCGAACCCGGCTGCCACGCTCATCTGTTCGCCGCACATCGCGTACTGGGAGGCGCAGACGGCCATGGCCCTGGTCATTCCCACGCCCTTGCCCGAGTTCGGGATCATCTTTCGTCCGCTCGACAATCCCGCCGCGAACGATCTCGTGAAGTCCTCTCGCGAGCGCTTCGGCATGAAGCTGCTTTCGCGGAAGGAAGGCTTCGCCGAGGCTTTAAAGATTCTCCGCCGACGCGGTTTTGTCGGCGTGCTGTTCGACCAAAACGCCGGCCTGCAGGGCGCCCTCACCACGCTCTTCGGCCGCGTGTGCGCCACGACCGAGCTGCCCGGACTGATGGCCGAGAAGTTCGATGCCCGGGTCTACGGGATTTATGCGAGACGGCTTGCCTTCTGGCGGGTGGAAATCGGTTTCCAAAGGGTGATCGGCGACGGCACGAGTGCCGGGATGACGATTGCGCTCAACCGCTGGCTCGAGGGCCTGCTTCAGTCCAGCGACAATGTCTGCGCCTCCTGGCTGTGGGCGCATGATCGCTGGCGGAACCAGGACATGCCGCCGCGGCGACTCCGGCTCGAGGCCAAGCGCGACCTGCTGGCGACCGACCTCGCGGCGCGCGGCCTCACCACCCTGCCCCGCCGCACCCGCATCTGGATCCGGCTCCCGAACTGGCTCGGCGATGTCGTGATGGCGCTGCCGCTGCTCCGGGCCATTCGCACTTCGCGACCCGATGCGGAGCTGACGCTCGTCGTGAAGCCGCAATTCGCCGCGCTCCTCGCCCAGTGGCAGATCGCCGACCGCATCGTGCCGCTGCCGTCGCGCGGCTTCGGATACTTCCGGGCCTTCCGCGCCCTGCGCACCGAGTTTCCGGATGTCTGGATTGCCTTCACCAACTCGTTTCGCGGCGACCTCGAAGCCTGGCTGACGCGGTGTCCGCAGCGGTTCGGGATCGTCCGACCGGGAAAGCCCCGGCCGCTGCTGACCCACGTCTACCGGGTGCCCGCTGATTTTGACGAAGCCTCCCACCATCAGCTCGAACTTTGGGAAACTTTTCTGCGGCACTTCGGACTCGAGAGAACTCCGGATCGCAGCCCGATCGCTTCCGCCTCAGCCGGGGCGGCCAATGAGACGGAACGGCGCCCCATCGGTCTCATCCCGGGTTCAGAGAACATGCCGGCGAAGCGCTGGCCGGTGAACCACTGGCGGGCGCTCATCGAGGCGCTGCCCGAGGAAACGTTCACGATCTTCGGCACCCCGAACGACGGCCCGATTGCCGCCGCGGTTGCGGACGGTTTTCCGGCGGCCCGGGTGAACAATCGCGCGGGCCGCACCGACCTCGCGAGCTTTGCGGTGGCTTTGGGCGAGTGTCGTCTCCTCGTCACCAACGACACCGGCGGGATGCATCTCGCGAATGCCCTGGGCGTGCCGGTGATCGGATTGTTCGGCCCCACGAACCCGGTCCGCACCGGCCCGGTGTTCGCCACCGCCTCGGGTGTCACGCCAGAAATTCTCCAGCCGCCGGCCTGCCCGAAACAGGGCGGCGCCGACCTGGCAAGCCTCGCCCCCGAGACCGTGGTTGGGTCAATCCGCCGGCGGCTCGGATCCGCCGCCGCGCGCGTTTAGCTTGCGCTCTGGCCCCCGCCCCTTCCGCTTTTCCCCGATGTCGCTTCTGACGGTCAACGACCTCCGCACGTACTTCCACACTCGCAATGGCGTGTACCGGGCCGTCGACGGAGTGAGCTTCGCGGTCGATCGAGGGGAAACACTCGGCATCGTCGGCGAGTCTGGCTCCGGCAAGTCGGTAACCTGCTACTCGATCATGGGGCTGATTCCGCAGCCTCCCGGGCGGATCGAGAGTGGCACCGCGATGTTCGACGGGGTCGACCTGCTGCATTCCACCGCCGCCCAGTCGCGACAAATCCGCGGGAAGCGCGTGGCGATGATCTTTCAGGATCCGATGACGTCGCTGAACCCGTACATGCGGGTGTCCGAACAAATCATCGAGCCGCTGCTCATCCACGAGAAGATTTCCAAGACCGACGCGACGCGGCGCGCCCTGGAAATGCTGGAGGCGGTGGGCATCAACGATCCGGAGAAGCGGATGAATCTCTACCCGCACGAATTCTCCGGCGGCATGCGGCAGCGCGTCATGATCGCGATGGCCCTCATCACGAAGCCGGAATTGCTCATCGCGGACGAGCCGACCACCGCGCTCGACGTCACGGTGCAGGCCCAGATTCTCGAGTTGATCCGAAAGATGCAGAAGGACCTCGGCATGGCCGTGATTTTCATCACCCACGATCTCGGCGTCGTCTCGGGGCTCTGCGACCGCGTCCAGGTCATGTATGCGGGCCGCATCGTCGAGACGGCGGACACCCGGACGCTGTTCTACCATCCGAAGCACCCGTACACCCGCGCCCTCCAACGCTCGATTCCGTCGCTGCAGCCCAAAGGTTCCGAACTCTACACGATTCGCGGCCTGCCGCCGGATCTATCAAAACCGCTCCCCGGTTGCCCCTTCGCTCCGCGTTGCGAGTTTGCCGAAGACAAGTGCGTGAACACGGCGGTGCAGCTCGCCAACGTGGCCCCGGGCCACGCCCACGCCTGTCTCCGCGCGCAACTCGGCGAAATCTGAACCGACGCCTCTTCCACCGGTCGGCTCACCTCCCCATGTCGGATCCCATTCTCCAGCTCAACGACGTCAAAACCCACTTCCCGATCACGCAGGGGTTCATCTTCAAGCGGAAGCTGGGCACGGTGAAGGCCGTCGACGGCGTCTCGCTCACGCTCGGCCGCGGCGAGGTGCTCGGACTCGTCGGTGAATCCGGCTGTGGCAAATCCACCCTCGCCCGCACGATCATGCGGCTCGTGCCGACCACCGCCGGCAGCGTAGTGCTCGAGGGCAAGAATCTCACCGCCACGTCGGCCCAGAGCGCCCGCGAGCTCGGCCGGCAGATGCAGATGGTCTTTCAGGATCCGTATGCGTCGCTCAATCCGCGCATGACGGTGTATGCGACGCTGGCCGAGCCGCTGCTGGTTCACGGCCTCTGTCCGCCGGCGGCGGTGCCATCGCGGGTGGCTGAGCTGATGGAGGTCGTCGGACTCGCGCCGCGGTTCATGCAGAAGTATCCGCATGAGTTTTCCGGCGGACAGCGGCAACGTATCGCCATCGCCCGTGCGCTCGCCCTCGAGCCCAAGGTGATCATCGCGGACGAGCCGGTCTCGGCGCTCGATGTTTCGATCCAGGCGCAGATTCTCAACCTGCTCGCGCAGCTCGGACGAAAGATGAACCTCTCGCTCATCTTCATCGCGCACGATTTGTCGGTGGTGAAACACATCTCCGATCGGATCGCCGTGATGTACCTCGGCAAGATCGTCGAGCTCGGGCCGGCGACTGACGTGATCGAGCGGCCGCAGCATCCTTACACGCGGGCTCTCGTCAGCGCGATTCCGACGCCGAATCCCGACGTGGAACGTTCCCGCCAGCGCATCGTGCTCCCCGGCGACCCGCCCTCACCCGTCAATCCGCCGAAGGGCTGCAATTTTCACCCGCGCTGCCCGTACGCCCAGGAGAAGTGCAAGCTCACCGAGCCGCCGTTGGTGGCCGCCGATGCCACGCGCACGGTGGCGTGTATCCGGCTTGGGGAAATTTGAGTCGAGAGTTGGGGAGTAATGGAACCGGTGTCCTCCGGACGGGACAATCGGCCTTCAGGCTTCGCCACACTCAACCCCCTACGATCATGCCCAAAGGTGATAAAAACAGTTACACCGGAAAACAGCCGCAGAAGGCAGAACCCATCGGAGACAGTTACCGCAAGGGCGGGGTCGGTGAACAGGAGGCCGAGGAACGCGCCTGGCGCACGGCCAACAAGCAGGACGGCGGGGCGAAGAAAAAGCCCGGCGGCCCCTTGAGCCGCGGGGCGCAGTCGCGCGTCGGTGCGACCGTAAAGAAAGCAAATGCCCTGTCGAAACGGCCCGCCCGCACGAACCGCACGCGCGCCCGTGCCGGAGTAAAACGCTGAGCCACGCCCGCTGCGGCTTCAACGCCCCACGGGCGACTTCGTCCCGCGTGCCGCCGCGAGGGGAAGGTGGGGTGCGACTCGCCATCCTCGCATAGCCCGAACCGGGGCCGGACGTTCCCTTCACCCGGCTTCGATTTCGGTACTCAGTCCGAATTGCTTCCGTGCGTGAGTTGGCGGACCGCCTCGTAGCACGCGACGCCCGCGGCCGTACTCAGGTTCAGCGAGCGGAGGTCCGGATTGGCGTGCGGGATCGTGATCTTTGCGTCTTGCAGCTCCTCGTGCAGCCAGTCGGGCGCGCCTGAGCCTTCGTTGCCGAACACGAGTCCGTCGCCGTCCT
Source organism: Opitutia bacterium (assembly GCA_947472765.1). Lineage (GTDB taxonomy): Bacteria > Verrucomicrobiota > Verrucomicrobiia > Opitutales > Opitutaceae > ER46. The sequence goes on from CANJCM010000053.1 coordinate 5,619, forward strand.
CGTAACGCACCTCCCAGAAGCTGCGGGTGGTCTTCGTGGTGAGCAGCCAGAGACGACGTGGAGCCAGCGGACTCGCGCGAAACGCCGCCCAATCCGCATGCTCGTGCACGTCGAGCGACTTCCAGTAATCCATCCCCGCCCGTCGCAGATTGCGATCGTTGATCACGAATCCCAGCGGGTGAATCAAATGCAGGCGCGAACGCGTCAAAGCACACATCCGGCCGACATTGCCCGTGTTCGGGGCGATCTCCGGCTGGAACAGGACCACGTGTAGCATGCGTTCATCCTCCGTGCCGGCGGCCCCGAATCAAGTGCATGCTCATGGATTGCTTTCCCCTCGTTGATTTGCAGCGTCGAACCCAGCGCCCCACCTGTGAAGCAGCCGACGAAATCGGTCGTCCTAGTCGACGACGACCAGGCCTATGCCGACCTCATGGTCGAGATTCTGTCCCATAATCTGGACTGTCCGGTGGTGTCCTTCACGCGCCCGCTCGAAGCCCTGGCCGCGTTGCCACTGCTGGCCCCAAGCGTGATCGTGACTGACTACAACATGCCGCAGTTGAACGGGCTCGAGTTCATCCGGCAGGCCGTGCCGCTCGCGCCCCACGCGGCCGTCGTCGTAATGACCGGCCATGATCTCACCTTTGCCCGCGACGAGATGGATCGTCTCGGCGCGCTGAAGGGATTCCTCGAAAAGCCCTTTGGCTCGAGGCAGCTGGCGGCGGAGATTATCCGCGTCTGGCCTGAGAAGGGTGCACCCGCCCCCGAGCATCGCCGGCGACCGGCCCGGGCCTAGAGCGGCGGGCGCCTGGTCGAAATTCCAATGGAGGGCGGGTGTCCTCACCCGCCGAATTTCCTTCTGGTAGCGGGTGGCCGGTGGGGCCACCGGCCCTCCAGTAGCGCGCCGAGACGCGCCGTTACAAAATCCAAGCCGCGCCAACCACCGCACTCAGCGGTGCCGTTCCTTCAAAGCCTGGCTGATCTCGCGCTGGACGGCCGCCTTCTTCAGGTCGTCGCGGCGATCGAACAGCTTCTTGCCGGTGCCGAGACCGACTTCGACCTTCACCAGTGCGTTCTTGAAATACATCCGCAAGGGGACCAACGCGTGGTTGCCGCCGGCCTCGAGGGTCCGCTGAATCTTGTCGATGTGACGCCGGTGCAGCAGGAGCTTCCGGATCCGCTTCGCATCGTGATTGTGGATGTTCCCGAACGCGTACTGCTCGATGTGGGCGTTGTGCAGCCAAACCTCGCCTTTTTCCACCCGGGCAAACGCATCGTTGATCTGCGCCTTGCCGGCACGAATCGACTTCACCTCGGTCCCGCGCAACTGGATGCCGGCCTCGAAGCGTTCGCCAATCGTGAAATCGCGCAGCGCTTTCGAGCTGCGGATCTCCGAGAAGCGCTGGGAATCTTTTTTCTGGGCGGCCATGAACAATCCCGATCAGGGAGAATGACTCTGTGCACGAATGTCGCGAAATCGACTCACAAACCGCGATGTCCTCCCGGGCGGGAAATTTGGGGACAAAAAAGGCGGCCCGTCCTGCATGCAGAACCGGACCGCCGAAAAGATAAAATCGGACTCAGGCCGCGAGCTCGTGGCTGATCTTGCCTTCAATGACCTCGCGCAGTGCGGTGTCCTCGGGCGACAGTTTTTCCAACGATTCCACCAGCGGGCGGTTGCCCCGGCGGAGCTGTTTTACGCGGCGGGACACGACGTTGATCAGCACGTTCGGGTCGCTGATCGTCTTCAGTGCTTCTTTGATGTAATCGTCTCTCATGGAGGGCGGATGCGGTGAAAAACGGAGAGAGCACAGTCCTCGCGAAGGGGCGTCAAGGGCGAATTCCCGCCTTGCGCCGTCCCAGCTGACCCCATCCTTTGCCTCCGTGCTGCTCGCCTGGACCACCGTTGCCTCGCGCCCGGATGCCGACCGTCTGGCGGCGACGGCCGTGTCGCGCAACCTCGCGGTCTGCGTGCAGATCGACGGACCGATCACCTCGCACTATCGCTGGCAGGGCCAGGATGCGCGGAGCGAGGAGTTCCGGCTGCAGTTCAAGTGCCTCGAATCGCAACTCGCCGGCCTCGAAGCGTTCGTCCTCGACGAACATCCCTACGAAACGCCGGAGTGGATCGTGGTCCGGGCGGAGCGCGTGGCGGAAAAATACTTGTCATGGGCCCGGGCCAACTCTAGCACTCCGCCCCTTTAACCCTTCGCGCACGTAACTTTTTAAACGCCATGTCACAGCACAAGAGCCTCCAAGGCGCCTCCGGCCTCGTCGTTAAACGCAACGTCCTCAAGCGCTTCGAGCGCGTCGACCTGCTCCGGAAACGTGGGCAATGGAAGGCCGGCGACCGCGTCCAGGGCCTGCGCAAGACCAAGCCCGACGTCTGAGCGCATCGAATTCTTTTCCCCGGCAGGCAGTTTCGGCTGCCTGCCTTTTTTGCGCCCGCTGCTTCCGGTCTGACCCCAGCCTCCCCTTTTCATGACCGACCTCGTCCGGAAGCTCATCGACTTCATCCTCCACATCGATCGGCACCTGGCGGAGATCATCGCGAGCTACGGGTCGTGGACCTATGGCGTCCTGTTTTTGATTATCTTTGCCGAAACGGGGCTGGTCATCACCCCGTTCCTGCCCGGCGACTCGCTCCTCTTCGCGGCGGGCGCGTTCAGTGCCAAGCCCGAGACCGGCCTCAATGTTCACCTGATGGCCCTGCTGCTCTGGGTCGCCGCCGTGGCCGGTGACACCGTGAACTACTGGATCGGCGCCCGACTCGGGCCCGCGGTGTTCAAGCGGGACGACTCGATTTTCCTCCGTCGGAAGCATCTCGAACGCGCCCATGCCTTCTTCGAGAAATATGGCGGCCGCGCCATCATTCTCGCGCGCTTCGTGCCGATCGTCCGGACCTTCGTGCCGTTCGTGGCAGGCGTCGGCGCCATGACGTATTCACGGTTCATCGCCTACAACATCCTCGGCGGCTTCATCTGGATCTACTTCTTCATCTACGCGGGCTTCTGGTTCGGGAACCGGCCCTTCGTGCAGGAGAACTTCAAGCTCGTGATCCTCGCGATCATTTTTCTCTCCGTGCTGCCCATGGTGTTCGAAGGCTGGCGCGCCTGGCGAGAAAGCAAAGAGGGAAGTAAGAATTAAGAGGGAAGAGTTAAGAAGCCCAGCCGGTGAAGTTCGTAGCCGGACTACAGGTCCAAGTTTGAAGGTACGCGACGGCACCAGGTGGCTCGTTTCTTAACTCATCCCTCTTAACTCTCACTTTCCTGAATCTGCTGGTCAGCTCCGTCACTCGGCCTAGTTTTTCACGCACGGCCGGCTTCGCCGCCCCTCCGCCACCCCTCTACCCCATGAAGTCCCGCCTTCGTTCGTCACTGCGCGTTTCCGCGCTCGTCCTTGCCTCCCTCGCCGCGCTCAACGTCCTCGCGCCCACCGCCCGCGCCGCTGACACCGCCAGGCAGAAAAAGGGCGGCGGCATCGACTGGAACGAACGCGCCGCACCCTGGGGCAAGCTGCGCAACGTCGCCCCGGACGCGCAGAAAAAATCCGGGTTCAAGCTCTTCGACAACGTCCACTACGTCGGACTCCAGACCGTCGCCGCGTATCTCATCACGACGAGCGACGGGCTCGTGCTCCTCGACGCCGCCTACGCCAACACGACCGACCTGCTGCTCGAGAACATCCGGCAGGCCGGCTTCGATCCGAAGGCCATCAAATACATCATCGTCAGCCACGCCCACGGCGATCACTTCGCCGGCGCCGGCACCTTTGTTCAACTGAGCGGCGCGCGGGTCATCATGTCGGAGCTCGACTGGGACGAGACCGAACGACGCCAGGCGGGCGGTCTGCCGACAAACGGGCTTCGTCTGAAACGCGACCTCGTCGTCCGCGACGGCGAAACGATGAAGATCGGCGACACGCCGTTTACCTTCTATGTCACGCCGGGCCACACGGCCGGTGCGCTCACCACTGTCTATCCGGTGAAGGATCGGGATCGCACTTACCGCGCCGTCAGTCCCGGCGGACTCGGTTTCAATTTTGGACCGGAGTGGACGGAGCCTTACGTCAGGAGCTTCGAGCGCCTCAAGGCCCTCGGGCCTTTTGATACGGTGCTGCCCAATCACGCCTACATGGGGCCGCGCGATCTCTTCGACGTGGAAAGCGACCTCGCGAAGCGCGGCGCCGGCTGGCACCCCGCCGCCTACGGTCCGCAGCGCATCAACGCGTGGATCGACCAGATCCTGAACGCCGCGCGGCAAAAGCAGGACTACGAGAGACAGCATCCCGAGCCGGCCGGGAAGTAAGGTAAGACCGGCGGCTTCGTCCGCCTTCCCTCTTAATTCCTAATTCTTCCTTCTTACTTCGATTAGCTGGTGCGAGCGCCGGGAGTCGAACCCGGATCGACGGCTTCGGAGACCGCTACACTATCCATTGTGCTACGCCCGCAAGGCCAAGCGCCGCATCAGAGGTGTGAGCGCGCATGGCGTCAAGCGCGCCTTGAGTCCTTCGCCCGCCGACTGCACCAGGTCCCTCAGGCCCGCCCCAGTCCGAAACGGACGCCGCTTCCGTTGCCCGCAGCGCCAAAGAATCGTTGCCGCACGACGGGCCGGCGCGCAGCGTGGACCGGTATGTCCGCCGATTCCAACCCGAGCAACGCCGCCGCCCCGGTACCGACCGATTTCATCCGCGACATCGTGGCGCAGGACGTGGCCGCGGCCCGCTTTCCAAAGATCGTCACCCGGTTTCCCCCGGAACCAAACGGTTACCTGCATCTCGGACATGCCAAGTCGATCTGCCTGAACTTCGGAATCGCGCGGGAAAATAATGGCCGCTGCAACCTGCGCTTCGACGACACCAACCCCGCCAAGGAGGAGGTCGAGTACGTTGAATCGATCCAGACCGATGTGCGCTGGCTGATCGACGGCTGGGCGGATCACTGCCTCGGCTTCAAAGCCCCGGGCGCCGCTCCCGCGGCAGGCACCGTGAATGGCCTGCCGGATTTCCACGCCGCCGCCGCTCCAGCCGGCACGGCGGGCGCGGAGCCTTTTTACGCGTCGGATTATTTTCCTCAGCTTTATGAGTATGCTCTGACGCTCATCCGCAAGGGCCACGCCTACGTCTGCGATCTTTCGCCGGCGGAGACGGAGGAATATCGCGGCTCGCCCGACAAGCCTGGTCGCAACTCGCCTTTCCGCGATCGCTCGGTCGCCGAGAATCTCGATTTGTTCACCCGGATGCGCGCCGGCGAATTTCCCGACGGCAAGCGAACATTGCGGGCGAAGATCGACATGACGTCGCCGAACATCTGGCTGCGCGATCCCCTGCTCTACCGGATCCGCCACATCGCCCACCACCACACCGGCGACGCGTGGTGCATTTACCCGCTCTACGATTACGCCCACTGCCTGAGTGACTACCTCGAGGGCGTGACCCACAGCATCTGCACGGTGGAATTCGAAGTGCATCGTCCGCTCTACGACTGGATTCTCGAGCATCTTGACCTGCCGCGGCCGCGTCCGCACCAGTACGAATTCGCGAAGCTGAATCTCAGCTACATGATCTTCAGCAAGCGCCGGCTGATTCAGCTCGTGCAGGAGAACTTCGTCCAGGGTTGGGACGATCCCCGGCTGCCCACGATCGCCGGAGCCCGCCGCCGCGGCATTCCCGCCCGCGCGCTGCGCAACTTCGCCTATCATGTGGGCGTGACGAAATTCGACGGCCTGACCGACATCGCCGCCTTCGAGCACACGCTGCGCGAGGAACTGAATGGGATCTCCCACCGCCGGCTCGCCGTGCTGCGGCCGATCAAGATCGTGCTGACGAACATCGCCGAGGGCGAAGTCCTCACCTGCGATGCGACCAACAACCCGCAGGACGAAAATCCAACGACGCGGCCGCTGGCCCTCACGCGCGAGGTCTTCATCGAGAGCGAGGATTTTGCCGAGGTTCCGCCGCCCAAATATTTCCGACTCAAGCCGGGCGGCGAAGTGCGCCTGAAGTACGCCTGCATCATCAAGTGCGACGAAGTCGTGAAGGATGCCGCGGGCCAGGTGACCGAACTCCGCTGCACCGCGGACCTCACGACGCGCGCCGGCGGACCGAACGTCGATCGCAAGGTGAAAGGGACCATCCATTGGGTCAGCGCGACCCAGAGCCTCGACGCCGAGGTCCGCCTCTACGATCGCCTCTTCACCGTCGCCGAGCCCGGCGCCGAGGAGGACTTCAAGAAATTCATCAACCCGCACTCGCTCGAAGTTGTGACCGCGAAGGTGGAGTCCTCCCTCGCGACCGCGACGCCCGCGGAACGGTACCAGTTCGAGCGGACCGGATACTTCACGGTCGACTCCAAGGACAGCGCCCCCGGAAAGCTGGTGTTCAACCGGACGATCAGCCTGAAGGACACCTGGGCGAAGAAGTAGACGGGGAGATTTTGGATTTTGGATTCTCGATTTTCGATTGGCAGCGGTGTGAGGCACGCTTCATCAAGCCGCACACCCCGCTCGAGTCGGAACGACGCAGTGAACGATCCGGCGGGTGAGACACCCGCCCTCCATGTCAGGCGGGCCGTTCAGATGTTCGTCAGTTCCTCCTCCAGGAAAACAATCCATGGAGGGACGGTGTCCCCACCGTCCACGGCTGCATTTCGTCGAGCTGAACGTTCACCAATCAGTGTAGGGCTGCCGCTCGTCGGCAGGCCTTTGTCCTTCATTCGAGAACGGCCCGGCGGCGAGCGCCGGCCCTACATTTGACTGCATCGTTCCGGCTCGAGAGAGGATCTTGATAAACCGCTTATCTAAAGGTCCCATCTGGAGAGGGGTGGCGGGCAGCGCCAGGGTGGGTTGCCTCGGTTTCTTACTTCTTCCTTCTTAATTCTTACTTTTACTTCCCTATGGACGATCCGCTGCCGCCACTCAGTTCCGTTGAGGCACGCGTGCTCGGCGCCCTGATCGAGAAGCAGATTACGACGCCGGACTACTATCCGTTGACGCTCAACGCGCTCGTCAACGCGTGCAACCAGCTCACGAACCGCGAACCGGTGATGTCCCTCGACGAGGCCGACGTCACCAGTGCGATTGACAGCCTGCGCGGCAAACGGCTCGCCACCTTGTTCTCCGGCCAGGAGAGCCGCGTCGCGAAGTACAAGCACACGCTGACGGACGCGCTGCTGCTCACGCCGGCCGAGGTCGCGCTGCTCACCGTGCTGATGCTGCGGGGCCCGCAGACGATCGGCGAACTGCGCACGCGCAGCGAACGCCTTTTCCGATTCGATTCCCTGCCGGAGGTGGAAGCCTGCCTCAAGGAACTCGCCGGGCGCCAACCCGGGCCACTCGTCGTGAAGCTCCCCCGCCAGCCCGGCGCGAAGGAAGCCCGCTTCGCCCATCTGCTCTCCGGCCCCGTCGCCACGATGACGGCGGTCACAGCAATTCCGTTCGAGGCCCCGCCGGTCCCGCCCGCGAGCGAAGGACCCGATCGCGTCGCCGAACTCGCCGCCGACGTCGCGCGCCTCGACCGCGAACTCGCGGAACTACGCCAGCAGTTCACCGAATTTCGGAAGCAGCTCGAGTAGCGTCCCCGCGGAGCACACACCCCGCCCTTCGGGCACCCCTCTAAGGCCGGAACGATGCAGTCAAAGCGGCGAATAGCCGCGATAACGTACTGAAAGCGAACGGCCTCCCTACTGGATCGCAGTCGGAACTCCGGCGACCTTTCGGTGACCTGTTCCGAATGTAGCCCTGCCCGTGAGGGCAGGGACTTCTCCAACGCTTCGCCTCACGTCGTCCCGCTGCTCACGCAGCGGGCTACAAAGGCCAACGACTTTAAACCTTCGCGTCTCTCCGCGCTCTTCGCGGTTTTCTACTGCGTGGTCCCCTCTTGAGAGGGGTGGCGCGCAGCGCCGGGGTGTGCTTTGCCCGACGCTTGCGTTGCCCGGAAATCCTCTGGTTCACTGCGAAGAACTGTGAAGCAAAGTCTCGTCACCCTCGACATGGAGGGCGTTCTCACGCCCGAAATCTGGATTGCCGTTGCCGATCGCACGGGCCTGCCCGCCCTGCGCCGCACAACCCGGGATGAGCCCGACTACGACAAGCTCATGAAGTACCGGATCGAGATTCTCGATGCCCACGGCATCACGCTCACGGACATTCAGGAAGTGATCGGTTCACTCGATCTCCTGGAAGGCGCGCTCGACTTCCTCAACGCCCTCCGCGCACGGGTTCAGGTCATTATTCTCTCGGACACGTTCGAACAGTTCGCCCAGCCGCTGCTGAAGCAGCTCGGCCGGCCCACCCTCTTCTGTCACCGACTTCTCGTGAAGAACGACCGCATCACCGGCTACGAATTGCGGATGCCTGACCAGAAGAAGCAGGCCGTCCAGGCGCTGCAGTCGCTCAACTACAACGTCATCGCGGCCGGCGACTCCTTCAACGACACCTCGATGCTCGGGCAGGCGGATCACGGCTTTCTCTTTCACGCGCCGGACAATGTCGTGAAGCAGTTCCCGCAATTTCCCGCGGTGAACGACTACGACGAGTTGCTGAAGCTGATCCTCGCGCGGACGTAGGGCCCGGCGCGCTGCGCCGAGCCTGGCCTCCGCTCGCGCGGAGGGCGGATCGAACGCCGGACGGCAGACATCGGACAACAGTCGGAGGAATCTCCCCGAGCCTCCTCTTGCCCCTGTCATTCTGAGCGCAGCGAAGAATCCATAGGTTCGGATGGCCGTTCCGATCCGCTGAGGCCGCACACCGAAAGCGACATTCCCCGTGCGTCGAAAGTACACCCGACTGGACCTCGTACGCCACGCGGCCTGTTCGATTTCTGACACTCCGTCCGACGCATGGATTCTTCGCTTCGCTCAGAATGACAAACAGGGGGCATTCACCCGCCGAAATGCGGATCGAATTCGAAAAGGCCGGTGCGGACACCGGCCCTCCATGAAACGGATGGTTCGAATGCACGGCCCGGCGGCGAGCGCCGGCCCTACAATCGTGTCCCTGCGCGCAGCGCAGGCTACGGCTGCCCGTCGCGGGCAGCCGCGGCGAAGCGCCGCATCCGGGCGAGCACACGCTCGCGACCGAGCACGCGGAACATGCCGGTGATGCTCGGACCGACGTTGGAGCCGGACACAGCGAGCCGCGCGATCGCCTGATAATCGCCAAAACCGAGTCCGTTCTTGGCTGCCAGTGCCTTGATTGTTTCCTCAACCGCGGTGTCGCTCGAGAAATCGGCCGTCGTCAGCAATTCGATCAGCTCGGCCAGCCGGGCCTTCGGGTCGCCCTTGGCCATGACCTTGTCGCGGACTTTGGCGTCGATCGCGAAGTCGTCCGTGAAGAAATACGCTGTGTAGGCCGGCAGTTCCTCGACGCCTTTGACCTTCGGCTGGCTCAACAGCATGACGTCGCGGAAGAATGCGGCGTCGGTGGCCAGCGCGGCGCGCGCGGCGGGCGTATCCGTCCGCTGGAAGAAGTCCCGGGCGAGCGTGACGAACCGGTCCGCCGGCTGCTCGAGCAGGTAGGCCATGTTCATGTGCGCGAGTTTCTTGTCGTCGAAACGCGCATTGCTCTGATTCACGCCCGGCAAATCGAAGAGGCGGACGATCTCGGCGATTGGCATCTTCTCGCGATCATCGCCGGGATTCCAGCCGAGCAGACAGAGGAAATTCACGAGCGCCTCCGGCAGGTAACCGCGCTTCTGGTACTCTTCGATCAGTGCGCCCTGGTCGCGCTTCGACATCTTGCCGGGACCATTCTGCTTCAGGATCAGCGGGATGTGCGCGAACGCCGGCGGCTTCATGCCAAAGCCCTCGAAGAGGAGCACGTGCTTGCTGGTATTCGAGAGATGGTCCTCCCCGCGGATGATGTGCGAGACCTCCATCGCGATGTCGTCGACGACATTCACAAGATGGAAAACCGGATTGCCGTCGGAACGCACGATGACGAAGTCCTCATCCTCCATGCGCTCCACCCGGCCGCGAATCTGATCCTCGATCACGACGGGCGGCAGTTTGACCTTGGTCACGGTCTTCTTGCGGTGGTCATCGAACACCTCGTAGCGCTCGCCGAGGAGCTTGAACCAAATCGCGCCGTCTTTCTCGTAGGCGCGGCCCGCGTCGCGCAGCCGGTTGACGTACTGCCGGTAGACGTCGCCGCGCTCGCTCTGGCGATACGGCCCGTGGTTGCCGCCGCCGCTGCCGCCGACCTTCGGGCCCTCGTCCCAGTTGAGGCCCAGCCAGTTCAAGCTGTCGTAGATGACCTGGAGGAACGCCTCGCTGTTGCGCTCCTTGTCCGTGTCCTCGATCCGCAGGATGAAGGTCCCGCCGGTGTGGCGGGCATAGAGCCAGTTGAACAGCGCGGTGCGGGCACTGCCGATGTGGAAGAACCCCGTCGGACTCGGGGCAAAACGAACGCGAACTTGAGACATGGGGCGAGGAAGTTGGCAGGGGAACGGAAAAGTAAGAAGGATGAATTAAGAAGGAAGAATTGAGCCTGAGGGCCATCGGATGGGACCGAGCCGACACACCCCGTCGGTGCGCGCCACCCCGCTCGACCGCGAGCCATTCAGGTGAACCACAGATGGACACCGATGCACACAGATGAGTGAAGGCCCCTGAATCGGCCTAATCTACATTGTGGCTCTGAATCCGTGTCCATCCGTGTCCATCTGTGGTTGTTCCTCCACCTCAGGATTGCTTCGGCCCAATCGCTCCGCGCAAATTGCGCCGATGCCCGTGGAACCGCCCACCCTGCTCGACCCGGTTGCGTTTGCCGCGCAAATCCAATCCGTCGCGCGCGTCGCGGGGTTTCGCGTCGAACCCTTCGGCGAAATTGCCGGCCTTCCACTCTACGCCCTCACCCGCCGGACCCGTGGACCGCGGCCGCGGGTTTACCTTTCGGCTGGAATTCACGGTGACGAACCCGCCGGACCGCTCGCGCTGCTGCAGATGATCGAGCGCGGCGCGTTCGATGACCGGGCGGTGTGGTTCCTCTGCCCGATGTTGAATCCCATCGGCTTCACCAAACAGACACGGGAAAACGCCGACGGCATCGACCTCAACCGCGATTACAAGGCGCTGCGCTCACTCGAAATCCAGGCCCACGCCCGCTGGCTGCAATGTCAGCCAAACTTCGAGGCCGCTCTTTGCCTGCACGAGGATTGGGAAGCCACCGGCTACTATCTTTACGAGCTGAACCCGCACCAGCGCCGCGGGCTCGCGGCGGAAATTCTCACGAATGTGATGAACGTGTGCCCGATCGATCCGGCGAAGCAGATCGACGGGCGGCCCGTGACCGAACCCGGCGTCATCCGGCCCGTGGACGATCCGCAGCTCCGCGAACTCTGGCCGGAGTCGATCTACCTGCGCGCCCACCACACGCCCCTCGGATACACGTTGGAAGCACCGACCTCGCTGCCGCTCGCGCAACGCGTCGCCGCTCACTGCGCGGCGGTCGAGGCGGTGATCGCTGAATTGTAGGGCCGCCGCTCGCCGGCGGGCCGTTTCTCGAATGAAAGCCGTGGCCCGGCGACGAGCGCCGGCCGTACACCGATCCGTGGACGTTCCGTCGCCCGTTAGGCCGCCGTGGACGGTGGGGGCACCGTCCCTCCATGGATTGCTCTTGGAGAGGAGCGTGAACGGAAGTCTGAACGATCCACCTGCCATGGAGGGCGGGTGCCCACACCCGCCGATTTCGTTCCCCCGCATCGTTCCGGCTCGAAAATCCAAAATCGCAAATTCGTCCGCGTGCCGACAGCGGCAGCCGGAGCGAACCCCATAAATCTCACCCCGGCGTCTGATAAGTCAGATCCCAATCGCCGATTCGCGTGAGCTCGGCGCGAGGACGCATCACGGGTGGACCGCCTTTCGCGCTCCAGTCGGCAAGTTCCTCTTTGTGACCCAGCCGCGACAGCGTGGTCCACGACGGATCGAAATTCGTCCGGCCAAAGCAGTCCCAGAAGAACAGGTTCTCGACGCCGGCTTTGTAGAGTCCGTCCGCCCGACGCTTGTACTGCTCCGGCGTGAGTCCGCGCGGCATCAGGTTCGGGGCAAGTTTGCAGGCCGTGCCCTTCGTCAGCTGCACGAACTCCACGATGGCCGCGGGATCCTCATACGAATGGAGCCGGCTGTTAATACCCTTCGCCGACGAATACGGGATGAGCGTGTCGATCAGCCCTTCCTTCACCCACGCGGCGAGATCGAGCCCGTAGCTGTAGTTCTCCTCGATCGAACTCATCACCACCGCCGTAATGCCAATCGGCTTGCGCCCCTGCTTCGCGGCCGCGGTCTGCATCCGCTTCCGCAACTCGCGCATGAACCCGGTCAGCACCGCTGCGGAATGCGCCAGCCAGCGCGGGTCGTTTTCCGGCAGTTGCCGGGGATCCAGTTGAAACTTCGCCTGGAAACTCTGCACCAGCGGTTCGTCGTAGCCGAGGATCGGCAACCGGCGGTTGAAGAGCAGGCTGACGCCATCGACCGGATAGGCGGCCACGATTTCCTCGTGGAGCTTGAGCACGTACTCCTGCACCCCCGGCACCGCGTACGAAAGCCGCGGGGCGATGCGGCCTAACTTGTCGCGCGAACGCCACTCCGGATGTTTCTCGTAGAGGCCGCCCGCATTCCATTCGTCCTCGGGGGCGGGAAAATAAAATCCCGCGACGCGGTAGGAGGCGTGAAACTCGATCCCGATGGCGTGACTGTGCTCGAGCGCGATTTTGAAAGGATCGAGTCCCTGCCGCTGGAAGTCCTTCACACTGTCGCTGCGGAGCCGGTCGCAATACCGGTAGTGTTCGGCCATCCACTCCTGATTGTTCTGCCGGCCCACCTTGCTCGGATAGTTCGTCACATCGCCCGCGCCGGCCTCCCAGTACATGCGCGAGAAGTCCGTGTCGCGGTATGGCTCGATTTGGCGGCGGACATCATCGGCCGTGCGGAAGCGAAGGTTCGCCGTCGCGGAAAACGCATCATCGGCCGCGAACAGCCGCTTCGTGTCGGTGCGACGGCGATCGGCCTGGATCTGCGCGACCTCGGCCGTACTGAGAGGCACGAGCTTGATGTAGGCGAGCCAGCACGCCGCGAAAATATTGCCGAACGCGTCGCCGCTGCCGGGCAGCGCCTGCACCTTCAACTGCCGCAGGACGACGGACGAGTTTGGGCCGCCCAGTTCCGCGTAGCGCCAGAAGAGTTCCTCAATGCCGCCGGAGTTGTAGGAATGCCGCGACCACTGGATGTCGTCCCACATCATGCCGGCGTCCGCCAAATTGTTCGGTGTGAGCACGGTGAAAATCGGATCGTTCTTGAACCGCACCTGCAGCCGCGACTCCCAGTAGTGGGACTGGATGCCGAAGGAGATCGCATACCAGCCCTTCTGCGGCAGCGCGTACTCGAGGTCCGGCACGCCCGTGTTCTGGCCGCAGGCGAGCATCACGCCCTTCACCTGCGGGGTCTCGAACTCGTACTGCTTCCAGCGATTCGGCTGCCAGGTCTTCGCCTGCGCCGAGGCCGGCGTTGCGCGGTCGAGATCGGCGAGATAGATCGGCTGACCCGAGCCATACGGTACGAGCGGCACGGGCGGCAGGGTCGGCGTGGCGGGTGCGGCGGCCGGCACGGGTTGCGCGGCCTTTGCCAGGTCGGTGCCCAGCGCCACCACGGACGCGCCGGCGAGCAGCGACTGTTTGACGAACTCGCGACGGGTCGAGGATGCGGAAGCCGGAAGGTCGGAAGCGTGGGACATAGCGGGGCGGGGATTCGGAGGTTCGGCGCCGGACAAAGCGGCGTCCCGCGGACGAAAGTCGTCCACGATGACCCGAGCCAAGCCGTCGCACTCGCGCCGACCACTGAAATCGGACGGACAGATCTGTTGGCCGGTTATCCGCAGCGTAGGGCCGGCGTTCACCGCCGGGCCTGTTCCGACGGGAAATTCATTCAGCCGAGGCCCGCCGACGAGCGGCGGCCCTACAATTGAATGCGCGACTCAAAAGCGATTCCGTGCCCCGCACAGAACTCGCGCAAATCCGGCGGCAATGGCGCCGTGAACACGTAACTCAGCCCCGCGGGACGCAGATCGATTTCCGCGCAATGCAGGGCCTGTCGCAGCAGCAGGAGCTTCGCCGCGAGCTCCGGCGTCCAACCGTGGTCGATGAAATCCAGATACAGCCGCGAATCGGGTCCGTAGATCTTGTCGCCCACGATGGAGTGACCGAGCCATTGCGCATGGGCCCGGATCTGATGCTTGCGACCGGTCTCTGTCACAATCCGCGCCAGCGTGAAGCCGTCGCCGTGGGCGCGCGGCGTGAAGTGCGTGACGGCCGACTGTCCTTCGCCGGGTCCGACAACGGCTGACTTCAGGAAAACCGGACTGTGCACATCGTCGCCCAGCGGCTGATTAACCGTCACCGGCGCGAGCAGCTGACCGGTGAGAATGGCCTCGTAGGCCTTACCCACCTTTCGCTCCTGCATCGCGACCTGCAGCCGGCTCGCCATCTTCGCATCCTTCGCGAGCACGACCACGCCACTGGTCTCGCGATCGAGCCGGAAGACGAGATGCACCGTGGGCAACTGCGTGTATTCGCGGAGTGCGCCGACGAGACTCGACCACGGCCCGGCCTTCGAGGGATGGCAGACGACGTCGCCGGGTTTGTTCACCACCACCAGCCGTTCGTCCTCGTAGACAATCCAAGTTGGGACTTCCTCCGGTGCGATCATCCGGACGGGCCCCTGCACCCGCACCCGTCGCGGCCAGGCGCAGGCCCGCCGGGAGTAGTCGTCGTCCGGCAGCGGCGGCGCGGCGGATTCGGGAGCGCTCACGAAGCGCCCTTGCCCAGCCGGAACCGGCCGAGGACCTTGCCACTGATGCGGGCCGCCAGCGGCTTGGAAATCCTGGACGCGGCGAAGGTGTAAACTTTGTTCTTCCAGCCCGTGACGATCTGGCTGCGGCCCGCGGCGAGGGCGCGAAAGGCAAGGGTCACCACCTCCTCGGTGGTCATCGCGAGCGCCGGGAGGATGGCACTGTCACCGAGCCCGGCCGTGCGGAAAAACTCCGTCGTCGTCGTGCCGGGACAGACGGCCAGCGCGCGCACGCCGCTCCCGCGCAGCTCTTCGTGCAGCGCGAGCGTCCAGTGGAGAACGAAGGCCTTGGAGGCGCCATAGGTCGCGGAGAACGGGGTCGGCTGAAAGGCCATGACCGAGGCGATGTTCATGATGGCGCCGCCGCGGGACTTGAGCCGCGGGAGCAGCAGGCCGGTGAGATGCACGACCGCCCGGATATTGACGTCGACCATGGCCAGTTCGCGGCCGAGGTCGGGGGTCGGGAAACGGCCGAAGCTGCCGAAACCGCTGTTGTTGATGAGGAGGATGGGCCCGGCGGGGGCGGTGCGTTCGAGAAAGGCCTCAAGTTCACGGACGGTGCGGTCGATTTCTTCCGGATGCGAGAGGTCGCACGAAAAATGGTTCAATTTTTGATCCGAACTATTTTTGACCGGAGAACGCCGCGAGAGATTGCAAATGACCAGTTCGGGTTTCAGCTTCTGACCAAGCTCGATGAACGATTTTCCAATACCGGAAGATCCCCCCGTCACAATCATGACGGCGAAAGGTTGGAGTGCTTCGCGTAGCGAAGAAGCGAAGGACATCGAGGAAGACACAAAGGGAATTTACCGGGCTTGGCGCAGGCCAGGACCGGATGCAACGCAACCCATACCCAGAAACATGAACAGCCAAAACAACCACGAACTAATCGTATCTGGCATTCACCTCGAACTCACGCCGTCCTTGAAGACGTTCGTCCGGGAGAAAGCCGAGCGACTGTTTCGTCACGAGGAACGCATCGTGCGGATCCGCGTGGAATTGGAATGTGATCGGACCGAAGCGGTCGGCACCCAGTTCAAGGCCAAGGGACACATCGCGATCCACGGCCCCGATATGAATGCGACGGTCCAGTCCGGCGAATGCCACCAGGCGGTATCGCTCCTGATCGACAAGCTCGATCGCATGCTGCAGCGCCGCCACCAACTGCAACGCGTCAAACGCAATCACCCGCACGCCGTCGAACTCGACGCGGCGATCCCGAAGAGCGTCTGACCTCTCAACCCATTTTAGCTGATAGCTTCGACCCGCCGGTCCCAACCGGCGGGTCTTTTTTTGGCGGAGTGAATGAAATCAGTCAGCCATCTGCTCCGTTTAGAAAGTACCGCCGCGTCTCCGACCGGCGCAGGACGTTCAGGCCTCCCAGGTTCTCAGCGTAGCCCGCTGCGTGAGCAGCGGGAGGCTCGAGCCCAAACTTAGACAGGATTACAGGATGCACAGGATTCGAGCCACCGCAGCCACGGGACGAACCTCGGGACCGATCGCTCCTGAAGCGTTAATCACCCGCGCCCCTGTCATTCTGAGCGGAGCGAAGAATCCATGCCTTCGAAGTGACCTTCGGGAATGCATGTCATCGTGCCGGACGCCGAGTCGTCGGCAGATGAACTTCAGAAGGGCCTTCGCTTCGCAGGCGGCCAACGCACGCGACACGGCTACCGTTCACATGGATTCTTCGCTCCGCTCAGAATGACAGCGAGGGGGACACAACGACTTCATTACGCAAAGCGCGTTCAGCTTTTCGCTCCGTTCCGCGTAGCCCGCTGCGTGAGCAGCGGGAGGTTCGAGTCCAAACTTAGACAGGATGCACAGGATTCGAGCCGTAGCAGCCACGAGACCGAACCTCGGCACCGATCGGTCCTGAAGCGTTAACAACCCGCTCCCCTGTCATTCTGAGCGGAGCGAAGAATCCATGCCTTCGAAGTGACCTACGGGAATGCATGTCCTCGTGCCAGACACCGAGTCGTCGGCAGATGAACTTCGGAAGGTCCTTCGCCTTGCAGGCGGCGAACGCACGCATCACGGCTCCCGTTCACATGGATTCTTCGCTCCGCTCAGAATGACAGCGAGGGAGACACAACGACTTCATTACGCAAAGCGCGTTCAGCTTTTCGCTCCGTTCCGCGTAGCCCGCTGCGTGAGCAGCGGGAGGTTCGAGTCCAAATTTAGACAGGATGACCAGGATGAACAGGATTCGAGCCATAGCAGCCACTTCGAAGCGTCCAGAGGCTAGGCGCAGATGGCGCTCACGTAGTTCACGGTACTTCTTTTAGAAAACTTGGATCGGGAGCGCAGAGCGTCTTACCGCCATGAACCTCGACCAAGTTTGAAATCATGAACGGTGTAATTAGTCGGTCGAATCCCTCAGCACGGAACATGCAGGTCACTTGGGAAATTCCGTTTGGTGAGCTAATCAGAACGACCTTCTCTACACGTACTCTTGTGCCCCTCCTTGCCGGCCCAACAACCGGTACGGCCGACCTGCGATCACCTGCGTCCCACGCGGCGATTTTAGGCACGCTGTCTCCGGGCTTCATGAACACGTAATGCGGTCGGTCCAACTTCGTGACAAACAGGTCGGCCTGAAGCTCGTAGACGCCTCCGACCCTATAGCCCCTTCGGAACTCTGGGTCATTGATGTAATCGGCGGTCACGTCTGTTTCGCGATACGTGGCGCATCCGGCAAGAAGTGTCAGCATAACGCCCAGCGCGAATAACCTAAAACGGGCGGAGAGAGAGGTGTTCATTCGAGGTCAGTCACCAGCTGTGCTGCGTCCTGTACTTTAAATATGGGCTTGGAGTCTCAGAGTCGGACTCCAAGGAGTGACTTGAAATCGGACCATCATAGGAACCACGCGAATACCCCAAATCTAGGGGGTTAAAGGTTTCGACCGAGTTGTTGCGCCACAGATGAGACGGCTGGTTAGGAATTTTTGGAATGATGTCGTGCACATTGTGGATGCTCCGTCCGCCCGCGAGACCCTTTACCGACACGTCTTCCTGCCCTCCGAGGATTACCAGATAGATGTGCTTCTTCGCCTGAGGCGACACGAGAGCCAAGGCACGGTTCGCAATCGCTCCACCCTGACTGTGCGCTTCTATGAATATTTTGATGCAGTCCAAAGCACAGTGATTGGACTTTGCTTTCTGGAATGCCCCTTCGACGGTCTTCGCCATCAGTCGCGAGACCGCACCGATCGTCATGATTTCATCTCCGACAATCTGTAATCCGTCACCGACCAGCGAAGCGAACGTCGGATTATAAATCGCTTGGGCGACGGGAATCTTCCGAAATTCGGGATACAATTCAGTCTTCCTTCGAAATTCCAGGTTCTCGTTTAGGTTGTTCCTTATCCCCGTCACCGTAATCAAAAACTCACACTGTGAGTCGGTGAATTGCTCGCCCAAAATCTTCGTCCGGAAAATATCCCCCGACAGGATATCAAACGGCAGCGCCAACACCTGGCGGAGGCCGTTGACCACCGTCCGAAACGGATTGAGCCCGAGCAGATCGATTTGGTTGACCGCGTCGTTGCCGCAGAACGCATACAAATTCGCCCCACCCTGCTCCCCCAGCGGATCCCGGCTCAGCCAGCGGCCGGTCTCGGGCGCGTAGTAGCGGAGGCCGTAGTAGAGGAGGCCCGATTCGGCGTCGGTGAACTTGGTCGAGAAGCGGAACGGGTTGGCCTCGGCGGCGGGACCATCGGTTCGGAGGGGTTCGCCGAACGGGCCATACTCGTAGCGCGCCGAGATTCTTCCGTCGCGGGAGTCGATGAGCGCGCTGACGTTGCCGTTGCCATCGGCCGCGGCGAAATGCGTCACGCCTCCGCCCGCGCCGTCCGCCACCCGGACCGCGAGCAGTCCACCCACCCCACCCGCCCCCTGGTCGCTGCCGCTCAGGTCGACGCCCCAGACATAGCTTCGCACCAAGGCGTGCCCGGCGAGGGCGTTGAGTTCGGCGATCAAGTTCCAGCCGTCGTAGACGAACAGCGTATGCGCCGTGAGCTGCCAGGCCGAAGCCGTCCACCGCGACACCTGCTTCGCCACGCGCCGGTGCTGACTGTCGTAGGTAAACTCCAGCTTCTCCCGCGGCACGCCGACCGCCACCGCACCTGCGCTCGTTTCCATCGCGGCCAGCCGGTTCTGCTGATCCCACGTGTAGGTCCAACGCGCATCGGAGAGAAGATTTCCATCCAGGTCCGATGAAAACGTCTCTGGCGTGCGCGGCACAAACACCTGCCGGGTCGCGGTCGCCATCGCGTCCTCACCATTCGGGCCGACGAAGTTCTTCACCGCCGTCACATCGATTTGCCGGCGCTGGGCCGCCGCGCTGTTGTCCACCGCGGTCTGGGCACGGAACTCCAGTCCATCGCGCATCACCGGCTGCGGCGTAACCAGCCCAGGAGTCACTTGAAATGTGACCGTCGCATCCGCCGCGGCCATTCCGACCAGTTCGATCACCCCGGGCACGGTGCGCTGACCATACTGGTTCAAGGCATTCGCGGCATAGGTAGCAGTCTGCCCGTTCACGGCCGCGCTCCGGCGGTTGCCAATATCATCGAACGACCAGCTAAAGCTTCCGCCCAGAGCGGGCGATCCGTCCGACTTCCGCCGCAAGCCGGACGTCAACTGACCGCGGGCATCGAAGGCATAACTCCAATTCGAACGATCCTCGCGTCTCAGACTCGTCCGGCGGTTGAGGGCATCATACTCGTAACCGTACTCCAGCGCGACCGGCTCGCCGGTGGGAGTGTGGCGAACGGCCGTGAGTCGGCGCAGCGCGTCGTAAGTGCGCACCGTCCTCAGCCGGGGTCCCTCAGACGTCGCCATCGCGACAGTACCCGGCAGCAGACTCTCCGCCGCGTAGGTGTACGCAAAACTCTCCGCCCCCGATCGAATGGTCGCGAGTCGCGAGCCGCCATCGTACCCGTAATTCGTCCGCGCGATTTCTCCCTCCCACGCGGCCACCACCGCCTCGGGCCTCTGCACGGCGTCGTAGCTTCGTTGCACCTCGAGCCCGGCCAGCGGTCCCGTCGTGTAACTCTCGGCCGCGAGCTCGCCGGCTGCGTTGTAAGTGCGAAGCCGCGTCCCCGAACCGTCCGCGATCGTCCGCGGCCGGCCAAGTCGATCGTAGGTGTAGCTGACATCCGGGGTGTTCGGAACCGTGTCGGTGTACGCCAACTGCGAAATCTCGCCGGCGTTGTTGTAGACGATCTCGTGCCGCGCAATCGCCGCTCCCCTCGCCCAGCGGTAACGGTTCAACCGGCCACCGGGACTGTAGAGATAGTCCGGCCCAGAGCCATCCGGGTACCGCTTGTTCAGGAGGAAGCCGCGATCGACGTCGTAATTCCACGTGGTCGTCGCGCGACCCGTGTCACCCGCGAAATCCTGCCAGGTCGTCATCGACTTCAGCCGCCGCTGCCCGTCGTAGGTGTACTCCACCGGAGTCAGCAACGCGCCCCACTGCCGGCGCAGCAGCCCACCCGGATAATAGGAGCTGTTGGTCACGCTGCCGTCCGGGTGCGTGACTTCAACGACCCGACTCATGGCATCATAGGTTCGACGCGAGGTCTGCGGATCATAGCCCGGACCCGTTCGAGCGGGATCGGGATCCGGTGAGGTCACGCCCACCACGCGATCCTGCGCATCGTACTCGTAGGTCGACCGACCGTCCGAGCCATCGCTAACCACGAGCCGCCCCGCCCCATCGTAAGCCTTGGTCGCCGCCGCCAACCGCGTGCCGTCCGCGGCCCGCGTCGTGGTCGAAATCAGCCGGTCGCCCAGATACTGCTCCGCTGTTACCACCCCATCGGGTGCAGTCGTCGTGACTGTGCGTCCCCCGGCGCCGTCGAAGGTCGTGACGACCGTGGTCAGCAGCCCACGGCGCGTCTGCCACACCCGGCGCCCATCGAGGCTGGTTTCGGTGACAGCGATCGTCGTCGGGGAATCCACGCCGTCGGTTTCCCATACCTGCGTACTCACGCGCTGGACCGGAACGCCGTCGCGCGTTCCCACTTCGCTCAACGTGCGGGTAATCCGGTCCGTGCCGGCGTAGTCGATGACTCCATCACGGTTGAGGTCCAGGGCCGTGACAGCCGCGCGGCCGCGGGCATCGTACGCCTGAAGCTGCGACACTCCGTCCGGATCCTCCTCCCGTACCAGCCGGCCGATCGCATCGTAGGTGCGCCGGTACTTCGCGTTCGTGGGAAAGGGAAACTCGGTGAACTCGACATTGCCGAGCAGATCGAACGACTGCCGCTGATACGTCAGCGCGCCGGTGTCGTTCACGTGCCGGGTTTCGAGAACGTAGCCGTTGCCGCCACCGGAGGTGGACTTGGTCAGATAATCGTAGTCCACCGGCGCGGCCGCCGTCCCGCGCACCGCAAGCAGGAGGCCGCTCGCCCCCCGCGTTTCGATCCGCGTACTACCATCCGCCGAGGTCGCCGTGGTGATCGTCCGTCCCTGCGTGCCGAAGGCATAGGCGAACTGCGTCGTGCCGGTCCCGAGGTTCGTCTCCGAGATCAGCCGGCCCGCGGAGTCGTAGCTCGTCGCCGCCAGAATCGTCTCGGCCCCCGAGACGACATCGACCCGCACGCGTTGGATTAGACGTCCCTCGGCATCGTAGCGGAAACGCAGCCGCGACAGCACGACGCCACCCGCGCTTTGGCTCTCCTCCACCTTGCGGCCGAGCCCGTCATAACTGGAGGCGATCGTCAGTCCGCGATGGGTCGTCGCCACGACCTGACCGCAGGTCGCACAGTACTCCCGCGTCTCGACCGAACCGTCGAGGTGCCGAATCCCCGTGGCGCGGCCGAATTCATCGAACGCCGTCACTTCGGTCGAATCGAGGACCACACCCGTCGCGAGATCCGTGACGACTCGTGACGTCAGCGTGCCCACGGCTGAATACTGTTCCGTCGTGGCAGTCCCATCGACGACCCGCTCGCGCGCGGCGTCGGCGGCGCCCTGCTGAGTCACCTTCGTCAGGCCGCCATCCGGACGACGCGACTTCGACGTGAGCTGGAGTTGGTGGTCGGGCGTAAGCCGATAGATCAGGCTGCCGTCCGAAACCGAATAGCGTTCGCGCGTCAGGAGGTTGCCCGGCGTGTCCCAAAGCGCCGCGCCGTCCAGCGTCTGGTAGCGGTCCCGCTTCCGGTAGCCGTCCGTCGGCCGGGCCCAGTCCACGACCCACTCGAGGCGCGTCATGCTCTGGTTGATCTTCGTCCCCTCCGACGTGAGCTGGTCGACCATTCCATCGCGATCGAGGTCGGCAAACGTGACGAAGCGGCTGTCCATTTGCCGGTGGACAAACCACGCCGGCGAGAGATGGGCCCACTGCCGGCCGCTGCTGTCGTACCAGAAGTCCTCGGTGCTGCCGTCCGGCCGCCAGATCGACGTCACCTGCTGATAGGCGGGGTCCCGGCTGTTCGTCTGGTACGCCCACCAGGTCGTCAGCGCCGCACCGTTGGGGTCGAGCACCTCCTTCACGCGCTCCTCACCCCAATCGAAGGTCTGATAGAAAGTCTGCCGTTGCGAGGCGACTTGTCCCGCGGCGTCCCGCACCGTCACGGTTTCGACGCGTTCCGACCCGACAAACGTCTCCACGGTCTCGGTGATGCGCAGTCCGTTGGCCTCGGAGAAGAGCCGTCGACCCGGCTGGCTCTCGTCGACTTCCGTCACCTGCGACTCACCGCCGACGGTGCGGGTAAATCGCAACCGGTTCGACGTCGCCCGTGAGACATCGGGATTCTCGATCCGCCACACGAGGTAGGGTACGCCCTCCGGCACGTGGAACCCATCCGCCCCGACGACGCCGGCCCGATCGCGGAAATAGAAACGCAGTTCGTAGCTGGCCGGCGTGAGCGTCACCACATCGACGAGCGCCTGCGGCACGAGCACCTGACGCAGCGCACCGGTCGCATTGCGCCGCGCGACGCCTTCCTGGGCATCGAGCGCGGCGCTCAACGGCGCCGGCGTGTAGATTGCTGCGGAGATGCTCGCCTCGTGCAGCAGCAGACTGCCGACGCTGCGGCCGTCCGACTTCAAGCCGAGCGGGATCGACCAGTCGATGGACCCGTTCACCGGACCGGAGCCGCCGCCCGCAATCCCAGGACCATCACAGCTCGCGCAGTCGACCAGCGGCTGGACCAGCAGCGAAACCAGTTCGACCTCGTGGTCGTCGATCAGCGGCAGGGTGAAGCGCTGCTCCGGGCTGTGCGCGCCCTCGGACGTCACAGCCTCGGTCTCGGTCCAGTTCGCCGACCAGGCGGCCGCTTCACCGCCTGGGATATAGTTGAGCGGACGCTTCCGATACGTCTTCACCAGCGCGTAGGTCCCGGCGCAGTCGCGGATCTGATAGCGGGCCGTAACTTCTCGAATCAACCAGAAGACCCCGGCCTTCCGCGTCCCGCGAATCGAGGTGTGCAAGCCCGGAGCTGCGACATCGATCGCGGTGGTCACCTTCGCGCGCGCCTCGGCATCGTCCACGGACTCCGGATTGCTGAGCTCCATTCGGTACGAATGCTGAAACTCGAACGCCGAGGTCCCGACAAACCCGCCGACGCCCGAGTAAAAGAGATCATCGTCGGCCGCGAGGGTCGCGCTCACGACCGGCAGCTTGAGCGGATTGTTCATTCCCGCCCCCAGAGGCGCGACGGGACTCAACGGTTCGATCGCGACGCTCAGCACGGGCGGCGCGGGAAACGGCCCCACGTCTGCCGCCCAGGGCGCCGCATTGGAGCCACCGACTTCGTGCAGGCTGTCATTCACGGTTTCGATCGCGTCGGTGACAGGATTATAGAGGTAGCGAATCCGTCCGCTGATCCGCTCGCGCGTTTGCTGCGTGGTCCCGGAGAACGCTCCCGCCGGCCAGTACGCCGACTGCGCGCCGTGACGTTCGCCGGTGAAGGTCTGCGTGCGATAGAGCGTGGCGTATTGCCCCTCCGGAAAAGTGGTCGGCGTGAGCTGCGGCACGCCGCCGAGCTTCGGCGTGCGGGTCCGCGTCTCATAAATGACATCGAGGTCCGGCTTCGGCCGGCGTACGGGACTGGCCGGGAGCAACGAGACGCCGAGCGCAATGCACCCGGCCACAAAGAGAGTAGAATGGAATTTCATGATACAGGTCTCCGGTTCAGCGGCTGGTGGGGCGGAAGAGGCGCAGGCCCACGGCGTCGCCGGTGTCGGGCTGCGCGAGGACGCGGGGATTGCGTCCGAGGAGAAACTTCCGGGCGTTGGTCACACCGTCGCCGACGAGGTCGAGGCCGGCGTCGTTCACCGTCGGGTTGAGTCCGAAGCGAACCTCCCAGCCGTCAGGCAGACCGTCGCCCTCGGTGTCGGCCCGCCGTGCATTCGTGCCCGCGAGGTATTCGGCGAGATTGTTCAGCCCATCGCCATCCGGGTCGAAGGCCCGGTCGTCCCGCGTCGGATCGAGGCCGAGCGCGGCCTCCCGGGTGTCATCGAGCCCGTCGTGATCCGCGTCGGTGAAGAGTGGATTCTCGCCCCCGATGTAGAGGTCGTCGTAGGCGGAGGCGCTGCCCTCGCCGCCGAACAGGGCCAGCGCCGTCAGCTCGCCGGCCTGCAACTCGAGAAACGGAATTCCCGCCGCGACAAGGCGTCCGTCGACCGAGAGCTCCCAGGTCTTGCGCCCGTAATCAGCACGCATCGTGACTCGGGTCCACGCCGCGGGGAGCCCGCTCGCCTCGAGCGCGACGAACGTTCCCGTGCCCTGCCAGGTCCCGCCGGCACCATCGCCTCGCCACACGCCGACTTCCGCCGATGCGGACGAACCGGCCGACGCGACACCCACCGCACCGAACGGCGCCCGCACGACCACCGCCGGCCCGTTGTTTGATCCCAGCGGAGGCCGCGTGAAGAAATCCACGAACACCACCCCGAGCCCGCTGCCCGGCGCAAAGGTTGTCCTTGCCTCGGCCGGCGGTTGCGCCGCGGCGATACTCACGGCTTGTGCGCCGCGCAGACTGCCCGTGTTGGTGACCTCCACCCGCCCCGACGTCTGCCACCCGTGCTGGTCGTTCAGCGCGCCGGGCGAAAATCCTTCGGCTGTTTCCCAACCTGTAATGTACGGCAGCGTGGCGAGTACGTTCACGTGCAGGGCCGCCGACATCGCCACCGCCCCGAGTTCGTCAACGGCGCGGGCGAGGAGCGTGTATGCTCCCGGAGGAACATTCGTCCACGTGAACTGAAAAGGCGCCGCGCTGCTTTCACCGAGGACGATCGACCCGTCCGCCCCGCCGAGAAAGGTGACCTTGGCCACCGCGCCATCAGGGTCCTGCGCCGTGGCGAGGAGCGGAATACTCGCCGGCGCGGCATACACCGTGTTCTCCGCCGGAAACTCCCACGCAATCGTCGGCGGCAGATTCTCCGGGGGCGACACGACCACCGCCAGGGATGCCGAGTCGGCCGTGGCGCCGAGATTATCCCGGGCCCGCGCCGTGAACGCATAGGTTCCCGCCTCGAGACTCCGCAGGGTCCACAGATAGGGTGGCTCCGCAGCCGCACCCAACAGGCTCCCGCTCGAGTAGAACTCGACCTCCGCCACCGTGCCATCGGCATCGGTGACGGTTGCCTCCAAGGTGAGACGCGCGGGCGCCGTCAGCGATCCGTCACCCGCGGCCGAGGTGAGCGTCACGACCGGCGGCTGGTTGGGACGAGGATCCGAACGCTCGCGCTCGATCAGCCGGACCACGCCCGCGCCTTGCACGGAGAGCTCGTCCGCACTCACTCCGCCGACGAGCTGGCTGTTGCCTTTGATCCTGACGGCGCCGTCGGGGGCGACGACGAAGCCGTACATCCGCACCTTGCCGTTGAGCTCGAGTCCGCCTTCCGCGAGTTGCAGCGTCAGCCACTCGGGATGATCGGCCGCGCCGGCCTCCGCGGTGATCTCGAGTTTCTCCCGCAGCGTGATCTCCACCGGCCCGACCACGCGCAGGGTCGCGGTGCCGCTGAATTTCAACTCCTGAAAATGATAGAAGGACCGCGTCGTGGAGCCCGCGACTCCGAGCACAAAGCCGGTGCCCGACTCCGCCTTGAACTCGCCATAGTAACCGGGCGGGACCGCGATCATGCCGGCGCCCTCCGATAGCTTCAGATCGCGGATCGTCGCAAAATTGCCGGCCGAGCTATTCCCGCGACGCAGCGTGACCTCACGGTTTCCCGTGGGTCGCCGCGGGGGAGATACCTGCGGCAGCGCCACCGAATCCGTGCGGCGAACGAGCCGGCCGACCGACGCCTGGCCACCCAGCGTGACGGAATGATTCGAGGGCGTGGCGGCGCCGGCTCCCGTCACCGAGGCACCGAGACTCGGACGGCCGTTGAGTCGAACTGTCGGCATGCCCGGCACGAGCAGGTCGCGGGAAATCTTCGCCTGTCCGCCGAGCGAGACGTTCTCCGGGCGCAGCACCTGCACCGAGCCGTCGACCGTCCCGCTGATCTCCGGCGCGTGGCGGACGAGTGCCGTGCCAGTCTGGGCGGTAGCCACCAGCGGGCAGAGCGACCACACGAAGACCCGCAGCGCGGCGGCCAACCCGCCCAGGCGACGGCGAGGAGCAGCGACGGGGAAAATGGAAACGGCGAAACGACAGCGGCGAGACAGGCCGGAATTCGAGCAGGACGCGGGGAGCACGGGGTGAGCGGGTTGCACGCGTCACCACCACGGTGGCGCGATAAAAACCACGCTCGTGAACCCACGCCAATGAACAACGGCCCCGTTTACCTGAAACGAGGGGACGCGTTGGTGCGCGGTCGTGTGCCTTCGGCAAAGGCGGAGTTAAGAGGGAAGAGTTAAGAAACGGAGAAGACCGAAGGGTTGGAGTAGCGCCAGTCTCCGACCGGCGAAATCCATTCCGACCGACTCATGGACGAGTCCAGTCCGGCCCAAACCGTTTCACCACGAAGACACGAAGGCCGCCTAGACGGGAACGCAGAGGGCGCAGAGGTTGACGGAGGGCACAGAGGTTTTTTTGGGGGCCAAACCAAGTCGGAGCTTTCGTGACGCGGTTTCATTCTCTCAACCCGGCGGGTGTGGGCACCCGCCCTCCAGGGCAGGCAGATCGTTCAGATGTCCGTCAGTTCCTCCTCCAGGAAAGCAATCCATGGAGGGACGGTGCCCCCACCGTCCAGGATCTCCTTAGGTCGGACAGGGCGTTCACCGTTTGGTGTAGGGCCGGCGCTCGTCGCCGGGCCACGGCTTTCATTCACGAAGAGGCCCGGTGAGGAGCGCCGGCCCTACGGCACCAGCCGTCGGACTTCTTTTGTCCGTTCTCTCAACCCTCAACTCTCAGC